>JAUNPT010000160.1 GCA_030536565.1 Eubacteriales bacterium | reverse complement strand
ATTTTCGCTCAAATCTACTTTATTAAGGACTGTTCCAATTATACGAATATTAGTCATTTTAAGCTGCTCTATTACATTCTGTGCAAACTTATAGCTTACTGAATTAGCTGCAATAACCATTACTGCTGCATCGCATGACTGTGCAACTATAGCTGCGTCAATAACGCTTCCCAGCGGTGGTGTATCAACTATAACATAATCATAATCTGATTTTAATTTCTGCACCAGCTCATAAAAATCATCACTTCCTAATAATTCAGAAGGGTTTGGAGGAACTGGTCCTGAAAAAATAACAGATAAATTTGGAAGATTCGTGCGATACATTACTTCCTCAAGCGAATTCTGACCTGAAAGATAATGCGTAACACCCTTTATAGCCTTACGTATCTTATATCGTCCGACCAATACTGACTTTCTAAGGTCGACATCAAGAAAAAGGACTCTCTTTCCTGTCTCTGCCATAGAAACAGCAAGATTGAAGGATACTGTAGACTTTCCCTCATTAGGCCCACAGCTTGTAATCATAATAACTCTGTTTTCTTTTCCTGAGAGCATTATATTTGTTCTCAGGTTCTTATAAGACTCGCGAACCTGAAAATCTGACTGCTTTAATGTTTCAATATTAATAGTTTCCATTTCGTCTATTTTCTCCTTCCCGAACCTCTTTTATTTTTTTTGCTGCTTTTACCGTCATATTCTTCCTTTGTAATTGGAATAAGTGCCAGTGTACTCATTCCCAGATATTTTTCAACATCTTCTGTACTCTTAATAGAATCATTCAGAAGATATCTGATAATTATAACTGCAAGAGAAATAAATAATCCTAATGCAACACCCATCAATACATTTTTCTTAACATTAGGGCTGCTCTGTCCCGATGGTATTCTTCCGTACTCAATAACATTTACTCCCTCTATCTTCATAACAGAAGTAATCTGTTTTGATGAAACATCTGCGATTGCATCAACTATTTTTTTCGCCATATATGGGTCTTTATCTGTTACAGTCAATGCAAGCACACGTGAATCACTTTCAATTTTACAGCTGACTTCACTTATAAGTGCATCTTCAGACATATTAAGCTGCAAATCCTTTATTACCTGTTCCATAACTGGTAAGCTTGTAACAAGGACTTTATAATCCTTTACAAGCTGTGTAGCCGACTGTAAATCAGTATACGTTGTTGTATTATCATTCTGCCTGTTTATAATATACAGCTTACTTGTTGACTGATACATTGGTGTAATAAGCATCTGTGTTGCAAGCAGCGCTATAATGCCTGTTGCTATCGCCGATAATATTACGACCCATATTTTCGCAAGGACTACTCGTCCGATTTGTAACAAATCTATTTCGACATCAACATCATTCCTATTATCTCTATTGTTATTCATGTTTTACTTATGCCCTTTCTTGATATTCTTTTTTGCAAACATTGTAGTAATAATCAATATGATTGCCACGACAATCCATAGTAAACCAAAGTATAAAAACAATTTTAATATATCATCAATATATGTTGTTGCCAGATGATAAAATGATTCTGGCGACAATGCAAGTCTATAATGAATTTTTCTGATATAAAAATAACCTGGTATAGAAATCATCATCAGCGCACAGCCTAATGCCGAATAGCTGAAATATCTCATTGCCCTGTGAACCCATTTATGAAGCTTCAGGTTCACAAAGATTATAACCGCACTTATTACTGCTAATGCAGCTAATGCAATTAAAAACACTTTATCAAAAATCACCTTTGCCTTAACAAGGTATGTACCAAGCGGCATGGAGATATATTTATCATAATCCTTAATGACCTCTGTCACATATGCATCAATGCTTTTTTGTTCTTCCTCAGTAATTGAATAACCCTGACCTGCTAAATAAGCATTAATATTTTCCTTCATATTCTTTTTTATCTCTGCTGATTTAGAAGTGTATGCCTCACCCTTAAACTGAGCACTGATTTTGCCATTAATGTCACTGTAAATATATGTAGATTCAATGGCTTCCTCATAAACACTTGCAGGAAGTCCTGTTGGAAGTGTAATTGCCTCCACATCATTCATTATATCCTCATACACAAAATCATAATATCCATAAGTGCTCATATTATTTAATAAGATTTTTTCGTTAAAACAGCCATACCGTATAATTACTAAAACTGTTATAAGCGTAATACACACTGTCAGCAAAAATGATAAGACATAGCTAATGCCTTCACGAAGCATTGCACTTTTTTTACTTTTATGCATAATGCCCCCTCCTAAACCAATACTGGTCCAGACAGCTTCCTTGCAAATACAAACAGCCTGTCTGTCTTAAATCCATATGCATTTTCAAATGGATAACAGGTGTACATCATAAGTATCTCCTCTGTACCCTTAACCCATGTCTGATACTGCTTATCAGCTTCCTTGGCATTTATGACCTCTAATTTATATATTTCATACTCAAATACACCATAATTAGTAGTTATTGTAACTATCTGACCCTCTGCCGCATTTTGCAGGCAGTTAAAATATGTTGTATTATGTGCCGCTAAAAACAAGAGCTTGCCATATCCTGGAATGAAGCTTCCCGTATACTGTCCGACACCATATTTTAAAATTGTATTGGTATCTCCCCAGTAAAGCGGCGCATCTAATCCAATTTCTTCACAGCTTAGATTAGCATACTGTTCGCCTTTTGATGGAAACTGAATCTGTGAAAATGGAATCTCCTGCGAAGCCACCTTCTTATGAGCATCTGGATCATAAACAATAGATAATTCAGTGTTAAAATCAGGTGCGCTGTCTTTTACAAGCATACCTCCCACTGCCTCTGTCAGCCTGATAACCGGCGAGAGTGCCACTATTATAAACATGTATCCGAGCAATGCAAATATCACAGGTGTAATAATATAGCGCATCACCTTTTTAAGATTACGCATAACACTTCTCCCTTTTCATTACTTATTATATATCCATCAAAAAATCCATTATGCCAGAAGCGGGCTGCCGCCCCACAAATCAAGATTTGTAAAACGTGCAGTCCCTTCTAACCTAAACCAGTGCACCTAATATGAATTATACTTATTAAGAAAATAATTCATTCTTACGTGCAACAACTACACAACCACCAAGAACAGCGACTACTGCTGCAGCTGCTGCAACAGTTACTGTGAAGTTGAAACCTGTCTGCTTTACAGGTGTATCTTCAGCTTCTTCACCAGCTATTGATACTGTACCATTAACTAAATCTACAGCTACTTCTGTACCTGCAGCTTTAGCAGCAGCCTTGATTGCTGATGTTAAGTCAGCAGCAAATGCTGCATCTTCCTTAGCTGCTGCCTTTAATGCTGCAAGATCTGTAACGCTTGTGTTAGCCTTAATTACAGCCTGAGCGTCTTCAACCTTAGCAAGTGTTTCAGTAACCTGGTCAGCTGTTAATTCATTGCTTGCAAGGTAGTTTTCTGCCTTAGCAATGTCTGATGCAGCAAGCTGTACAGTTGTACCATTACTAAGTGTAATACCTGCCTGTAATCTTGTAAGGATTTTCTGCTCATCGGCTGATACGCCGTCAGCTCCGAAAGCTGTGAAGCATGCACCTACAGTCATAACAAGTGCTAACACTACTGTTAATAAACTCTTCTTCATTATAATTCTCCTTTCATAATATTTGCCTACACTAAGCATAAGCTTTAAAAATTATACAACAATTATTTTCAATCCACAAGGAATGCACTGTAATTTTTGGCATGTTTTGTCAAAAAAACATGCTTATGAACACATTTGCCATTTACAAGTTTTTAACATTCTGGATTTAACCAACATACTATAAAACCATAATAAACCAGTTGACACAGCCACACTACTAGTGTTACAATTCAAAAACAGTGATAGATTCAGGGGTAGTAAAGGTTTCGACAGGGGTTTTGAAGCTGGTGAAGCTATTCGCAGGGGATGCGTTAAATTCCAAACTTAAAAATAAACGCTAACGAAAATTTAGCTGTAGCAGCCTAGTTCTGCTTCTGTCTTCTCCAGTGCACCCGCACATTGGAATCAAGGCATCGACTTTGCGGGAAACGACTTTAGCAAAGCTTTGAGCTAATGGGCGTATCATGAAGCTACTGAAAGTACAGGGGTGTTGACTTCCCTGTGCCAGAGGGAATGTGTGGAAACACAAAATAATCAACTATAATAGTAGAAGAACAGTGAATGGGCTTTTGGACACGGGTTCGACTCCCGTCTACTCCATATCCAACATGCAGCGTAGATGCAGATTTTATCTGTGTTTACGCTTTTTTATTGCCCATTTAGAATGATTACTTTTGATTACTTTTTGTGTTATATCTTACTTGTTTTGATTACCTTTTTTAATATGTGTCTGGCGCCATTGTTTCCTCTAATACAGATTTCTTACCTTGAAATCTTTCTGAGCCTCTCTTGCCTGGTCTTTTTTTGCTATGCTGTCACGCTTATCATAATTTTTCTTACCACGTGCAAGACCAATTTCCATCTTTACCTTCCCCTGTTTTAAATAAACCTGTAATGGTACGATTGTATAACCCTGCTGTGCTGTTTCTGATGCCAGCTTATTTATCTCACCCTGATGAAGCAGCAGCTTTTTGGGTCTTAGCGGATCTTTATTAAATATATTACCTTT
>JAUNPT010000159.1 GCA_030536565.1 Eubacteriales bacterium | reverse complement strand
CTTAAAGAATCATGAATCCTTGATGAATTAAAAGGTCTTTGCATAAATGAAGGCGATACTGTACGTGTAGGATAATATCTCGAATTTGAATATTTTGACTAATGTAATATAAAAATAACTATATATAACCTGAAAACAGGTAGAATGGAGTAATTATGACAAGTAAGCAGCGTTCTTATTTAAAAGGTCTTGCAATGACTATGGACCCTATTTTCCAATTTGGTAAAGCAAGTCTTACGCCAGAAAACACAAAAGCTATTGCAGAAGCACTTGAAGCGAGAGAACTGGTTAAAATTAATGTTCTTCAGAACTGTGCAGACAACCCTAACGAAATTGCACAGGTTCTTGCAGAAAGAACACGTTCAGAAGTTGTTCAGGTAATTGGCAAGAAAATAGTTCTTTATAAAGAATCTAGAAACAAGAAAAAAATAGAACTCCCCGCAGCAGGTAAGAAAAAATCAAATGAGTAATATTATTGTTTTAGGTGGAACCTTCAATCCGATTCACTGCGGCCATATCAGGCTTGCTGTTGAAGCGCATGAGACTTATGGTCTTCCAGTACTTATTATGCCATGTAATGACCCTTCCTCATATAAATCAGATAAAGATATTGTGGCAGCTTTGCATCGTATTGCTATGGCAGAAATAGCAACGTCACCATATGACTATATGCAGGTATCAACACTTGAAGTTGAACGGAGCGGACGAACCTTTACTGCCGACACTTTGCAGCAGCTTCAAAGTTATTATAACAAAATATATTTTATTATTGGAGCTGATTCCTTTTTTGCATTACCTAAATGGTATAAGCCTGAATATATCTGTACAAACTGTCAGTTACTTGTTGCTGGCAGAGACAGACACTCCGAAACTGAAATGCAAAATCAAAAGGATTTTCTAGAAAAGCATTTTCATGCCAGAATTGATTTCCTTAATACACCAAATATGCCTTACAGTTCCACAGCTATCAGAAATTCCGTAAAATGCAATAAAGATATAAGCAGCATGGTTCCTGAAGGTATTGCGGCATATATTAAAGAGCACCGGCTTTACTGTTAAATACCGGTAATTTTATACGGAGAAGATAATGGATAATTTATATATTGAAAAATTAAGACGTCAGGTCAAAGAAGCATTAAAATCAGATAAGATGAGGTTTCGCCATACAATTGGTGTTGCAGATACCTGTGCGTGCATGGCTATGAGATATGGTGTCGATATGCAGCAGGCATATATCGCAGGTTTGCTTCATGACTGTGCAAAATGTGTTCCAGATGAAGTTAAAATACGCCAATGCAGAAAATATAACATTTACCTGACAGATATTGAACTAAAAAATGAATATTTAATTCATTCTAAGCTTGGTGCATTTTATGCAAAAGAATTGTATGGTATTAAAGACGAACAGATTTGTTCAGCAATTAAATATCACACCACAGCGAAATGCGATATGTCTATGCTTGAAAAAATAGTCTTTTTGGCAGATTATATTGAACCATATCGCAACAAAGCAAAAAATTTAGAATATATAAGAAACCTTGCATTTGTGGATATTGATAAAGCTGTCTACGAGGTTTTAAAAGATACAATTAAATATCTAAAGCAAAGCGATAGACCAATTGATACCACTACAGAGGAAACATTTAATTTCTATAGCAAAATAATAAACAGCACTCATATTGAAGAAAGAAGGTAATATATGTCACAGCTTACATCTAAAGAAATGGCAAAAATAATTGTTGAAAGTTTAAAAGATAAAAAAGGAGAGGACATCCGCGTAATTGATATTAGTAAAGTATCTGTTATAGCTGATTATTTTATAATTGCAAGCGGTTCCAATACAAATCAAATTCAGGCATTAGTTGATAACGTCGATGAACAGCTTCACAAAGCCGGTGCAAATGAGCCTAAGGTTGAAGGATATCAGTCTGCATCGTGGATTCTTCTTGATTACAATGATGTTATCGTACATGTATTTTCAAAAGAAGACAGAATGTTTTACGATTTAGAAAGAATATGGAGAGATGGTATAACAATTGATGCGGATACTTTATAGAAGCAGCAGATTTATACTAAAATTTAATAATATTTGAAAATAGAGGTGTACATCAGTTTAGTGTGCACCTCTATTTTTTTAATTAGTTATACAATATTCAATCTTATTAAACCAATTACCTTACCAAGAATTTCACAATCATCTACAATAATTGGCTCCATAAAATCGTTTTCAGGCTGAAGTCGAATATGCCCGTCTTCCTTATAAAATCTTTTAACAGTAGCCGAATCTTCCACAAGTGCAACAATAACGTCTCCATTGTGAGCGGTATTCTGTCTCTTGACAATAATCTGGTCACCCTCATAGATTCCCATATTAATCATACTGTCTCCCTTTACCCTGAGCATAAAGCTTTCTTCATTAGGCATATACTCGGCCGGAATAGGGAAGTAAGCAGTTATATTCTCAACTGCTAAAAGCGGTTGTCCTGCAGCAACCTGCCCTAAAAGAGGGACATTAACAACCTCACGTCTTGTTAAATTAAAATTATCATCTATAATTTCAATTGTTCTTGGCTTAGTCGGATCCCTCCTTATATATCCATTCTTTTCCAGAGTTTCTAGATGTGCATGTACCGAAGAAGTTGACTTCAGATTAACTGCTTCACATATATCGCGAACTGATGGTGGATACCCCTTATTAAGAATCTGCGACTTGATATATTCTAAGATTTCTGTCTGTTTTTTTGTAATACGTCCATATGCCATATATCTATTTCCTCCAATCTTTTTATAATAAGAGCACCTTTTGATGTCAAAATTATAATAACATAAGATTTGCAAAAATGCAAACAGATTTTCCGAAAAATTGTTCTGAATTTTTGTTCGATTTATATTGACAAACGAATGTTCGCGTATTATTATCTATATATAAACAAATGTTCGTTTTCAAGGGAGGTTATTATGAAAGACAGAATCAGTTCAGTTAAAAACTTTAAAAAATACTATAATAATTATGCAGGCAATAACAATCTTAAGATATCAGGACATCTTAAGAAAAGGAACTTTACACGAAACAATAATTCTTTAAGAGCAATCTTCGTTATATTCATGCTTATAATGTTTACGGTTGCTGTAAGTCATCTAATGACTGTAAGCGCATCTGATGAAGGTCATAAATCTGAGCCCCAGTTACGTTACTATACCAGTATATCTATTGAAGCTGATGAAACGCTCTGGAATATAGCAGAGGAATATAATAACGGAGAAGAAAGCAATACACACTATATTAACAGCATCAAATCCCTAAATAATATGAACTCTGATACTCTTTATAGCGGTCAGAATCTTATTGTATACTATTTTTCATCAGAAATAAAAAATTAAACACCTATAATTATTTACTGGTATTTCTCTATATTTCAGGTTATAATTAACTTCTGGTGCAGACAATTTAAGCTTATTTTTAAGAAGCAATAAACTGCAATAAAAGATATTAAGGAGAAACATATATTAATGAACTATACCGAAATAAAAGGATTATCAGTAAATCTGGTTAATGCTCTTAATAATCAATCAATTACACAGATGACACCAATACAGCAGGAAGCATATAGATTTATTTCAGATAACAGAGATGTAGTTGCCTGTTCCAGTACTGGAAGCGGCAAAACACTTGCTTATCTTGTACCAATAATAAACAAGCTTGATTTAGAATCAAAGCATATTCAGTCTATAATACTCGTTCCAACTCAGGAATTAGCTGTTCAGGTACATGAGCAGATTATGCTGCTGTTTGAGAACGCTCATATTGGCTTATTTTCGCAGTTTTTAATTGGTGATGGTAATATTAACCGTCAGGCAGAATCTCTTAAAAATAAGCCGGCAATCATTGTTGGTACACCTGCAAGAATCAGTCAATTAATTAAGATGAAAAAACTGCGTGTACATGATGTGAAGACACTTGTAATTGATGAAGCAGATAAAATGATGGACAAGACTTATTTTGAATCTGTTTTGGCAATCAGAAGATCACTTATGAAATTCACACAGGTCCTATTATTCTCTGCAAGCGTTGACAAAAAAACAAGAATTTGTGCTGAAAGCTTAACTTATAAGGCTGTAATGATAGATATAAGCAAAACCAAAAACAACGAAGCTATTATTCCTAAAACTATAAAGCATATATATATTGTTGCTGACAGGCGTGAACGTATTGAAACAATGAGAAAAATTGCTAAAGCAGCAAGCAGCAATAAAACTCTGGTTTTCATAAATACCAAATATGATTTGGAAGAATCCCTGCAGAAATTAGAATATCACCATTATAGCGTTGCTGCATTATCCGGTAATCAGAATAAATTTGAGAAAAAAAAGGCTTTAGAGGGTTTCAAATCTGGAACAATTCAATATCTTCTTGCCACAGATGTTGCGGCAAGAGGGTTACAAATTGATGATGTTGAAACAGTCATCAATGTTAATCTGCCTGAAGACTCAAAGGAATATTTACATCGTGCCGGCAGATGTGGGCGCAATGGAAAGCAAGGTCTTTGTATTTCGATTATTACAGAAAACGAAATTAATAAAATTAAAAAATACCAGAAGGATTTCCATATTAACATATTACAAAAACGTCTGTATCAAGGCAAAATAGTTGCAAAATAATT
>JAUNPT010000158.1 GCA_030536565.1 Eubacteriales bacterium | reverse complement strand
GGCCAATGACAAGATTTATATTTTAATTACTATTTTCCATTTAAAGGAGTATAATAAGTGTATATGATTTTATACAAGGGTTAGAACGCCAAATATCTTGATTGAGGTAAAATAAGATGGAGAAAGGGGAATAAGTATGTTAGAGAATGTGAATCTTATGTCAGAGGGCAATGATGTAATGAAGATGGAGAACAAGTCACTTTGCGTGAAGCTTGGTGTTTTGCAGCAGAAAATGAAGGAGGCCGGTATTCCTACAGTAGTTGTTTTTGAAGGCTGGGGGACATCAGGAAAGGGAAGCCTTATAGGGAAGCTTATCCTTAATATGGACCCCAGAAATTTTAATGTGTATGTAACGGCAAGGCGCAGTAAAGAAGACAAAAGAAGGCCATATCTTTACCAGTTCTGGAATAATATTCCCGGAAAAGGGAAAATGACTATTTTTGACAAAAGCTGGTATCATGATTATAAGAAGGATATGACGCAGAGAGTTAATACCTTTGAGAGACAGCTTACTGATAATGGATATCTTGTTATAAAATTCTTTCTGCACATTACACAAAATGAACAGTCCGAGCGTATTAGCAGGCTGAGCAGCCATAAAGATACAAGCTGGAGAGTTTCTAAAAGAGATTTGAAGGAAAACAGGGAATATAAAAAAATATATAAGAAATATGATAAAATGTTAGAGGCTACAAACACAGAGAACGCACCATGGACAGTGGTTTCGGGAATGGATAAAACTCTTGCATTAAACTCTATTTTAAAGACAATGACAGCCAGTATAGAAAAAAGGCTGTCGGATACAACGGCAAAGACAGGAATACTTCCAGAAAATATGGAATTTGAACTTTTGGATATGCCTAAGCTTTCGCAGGTAAGCCTTGATTTTGCTGTGGAAGAAAGCCAGTACAGGGAAAAGCTGGATAAGCTGCAGAAGGAGTTAAGGGAGCTGTCGTATAAGCTGTATAAGGCAGATATTCCGATGATACTATGCTATGAAGGCCAGGACGCGGCTGGAAAAGGTGGAAACATTAAAAGAGTAGCAGGAGGATTAGACCCTAGGGATTATGATGTAACACCAGTTGCAGCGCCTGATTATATTGAAAAAAGCAGACATTATCTATGGAGATTCTGGAGAGAGCTGCCCAAAACAGGACATGTCCAGATATTTGACAGAACATGGTATGGAAGGGTTATGGTCGAAAGAATTGAAGGCTTTTGTACGCATGAAGAATATATGAGAGCTTACAATGAGATTAATGAGTTTGAGAAAGAATTGACAGACTGGGGTGCAATAGTAATTAAATTCTGGCTGCAGATAGATAAGGAAGAACAGTTAAAGAGATTTAATGAGCGTCAGAACACACCGGAAAAAAGATATAAGATTACTGATGAGGACTGGAGAAACCGGGAAAAGTGGGAGGAATATGAGACTGCAGTTGATGATATGCTTAAGTATACATCAACAGACAAGGCCCAGTGGCATATTATAGAATCGAATGATAAATATTATGCCAGACTGAAAACTTTAGAAATCATCATAGCTGAAATTAAAAAAAGGCTTCAGTGATAGGTTATAAAAATTAAACAGACACCATACATTGTAATAATTACGGTACTCATGGAGAGTGTGCATGAGTTTTAGAGCCAGAAGAATTATTACAAAGGTATGGTGTTTTTTATTTATATTTTTAATTATGATATTTTGTGTGAATACACCAAAGGATACATTGGCAGCTTATGAAAATAATGTAAATGTACATAAAACAGTATATGAAAATGATACTCAGCCTTTAAAAGAAAATGGGACAAAAGCAGGACCGGATATATCATCACCATCTGCAATACTTATGGAGGCGTCAACCGGGAGGGTTATCTATGAGAAAAATGCTGATGAAGCACTGCATCCTGCCAGCATAACAAAGATTATGACACTGGATTTGATATTTGACGCGCTTGATGAAGGAAAAATAACTTTGGACGAAGAAGTGGTGGTTTCTGAGCATGCCGCTTCGATGGGTGGAAGTCAGGTGTTTTTGGAGGTGGGAGAAACCCAGACGGTGGAAACTATGATTAAATGTATTGCTGTAGCAAGTGCTAATGATGCGTCCACAGCTATGGCTGAGCATGTGGCTGGTTCAGAGGAAGGCTTTGTGGCAAGAATGAATGAAAAGGCTAAGGAGCTTGGAATGAATAATACAACCTTTGTAAACTGCTGCGGCCTTGACGTTGATGGTCATATGTCCAGTGCAAGAGATGTGGCACTTATGAGCAGGGATTTAATTAACAGGCATCCTCAGATACATGATTATTCAACCATATGGATGGATACCATTACCCATGTAACAAGAAAGGGAGAATCAGAGTTTGGGCTTTCGAATACTAATAAGCTTATAAAGCAGTATCAGTGGGCGACAGGCCTTAAAACTGGTTCTACAGGACTAGCCAAGTGCTGCCTTTCAGCAACTGCTGAAAAAGATGGTATAGATTTAATTGCGGTAATAATGGCAGCAGAAAGCAGTAAAAACAGATTCTCAGATGCGACAGCACTCTTAAATTACGGTTACAGTGTGTGCCAGATTTATAAAGATGATAACATGCAGCTGCCGGAAAATGTACGGATAAATCAGGGGAAAAAGGAAAATATAAAGTGCCGCTTTGCCAAAGACTTTTCTTATCTGTTTCTTGATTCATATGATAAAGAAAATATAATAAAAGAGACAAATATGTATGAAATTACAGCCCCCATTAATGAGGAAGATGTGGTGGGCACACTTGACTATTATTATGGGACGGAGAAGATAGGCTCTGTAGATATCGTTGCTGCAGAAAGTGTTAAAAAAGCTGAATTTTCGGACGCACTTCTTCGCATAATGAGGAAATTGACGTGGATAACACAAATGTAAGCATGAATTGATGATTTTTTTTACAGGATATGATATATTTTATATATTAGATTCTTTTTAAGGTAAGGTTAATCATTTATGGATTTATTTGAATATATGAGAGAAAACAATAAAGAAAACCAATCACCGCTGGCATCCAGAATCAGACCTGAAACCCTGGAGGAAGTGGTGGGGCAGCAGCATATTATAGGAGAGGATAAACTGCTGTACAGAGCAATTAAAGCAGATAAACTGAGTTCAATTATATTTTATGGCCCTCCAGGAACAGGAAAGACGACGCTTGCTAAGGTTATTGCCAATACGACAAGTGCACAGTTTAACCAGATTAATGCTACGATTGCTGGAAAGAAGGATATGGAGGAGGTTGTCGCTAAAGCAAAAGATAACCTTGGAATGTATGGCAGAAAGACTATTCTTTTTGTAGATGAGATTCACCGCTTTAATAAGGGACAGCAGGATTACCTGCTGCCATTTGTCGAAGATGGAACAGTTATTTTAATAGGTGCGACTACGGAAAACCCCTATTTTGAGGTTAATTCGGCGTTGCTCTCACGTTCAGTTATCTTTGAACTGAAGCCGCTGGGAAAAGAAGATATAAAGGAAATATTAAGACGTGCTGTTTATGATGAGAAAAAGGGTATGGGAAGCTTTCGGGCAGAAATTGATGCTGATGCGCTGGATTTCCTTGCCGATATTTCCAATGGAGATGCAAGAAATGCGCTTAACGCTATAGAATTAGGTATTCTTACAACGAAGAGACAGGAAGATGGAAAAATACATATAGATTTGGCTGTTGCACAGCAGTGCATTCAGAAAAGGTCAGTTAAGTATGATAAGGCCGGAGATAATCATTATGATACAGTTTCAGCGTTTATTAAAAGTATGAGAGGCTCAGATCCCGATGCGGTTTCATATTATCTTGCAAAGATGCTGTATGCAGGGGAGGATATTAAGTTTATAGCCAGAAGAATCATGGTCTGTGCCAGTGAGGACGTGGGTAATGCAGATCCAAATGCTTTATTGGTTGCTGTGGCGGCTGCTCAGGCTGTGGAACGGTTAGGAATGCCGGAAGCACGAATTGTGCTTTCTCAGGCTGCACTTTACATTGCCACGGCACCAAAAAGCAATGCATGCATTACTGCTGTAGATGAGGCTTTGGAGGCTGTGAAGGAACAAAGAACATCATTGATTCCAACACATTTGCAGGACGCCCATTATAAGGGGGCGGCAAAGCTGGGGCATGGCGGGGGATACAAGTATGCCCATGATTATCCAAATAATTATGTAAGCCAGCAGTACTTACCTGATGATTTAATTGGAACAGTATTTTACAGACCGACTGATAATGGATATGAAAAAAAGATTAAGGAACATATGGACAAGATACACAGAGAGGCTTAAATGCTTATGAAGGATTATATTAATAAACTGTCAAGAGGACAATATACATACAGACTTCCCAATATAACTGCACCTGAAGGAAGCATTGACATTAATGTTATTTCAGGAGAAATTTCAACGCAGCAATTTGTTCTTACTGCTGATGAGACAGTAAAAGACGTTATTTATTCTTCAAATCCAAAGGTAAAGCTGATTAAAAATGGATTCGTGGGAGCTGAACAGGTTATAGAGTATACTATAGATGCGAGAGGTGAAAAACCCGGAAGCGTTATAGAGGGCTGTTTTAATGTTGTAAGCAATGCTGGTGAGATGGCTGTATCTTATATACTCCATGTAGACCAGCAGTATTTTGATACGTCGCTTGGGAAAGCATTTAACCTGTTTCATTTTACCAATCTGGTACATATGGAGACGGAGGAGGCTGCAAAG
>JAUNPT010000157.1 GCA_030536565.1 Eubacteriales bacterium | reverse complement strand
ATCCATTACTATTAACATAACCTGCATATTTTGCAAATGTCTTTGGCAAATCCTCATCTATTCTAATCTGTGCTGAATACATATTGCCATTCTTTGTAAATGTAATATAAATCTGCGGAGATGAATTTGAATACATATCCTCATTGGAGCATGTTGCATTATACCATTTTTCAAATGGAATCTCACTGCTTTCAGCTCTCATACATTCATATATATCTTTAGTCTGTTCCTTTGTAAATACTGTCTCTGTGCTCATTGTAACGGAGACATCATCTGCATCTGGAAGGTCAAGCATTGCATCTTTATATTCAGGTATATCCTTGAGCTCTTTCATAATTTCAACAGCCTTATCCTTTGTAAGATATATATTCCTGTAGGTAGTTCCTATACCTTCATTAAAACCAACCGTATAACAGACCCTTCTGTTCATATAGCTATACACACTGCTGTTGCCTGAGCTTATGCCGATATTTTCAACATTTTCCTTCAAAGCATCTAAGAATATTTTCTCAACCTTATCACTGCTTATTGAGATTTGGGAAACAAAATCCGTAAAGTAATTCTCATATTCTGAATACATCATATCATGCCCTGACTCTTTCATTGTAAAGCTTCTGATATCTTCTACTTCCGGTTGATATTTTTCTGCAAAAAGAACCGTACCATACATTGCACCACCCGCTGCCACACTCAAAACAATAGCAGCAAATATTGATGGGAATGTCCTTAAGGCCCCTGTAACTGATTTAATATTAATTGCCTCAAAGCCAATCATAGCCCCTGCAGCGAATATAACAGAAAGCATCAATCCAATAATATCATTGGCATCAAGCGTGCCCCTTACATATGATGTTATCATGCCTATTATACCAAAGAAGCTTATTACAAAGCCAATAATGATTCTGATAATGGCCTGGCTTAATCTGCCTGATGCAGCGTTTCCTGCGGTTTCACTTTTTCTTCTATAAAATAAAACTCCGCTGATAAAAAGATATATAAGTGCCAAAACAACTGTATATACTGCTCCCGAATCAGACATAATCAAATTTGAAAATGAACCATTTTCTATTCCTAATACCATAAACACACAGGAAACCAATGTGTTATACTCCTTACCCATAATAGAAAACATATGCTCAGATGATAAGACTGGAAGCATGCCTGACATTACATTTGAAACCATCATTATCATAAATCTCGGCAGGAATATAATCATACCGGAAACTACTACATTGCTGAAAAGATTTCCTGTCAATGTACATGCAAGCGTGATTCCTGCCATACATAACAGATTACAGCCAAATACATTTAACAGCATATGAAGCATTGAACCATAATCCACAATAAAATAATCTGACAGCACACCATATGCCGCTGCACTGACTGCGCCTGCAATAACAAGTGTAATAAGCTGCCATGCAATAATTGCCGCACTATGTGTCAGGTATGTGCACACTCTTGTATATGGAAGTGAATGATAGAAATCACTGGCATTTCTCTTAGTTAAAAAATTCCAGCACATAAGCGTTAACAGCGGTGTATATATTACAAATGTTAACAACAATATTGACATTTCATTAGTAATCCTGACTACATAAGGCAGGGTTACATCATTCCCATAAACTTCTATGCTCTCCTTAATACTCGCCACTCCTGTAACAGGTATAAGAATCATAATAAGAGCAAAAATTATTGTAAATATAATTCCAACAGTCCTTAATTGCTTAAATATCAAAGAAAACTGTTTTCTATTAAATATTTTCTTATTCATCATCTTCCACCTCCATTGCTGCATCTTCAAACTCATAGCCTAAGGCCTCCATCTCATAAGTAAATACTTCCTCCAGTGTTAATGGAAGAATATCTAATATAACAGGATTCATTCTCTGCAAAAGCTTAGTTGTCTCCTCCCTGTCGCCATTTACAATCATAGTCGCAACAGAGCCGGACTGACGGTATCTTGTGATTGACAGCCCTGCAAATATCTCCTCTGAAAATTCTTCATGAAATGCCACCTGAACCTTAAATCTTGCAGTTTTTAAATCCAGTATATCGCTGTCAAGAACCATTCCGCCCTTGTGAAGCAGAGCCAGATGGTCACATATATCCTCCAGCTCCCTTAAAGAATGAGATGTAATAATAGCAGTCGTATTAAACTCAGCAACATCACTGCATATAAGCTTCTTCACAAGATTTCTCATCACCGGGTCTAGTCCGTCAAATGTCTCATCAAAGAACATGTATTTTGCTCTGGTGGACAATGCCAGAATAATTGCCGCCTGACGCTTCATTCCCTTAGAAAAGCTTGAAATATTTTTCTTTGGGTCAAGCTTAAAAATCTCTGTGAGGTTATGGAATCTTTCCATATCAAAATTATCATAAACTGATTTGTACAATTTAGCCATCTTCTCCATATTTGAACCAGCCAAAAAGTATAACTCATCAGCAACGTATACTATCTGCTCCTTCACCTCAGGATTTTCATATACATTTCTTCCATCATAAAAGGCAATCCCTTCATCTGACCTGTAAACCCCTGTAAGCACTCTTAAAAATGTTGATTTACCTGCACCATTTGAACCAACCATTCCATATATACAGCCATCGTCAATATTACAGGTTACATGGTCAAGTGCCTTAAAGCTGCCAAAGTTTTTTGTAACATTTTCCACATTAATCATAATAAGCTTCTCTCCCTTTCTATTTTTTCTGTCAAATCATTCAGTCCCGTTATATGACTGCTGACTATTTTTCTTTTCCTCATAAACCTCATCCACCGCTTCAACAATCTCCTCCCTTGTAATACCTGCTAATAAAAGCTCCCTTACAATCTCCTGTAATTTTTCCACTTTCCCTCTGGATTTCTTACTGATTACCTCTGCTGCATATTCCGAAATAAATGACCCCTTGCCTGGAACAGTCATTGTAATATGCCTTCTTTCAAGCTCAGAATATGCCTTTTGTATTGTATTAGGATTAACACCAAGATTGACCGACAGACTTCTTACTGACGGCATCTTGTCACCTGCCTTTAAAAGCTGTATAAGGATTTGATCTTCTACCTGCTTGATAATCTGTTCGTAAACCGGTATTCGAGACATCACATCAATAGTAAACAATAGCAGACCTCCTTGTTTTGCGAAGCAAAATCCAGTTCTGTTTTTTAGAACTTCTCCTCTGGCGAGGAGAGGATTTGTACTCCTTTTTGTATTAACTGTATTAGTTGTATTAGTACAGTTCATATTAAGAATATACATCAAATATATTTCATTGTCAATATGGTTTTTACTTTATTTGAAAATGAATCTCCAAATTAAAAATGATGCATATTATATTTTCCTGCTGTCATAGCCGGGATAAAATATAATATGCATCATTTTTAATGTTATTTAAGCTGCGTTCCAAGCCATAATCTGTCAACATTGCCGATTATAGTCCGGTCCTCACCGTTTTTCTTTACAGAATATAACTCCCCTGCTGCATTATAATAATACAGTCTGTTCTTATAAAGATATGTATCTGCCGTGCCCGTTAAGTCAGGCTCTGAACAAACTGCTGTTTCTGCCGCAGACAAATCTGGTTTGTAATACTGGGTTTTCTCTGAAATATACGTAATCCCCTCATTCGTATTGCCAACCCTGTTAAGCGAGCCATCAGCCACCTGTTCCTTGAGTATCCTTGTTATACCCTTATGTACTGCTGTCAGCTGATTTGATGAATTAATAAAAATCAGCTGCCCCTTTGAATCGATATATACTGTATTCTCTAAATTACCAAGCTCGTCAATATTGCGTCTTTGTTTCAAGGCCCCTTCCTCTATAACTCCGTATTCAACCTGACCCGAACTTATAATATACATGCAGTTATTCTTTTTCTCATAAATAAATGAAATATTTGTACCATTTACTTTTCCAATAACAACATTCTTATCATCTTCCAAATCATAGAAATAATATACTCCGCCTGCCGAATAAATCAGCGAATCCGCCTCTGCAAAAAAAATCTCATCTGAGGTCTGTGCTTCATACAGATATGGTGTTTCAGCCGACATTGAATAGAAAGAATCAACTGACGCTATGGGCTTTCTATCTTTCTTATCGTAATTGTATGTAAATAATTTATTGTCCATATTAGAATAGACAATCAAATCACTTCCTGAATATACATACGCACTCTTTAACCTTCCCTCAATCTTATCTGTAACACCATATAGCTGGCTTCCCTTTTCTTTAGACTTATCAAGCACCGCAGTACAGACAAAAAGTGCTGAATCACCCATATTTCCTTCCAGATTGACAACCTCTGTTTCAGAAAAAATTATAACTCCCTCATTAGTTACTGTCTTTACGTTCTTACTGTTTCTGCCGCTGGAAATCTCAAAGCTCCCGTCCTCACTCCATGCATACAATGTATATATCTTTGCGTCAGAATCGTAAACCGTTGCTGCAAAATATTTGCCATTCTGGCTTACGAAGCTTTCTGTCAGCCTGCTTTTATCAATAAACTCCGGCCATCTTGCTATATAAAATGTTTTCCTGTCAGCGGCAAATACTGCGTCTGACTCGTCACATACATAACTGCTGTCTATTGAAGCTGCATTAAATATTTTATCATTGTAGCTCATGTACAATATATAATTTTTACGGACAGAGAGCTTATATATACCATAAGCTGCCATCGTAACCATAATCATTACAACTGCAAGAATACAGCAAAACACTGCCTTTTTCCTTAATTTGCTGCCCAATTTCTTAAA
>JAUNPT010000156.1:4536-4770 GCA_030536565.1 Eubacteriales bacterium | reverse complement strand
AACTATTGGTGTAATTGTTGATCAGGTCAGGGAAGTAGTGACTCTTGATGAAGAGGATACCGAAAAGATTAACAGAACCTCTGGTGACGATGCTGCAGCAGGTTATATAAGCGGCATAGGAAAAAGCAAGGGCGAATTAATATCTCTCCTTGATGTGGTTAGTTTAATTGTAGAGAATTAGCACTGGCAGAATGGAGAGTAATATGTCTAAGATAAATCTTGAAAAACTTGATG
>JAUNPT010000156.1:0-4526 GCA_030536565.1 Eubacteriales bacterium | reverse complement strand
GATGAAATGCAGTTTGACGTATTAAAAGAAATAGGAAATATAGGTGCAGGGAATGCTACAACGGCATTGGCAAAGATGCTTGACATGAAGATGGATATGTCTGTGCCAAATGTAGCACTTCTGCCATTTGATGAAATCTGTTCACTAATTGGCAGCGAGGAGGATATAGTTTTAGGAATACTCCTTGGCATGGAGGGCGATGTCAATGGAATGATGATGTTTATTTTTGATATGAAATCAGCACACCGTCTCGTCGATTTACTGATGCATACAAGTACGGAAGCTAATGATATGGATTTTACAGAGATAGAGACATCAGCATTGAACGAAATAGGTAATATTGTTTCAGGTTCATATCTTACAGCAATTTCGACATTGACAGGATTAAAGATGATTTCTACTGTTCCAAATCTTACTATTGATATGGTTGGCTCACTGCTTAGCGTGCCAGCTGCTGAGTTTGGAAAATATGGTGATAAGCTCTTATTAATACAGTCTCAGTTTGGTGAGACAGATTTTATAAATGGATATTTCCTTCTGATTCCAGAACTGGAATCCTATGATAAGATACTCTCATCACTGGGAATGTAGCGTATGTCTGTATTTTTATGATTATGATGTAGAACGCCTGGTTCACTTATTAGGCGTTCTTTTTTGGATAAATACGTACGAGGTGCAAAATGGGAGAAATGATAAAAGTAGGTATGGCGGATTTAAAGGTGTGTAAAGCACCGGATTCACTGACTACATTGGGTTTAGGATCATGTATAGGGGTTGCATTATATGACCCTTCTACAAAAATAGCAGGTTTACTTCACTGTATGCTGCCAGATAGTAAGCAGATTTCAAATAACAGTAATCTTGCAAAATTCGCAGACAGCGGGATTGATGAGCTGATAAGAATAATGGTTAAGACAGGTGCTGTTAAGAGCAGGCTGGTTGCAAAAATGGCTGGCGGAGCCCAGATGTTTGCAATGCGTACAACCAATGATGCTTTAAGGGTTGGGGAAAGAAATGCAGCGGCTGTACGGGAAAAGCTGAAACAGTATGGTATCAGGATAATTTCTGAGGACTGCGGATTAAATTATGGACGGACTGTAGAATTTTATCCTGAGACAGGTGACTATATTATTAAGTCAGTTGGAAAAGCATTGAAAACAATATGACAGTGGGCTGGCAGTATGAAATCAATGATGTGATTGGAGAAGGCTATGAAAAAATTCAGGAATATTCCGGCTATATTTACATTAGCAGCAGGATTTACTGTATGTGTAGTTATGATTATGAATGAGTATTCGTTAAAGGATTTTTTGTGGATACTTGTGTGTGTGATGGCAGGCTTTTATCTGGTTGGCATAATAGTAAAAACCATTCTTTATAAGATATACAAAAAAGAAGAAGAAAAACGAGAAGCAGAGAAAAAGCTGGAAGATGAAGAAGCATCAAAGGAAGCTGAGCAGAACGATGAAGAAGCTGCACAGCAGTAAAATATATACGTACCGATGGGGGCATTGTTTATGGATGAAATGAGTAGGGACAGGCTATGGCAGGAATATTCAACCAAGCATAATGAACAGATTAGAGATCAGCTTATACTTGAATACGCTCAGCTTGTAAAACTCGTTGCAGGCAGACTGAGTATGTATCTTGGGTATAATGTTGAATATGATGACCTTGTAGGTTATGGTGTGTTTGGATTGATTGATGCCATTGATAAGTTTGATTATGGGAAAAATGTTAAATTTGAAACTTATGCAAGCTTAAGAATAAGGGGAGCAATACTAGACCAGATACGTAAAATGGACTGGATTCCAAGATCACTGCGTCAGAAACAGAAAAAAATTGATGCAGCGATGGCTAAGATTGAGCTGGAAAAGGGACATGTTGCTACAGACGAAGAAATAGCGGAAGAATTGGGGATTTCGCAGGAAGAATTGCTTACATGGCAGGGACAGGCAAAATCGACAAATTTGATTTCACTTGACGAATATGCAGAAGCAGGTTCAGAGACAAAGATTGAAATTGCCGATAATATAAGATTCGACCAGCCAGAGGAATCTGTCGAAAGAGAAGAAATGAAGCAAATGCTTGCGAAGGCAATTGATAAGCTTACTGAAAAAGAAAGAAATGTTGTAGTGCTTTATTATTATGAGGAAATGACATTGAAAGAAATAAGTATGGTGCTGGAAGTCTCGGAATCAAGAGTATCACAGCTTCATACCAAAGCGTTAAAAAAAATGAATGCTGAATTAAGCGAATATTATGTATTATGAGGTTTTTGAGATGGAGAATATAAATAAGGGGTATTTCCAGTTTTCATCGAAAAGTGACGGGGTATATGTGACTGTATATCCACCAAAGGCTGGATATAAGGCGGCATCTATTGACGATGCAATGTATTATATTGATAAGAAAAAAATTAGTGACTGCAACATAGTTGCATTAAATGAGGCATTGTCAAAGGGAAGAACCCAGATGATTACAATGAAGGTGTCTGATACAGAGGTTTATCCGTCGCCGGAGTTTGGGGTTTACTCTATCAGCCCTGATTGTATGAAGGTTATGGCTGTTTTTTATCCTCCTTTTGAAGGAGCGGAATGCCTGACCTTTGAAGAAATAAAAAAAGATATAGAAAACATAGGCGTTAAAACAGGCATTGACGACGATGTAATTAATAAGTTCCTCGGGGAGCGTGCATATGGAGATGAGTACATAATAGCAGGCGGAGTTGAGCCAAGACAGGGTGAGGACGGATATGTAGAGTATTTATTTAATACACAATTAAAACCAAGCCCTAAAATGAATGATGATGGAACTGTGGATTTCCACTCCCTTGAAAATGTAAACCATATTAAACAGGGAGATGTTGTTGCTGTGCTGCACCCTGAAGATAGAGGCGAACCGGGAAAAGATGTTTTAGGAAGGGCGGTTTGGCCTAGAAAAGTAAAACATGTAATATTCAGGCATGGAAAAAATCTTATTATTTCTGAAGATGGCACAAAGCTTATTACTCAGGTAAGCGGACATATTATGCTGGAAGAAGATAAAATTTTTGTTTCTAACACCCTTGAGCTTGTAAATGTTGATACATCAACAGGAAATATCGAATATGACGGAGATGTAATGATTAAGGGAAATGTTATTGCAGGCTTTTTGGTGAAGGCATCAGGAGATATAAGCATAAGTGGTATAGTTGAAGGTGCAACTATAATTGCAGGAGGTACAATAACATTTAACCGTGGGATTCAGGGAATGAACAAGGCGGTAATTAGTGCCGGAGGAAATATAGTGTCTAAATTCATAGAAAGTGCAAGCAGTGTTACAGCCGGAGGGAATATTGAGACAGATTCCATACTGCACAGTAAAGTCAGCGCAAAGGGGGCAATTACAGCTTCTGGGCGTAATGGCTTGATTGTAGGCGGAGAAGTGAAATCCACTATACTTGTTCAGGCTAAGACAATTGGCAATGAGATGGGAACACAGACATTAGTTGGAGTAGGAGTTGACCCGGCAAAAAAGAAGCGCCTTGATGAATTGAAAAAAAGCCTCGAGTCAACAGGTGATAATAAGATTCAGCTTAATCAGATACTCACAGCCCTAAGGAAAAAACAGCAGCTTGAAGGTAAATTAGATGAAACAAAGCAGGAACTTCAGGCGAAAACCATGAGAAATCTTATATTGCTGGAGCAGGAAATATCACAGCAGAAGCGGGAATATGAGGAAATAAGAGAACAGATTGGCGAAGAAAAAAATGCCCGTATTAAGGTAGGGAAAACAGCTTATGTTGGTACTAAATTAGTTTTTGGAGACCAGTATATGTTTTTAAAACAAAAGTATGATTACTGCCAGTTTAGGAAAGAAGGGGCAGATATTAAGAGCGCACCTATTTAAAGGAGCAGAAATGAGGCTGCTATGATGGTAAGACCCTCCGAGTTCGGAATGATACAGCAGATAAATGAGGCATCACATGTTAAACAGAGTGAATTGTCAAGACCTATGGTAGAACAGCAAAATCTTGTAAGCCAGATGAAAAAAGATGAGCAGACACGCTCAGAACAGGTCCAGAAAAAGGATAATGCTGATAATATGCAGAAAAAGTTTGACGCTAAGGATAAAAGTGACAATGAATATTATGATGATGGTGACAGACATAAGCAGCAAAAAAATCCAGATGGAAGAGTATTTATTAAGGGACAGGCAAGAACTGACTTTGATGTGAAAATTTAAAATAATTAGTGGAGGCTAAGATGGCAGCAGTGGAAATAACTTTGCTTGTTTGTGGAATTATATGTATAGTGGTTAGTTTTATATTTGAATTTGGAAGTAAGACGGACGAAGGAGGATATATAGCGGCTGATTTAACGGCTGAACAGAAGGAAAAAGTTAAAAAGCAGATTGCTCAGCTGCTTGATGAAGAATTAGAAAATCTTAATGAGAGAACGGAAGCTTCATTAGATAAGATTTCTAATACAAAGATTCTTGAGTTGAATGAATATGCTGAGAATATTCTGGAGCAGATTAATCGC
>JAUNPT010000155.1 GCA_030536565.1 Eubacteriales bacterium | reverse complement strand
CAAGAGCTTTTCCATTAGTCTGTTTTCCAGAATTTACATCAATAACAGTCATTGCCTCTGTCTGGTCAATAATTAAATATCCACCGGATTTCAACCATACTTTCCTGTCAGTTGAATGCTTTAAAAGTGTTTCAAGTGAATAAAGCTTATAAAGCTCAAGCATTTCGTCTTCATAATAAACGACTTTCTTGCAGTCTAATCCCGGAACAGCTTTAAGTATTGTATCATATATATCTTTTTGGTCTGTTATGACTTTTTCAAGGTCATTAGTTGGAATGCTGTTGATTTCATTGCAGTAATCAGGTATTGAAGAATATAGTTTATCAAAAAACATTCCATAGCGGGAGGACTCATACAGCCTTGTATATACATTTGAAAGCTTAAGGGCCTCCGATATCACATCGTCAGAACAGGCGTCAATTGCATTAGTCCTGACAATAAAACCAAATCCTGCCGGCAGAGTTGTAAGTATTTCCTTAAGCCGGTTTTTAATTTCAAGTGCCAATGGATTTTTTTTGATTTTTGAGGATACTGCCACACCGGATACATCAGCTGAAACAACTATATATTTGCCCGGAATTTCAAGTCTGCAGGTTACTGTAGCAGGCTTTGTTTTCACTGCCTCACGGCTTACCTGGACAAGAAGCTTATCTCCAATGTTAACTGTCGTATTATTTTTTGTATTTAAAAATATATGATTTTGGTTTTCATTTAATGAATAATAACATTTTACGCCTTTTTTTATTTCAACAAATGCCGCATTAATATTTTTCACAACATTTTCAACACGTCCAATGTAGATGTTTCCTACAATGTTATCAGCTTCACTTAGCACTGTGATTCCATTGCAGACAGAATTTGAAAAATCCAGCAGATATTTTTTTGAATTAAATTCTGTAATTACAATTTTTCTATTCAAAATATAAAATCCTCTCATTCAGCCGAAACATCATTATTTTCGATAAGGTTTCTGTAAAAACAGCTTCTATTCCCTGTATGGCAGGCTGCTCCAACCTGTGATACCTTTGCAAGAAGCGTATCATTATCACAGTCGATATCAATAGAGTGAACATATTGAAAATGTCCTGATGTAAGCCCCTTTACCCAAAGCTGTTGTCTGCTTCTGCTGTAATATGTCATTCGTCCTGTTTCTAAAGTCATCTTATAAGACTCCTCATTCATATAAGCAAGCATAAGCACTTCATTGTTATTAAAATCCTGAACAACTACGGGAATAAGTCCGTCGCTGTTTAACTTAAATTCTGAAAATGGAATATTTACTGTTTCCAATGCCATTATTGTCTCTCCTGTCTATAAACTGCCCTTTGTTGACATAACTGTCTTAATTCTTGAATCTTTTATAGTAGCTTCATCAAGTGCCTTTGCAAATGCCTTAAACATACCCTCGATAATATGGTGGTCGTTACTGCCTGATAACTGCTTAATATGCAGATTCATAGAGGCACCATAAGAAACGGCATAGAAAAATTCCTTAACCATCTGTGTATCGAAATAGCCAACACTGTCTGATGAAAATTCACCATCAAAAACAAGGTAAGGTCTTCCTGATAAATCAATTGCACAAAGAATTAATGCTTCGTCCATAGGAAGTATTATGTCACCATATCTTCGGATAGACTGTTTATCTCCAATTGCCTGTTTAATAGCTTCACCGAGTACAATTCCAACATCTTCTATTGTGTGGTGACAATCAACGATTAAATCACCCTGAACCTGTAAGGATAAATCAAACATGCCATGCTTTGCAAAACTTTTAAGCATGTGGTCAAAGAAGCCAATGCCGGTATCAACAGCTGCTTCCCCTTTTCCATCAATGCGAAGTGTCATTTTTATATCTGTTTCTGAAGTCTTTCTTGAAATTGTAGCCTGTCTGATTTCTTCAACTGCCATATTAATTCTCCATTCCGGAGCACTTTTTGCGACGGGGCGATGCGAAATCTGTGAATGCAGTTTCTCATCTGCCTCAAGGCTATTTGTGATGCTCCTGCACAAATAGCGGTATAAAAATAAGCTGTCGGACTTATTTTTTACACTGATTCATTTAATTAATCCTCGAATCTTACACGAATCGAGTTTGCATGTGCTGTAAGCTTTTCAGCTGTTGCAAATTTTTCAATATCGCTATGTATCGGCTTAAGTGCCTCTCTTGAATAAGAAATAATACTTGATTTTTTTATAAAATCATCAACACTTAACGCAGAGAAAAACTTGGCTGTTCCGTTAGTTGGCAATACATGGTTTGGTCCTGCAAAATAATCTCCTAAAGGCTCTGAACTGTATTCTCCGAGGAAAATTGCACCTGCATTCTTAATTTTAGTCATTACATTAAATGGTTCCTTTGTAACAATTTCAAGATGCTCAGAAGCAATTTCATTAGCAACATCAATTGCCTCATCTAATGAAGCAGCTATAAGAATATATCCATAATTATCAAGGGATTTTTCCAGAATCTCCTTACGTGATAGTTCATTTACAAATATACCGACCTGCTCTGAAACTTTTCTGGCAAGCTCCTCACTTGTAGTTATAAGAATTGCTGAGGCCATTTCGTCGTGCTCTGCCTGTGATAACAAATCGGCCGCAACATATCTTGGATTAGCTGTTTCATCAGCAATAACAAGAATCTCGCTTGGCCCTGCAACAGAATCTATGCTTACATATCCAAATACTGCCTTTTTTGCAAGTGCAACATAGATATTGCCAGGACCTACAATCTTATCCACCTTTGGGATTGATTCAGTTCCATATGCCATTGCAGCAATTGCCTGCGCCCCTCCTGCTTTGTAGATTACATCGACACCAGCCTCATTAGCGGCAACCAGAGTTGTAGGATATACCTTTCCTTTGGTATCACAAGGTGTACACATGATAATCTGTTCAACACCTGCAACCTTGGCTGGCATAACATTCATAAGAACAGAGGAAGGGTATGCCGCCTTTCCGCCTGGCACATATACACCAACTCTGGAAATAGGTGTTACCTTTTGTCCTAAAATCGTTCCATCGGGTTTAGAATCAAACCAGCTGTACTGTTTCTGCTTTGCATGATAATCACGTATATTAACAAGTGCTTTTCTGATTACATCAAGAAGACCTGCATCAACCTGCTTATATGCTTCTTCTATTTCTTCCTTTGTTACAACAATATTATCTTTGTCTATATCTGCCTTATCAAAATTTTTTGTGTATTCAAATAAAGCTTCATCTTTTCTTACACGTACATCATTTAAAATGTCATTCACAGCAGCCTCATATTTCCCATAGCTGTTAGGACTTCTCTTCAAAAGATTTTCAAGTATGTTATTTTTACTCTCTGGTGTCAGTTTTACGATTCTCATAATTTTACCCTTCTTTCAATTATCCTTATGCTTCCTTTGATTCAAGAAAATTTTTCACGTCATTAATTAGCTTTGTAATACGTTCATTTTCCATCTTCATACTTACCTGATTGACAACAATTCTTGCAGATAATGGACAAACTTCTTCAAGAACCTGTAGGCCATTTTCACGCAGCGTTGCACCAGTTTCAACAATATCAACTATAACCTCTGCAAGGCCGACAATCGGAGCCAGCTCAACAGAACCATTGAGCTTTATAATTTCAACAGTCTGATGCTTTTTATTGTAGAAGTAATCCTTTGCAATGTTTGGGTACTTAGACGCAACACGGATTAATTCATGGTGCAAAAGCTTTTCTTTTGCTGATTCAGGCCCGCACACACACATTTTGCAGGCTCCAGCCTTAAGGTCATATACCTCATAAAGCTTTCGGCCTTCCTCAAGGATTGTATCCTTTCCTACAATACCAATGTCTGCAGCACCATATTCGACATATGTTGGAACATCTGAAGGTTTTGCAAGGAAGAATCTAAAGCCTAATTCTTCATTTGTAAATATTAACTTACGTGTTTTTTCATCTTTCATTTCTTCACAGGTAACACCGACATTTTCAAAGATTTCTAATGCCTTCTTAGCTAATCTTCCCTTGGCAAGGGCTATTGTAATATATCTCATTAAAAGTTACCTCCCCAAATTTTTTTAAGTGTGCAGTTCCTGAATGTGGCTGATTTTGCTTTCATAACCTTTACATCAGCATCTAAATCTTTAGTGTCATTCAAAAAAACGATATCCTCAAGCTGTGAGCTCTCAGCGTATTCACAATACTGTGCAGTGCTCTTACTGTC
Organism: Eubacteriales bacterium; assembly: GCA_030536565.1. Taxonomy (GTDB): domain Bacteria; phylum Bacillota; class Clostridia; order Lachnospirales; family Lachnospiraceae; genus Lachnospira. Next base: position 566 of record JAUNPT010000155.1, on the reverse strand, counting down.
ATTTGCACGGATTAAGGCCACTGGAATGTTCATTTTACGAAGTTCATCCGAGGTTTTAATTGCCATAAGAAGGTTATCTGGTTCATATATAACTAATGTGCCGTTTGCATCGACCGGCATATCAAGATTTTGCCTGTTAATTGCTGCCATAAGGCTGTCAACTGTAATAGAGAAGCCTATAGAAGCCTTATCACAGCCGAATTGTCCTATAAGCTTATCATAACGTCCTCCGCTTATTACAGGTTCACCAGTTCCAAATGTATATGCGTAGAATATAATTCCAGTATAATATGTATGCTTGCTTATTGCACCTAAATCAAAGGAAATATACTTGTCATAGCCTGTAACCTTTAACAGCTCATAGAGTTTTTCAAGTCTTTCAATTGCTGCAAGGCATTCGCTGTTATCTGTAAGCTCCTTTGCCTTATGGAGAACATCAGCAGAACCAAAAAGCTGCGGCATAGCAAGCAAAACGTCCTTTATATGCTTGTCAATGTGCATTGAATTAAGAAGTTCTTCCTCACCCAGATAATTTTTATCCTGAATAAAGCTTACAAGTTCTTCCT
>JAUNPT010000154.1 GCA_030536565.1 Eubacteriales bacterium | reverse complement strand
TGGTACATATGGAGCCGGAGGAGGCTGCAAAGATATTTCTGTCAGAGAGATTTTTGCAGGTGTTTATTCGGAATGATGAACATTTAAAAAATATATATGAATCTGTGAGCCATCAGAAAGATGTTTATGCCGCAATGGAAGAATTTCTTTTGGTTTTACGCAAGAAAACCCAGCTGAATTTAAAAATAGATGACAGCCGGAGGGTTTTTAATGACTTTACGGATAATATTAAAGAAAGCATTGCGATTCATACAAGTACATGGGGATATACGTCTATTGAAGTGTCAGCTGATGCGCCTTTTATAAAGCTTTCAACGGAAAATGTCAGCTGGAATGAATTTATCGGCGGTAAATATGAACTGGAATATCTTCTTGATAAAGCTAAGATGCATGCTGGAATTAATTTTGGAAAAATATATATAAAGAATTTCCATCAATGCTTTGTGATTGAGATAGAGGTTCATAATACAGGCTATGTTAATGAGAGGGCAGATGCCAGACTGTTTCCAGAGAATGCAGGTGAAATTAAGAAGGCATGTTTGGGACTTACAAAGGAATATCTTGCTTATAGAATGAAAAAGCAGGATATGAGGTCATGGATTTTAAAATCAAACCAGATATTAGACAGGGTGCGCGCAATAGCGGCACAGAATTTATTTTTCGATATTGTTCAGGCACAGATGTATATAATGGAGGGACGGGAAGATGATGGACGCTGGATAATGGAGCATGTGCGTGAAAGAATTTTTTCCGATATTAAAAATAATGTCGAATTATACTGTTATTATATATATGTTAATTCATTGCTTGAGCACTCGGCAGAAAACACACAGGAAGCTGTTAAGATAGTATCAGGGTATTATGAAAACGGATATGATTCGTGGAAGCTCTTGTGGATTCTCTTTTATCTAAAAGGCAGCAGTGACAGTAACCAGAGTGTTAAACTCCTTAGGATTAAGGATTCATTCCGGGGCGGCTGCACAAGTCCGGTAATGTATTTTGAGGCCTGTGTGATACTTAACCAGCAGCCGCAGCTTTTGAGAGTCCTTAATAAATTTGAATTGGAAATCATTACATTTGGCTGCCGTTATAATATAATACAGGAAAAGCTGGCAATACAGATAAGTGATGTTATAGGTAATGAGAAGCTTGCAAAAGGAACTTCAATTAATCTTTTAAAAAAGCTGTATGAGGTTTATGAGGACGACAGAATCCTTACCCCCTTAGTTACACATATGATTCGCAATTCCTATGTGGGAGAGGATAGTTTTCCATATTATGAAAAGGGCGTGCTTAGGGGCTTGCGTATAACAAGGCTTTATGAGTATTACATTGCAAGCATGAAAAAGGACTACGACAGGAAGCTTCCTAAGGTAGTGCTTATGTATTTTGCCTATGACAATGAGCTTGAATATGGACTTAAGGCATATTTATATGCAAATATTCTTAAAAATAAAACTGCATATAAAGAAATATATGATTCTTATGTTAAAAATATAGAAATATTCGTATATGAGCAGTTAAAGGAGGGTCATATTGATGACAGCCTTGCCATATTATACAGAACCTTCTGGAAAAAACAGTTAATAGATAAGGATACCTGTGGATTTATGGAAAAGCTGCTGTTTATGCATAAGTTCACATGCTTTGATGAAGGCATACAGGCAGTATGTGTAAAACATAAGGAGCAGAGGCAGCCAATAGTTTATCCGCTTATACAGGGGCAGGTATATGTGCCTATGTATACAGAGGGCTGCTGCGTCGTATTTGTATGTCATGACAAAATTGTAAGAAAAGACAGTGTCAATTATGAGGTTGAGAAAGTTTTTGACGGTATGCCTTTAGCGGACGAGATTTTTTCCCGGGAAACTGAGAATGATGGAGTTAAGCTATACATGGCAAGAAGTTATGCAAATAGAGGCTGTTTTACGTCCGAGGCTGTGCTTGCATGGTTTGATATGCTTGAAAATGGATTTATGAATGATGAATTTCATGAAATAGTCAACAGCTGGATAATTCATTTTTATTATGAATATTATACTGGCGAAGATTTTAAAGGAATGTTTGGGCAGATAATAAAGAAGGACTTAAATATAAAGGCGGCAAAGGAGCTTATAGAAGCATGTGTAAACTATGGAATGCATCAGGAAGCTTTTGAGCTTATAGAAGTATATGGCTATGAGATGGTTTCGCCTGCGAAATTATTCAGGCTGGTAAAATATATGATTGGTATATGCGGCTGTGAATATAATAAGCTGTTAATAGAAATGGGAAGCTTTATATTTGACAATCATTTATATGATGAAGATGTTTTGGGATATATGATGGAGTTTTATAACAGCACTAATGACAACATGTATCATATGTGGAAGGCTGCCCTGAATTTTTCAATGAATGTGGAAAAACTGTCAGAGCGGGTTTTAGCTCAGTTTTTGTTTACAGGAGAGCATAATGGAAGAATGACAGAGGTATTTACCAGATATTATGAGGGAGGCGCCAGAGGCAGGACAGTGCAGGCATATATTTCATATAATGCATATCTTTATCTGGTGCATCATAAAAAGGCCAACGATATTGTATTTAAAGCAATTGAAAATGCATTTAAAGATAATCAGGAGCTTACTGATACCTGCTGTATTGCGTGGCTGAAGCATATGACAAAGGTGTCCATAGAGCAGTTTACACAGGAAAGAAAAACACAGGCACAGGCAGTCTTAAATATGCTGTGCGGAAAGGACAGACTATATTCATTTTATAACAAGTTTAGAGGAATACTTGATATTCCATATAATGCAGTGGATAAAACTGTAATAGAATATATTGCTAATCCTGACAGCAAGGTGGAAATACATTATACCTTAGACAGTGATGAAAATTCCGGTTATACTTCACAGATAATGACACCATCAGCAGGCGGAATATTTACAAAGGCATTTACGCTTTTATATGGTGATAAAATTACTTATTATTTCACAGTTAAAGGAGCAGGCGAGGATTTAACCACTGAGAGATTTGGCTATGAATATGGAGAATTAAATTCAGAACAGTCAGAGAGCAGATTCGATTATATTAATGACTGTCTTGCAAGCAGAGAACTCCATGATATGGTTACGATGAAAAAAATGATGAGAAATTACAGCGTAAAAAATTATGTTACCAAACAGATATTTAAGCCTATGAAAGGATAATACATATGGAAGAAAAGGACGGACTTGTTCTGGGAATAGAGCTTTGTGAGAATACGTCGCAGGTATGCTTTTACAATGATAAATTAAATACACCCACTGCAGCGGCCAGTGAAGACGGAAAAATCCTGATACCTAATCCAATTCCTTTATCTGAATGCTTTTCACAGGACGAAAGTGCTGATGTCCTTGCGGATATGCTTGCTGTGCTTATAGAGTGCGGCAGGAGGTCGGCAGGACGTACAAGGATTGCAGGGATATGTATATGCATAGAGCAGTTTGTTACAAAAAATCTTGAGAAGATTGCAGCAGCTATGAGTAGAATACTGTATGAAAAAGAGGATTATGAAATAATATGCAGGGCAGAAGCCTTTGCATATTATGCGTACTCGCAGAAAAAAGAGCTGTATTTAACAGGTACAATGTTATTAGATTTAGGGGAGAACGGACTGTGTGTATGCAGGCTTTCAAGTGAAAGAAAAAACGGTGTGGATTATATTTATGAGACAAGGAGGGAATTTAATTCACCTGAACTGATTGAGACTGGAAGAGGAGAAAAAAATTTAGACGATGTAAGTGATGAGCTGTGTAATATAATTCTGGAAATGACGTCAGGGATTCATGTGTCGTCTATTTATCTTACAGGCAGAGGCTTTGATACGGACAAGCTTCCGGATAATCTTGTTAAGGCTGTATGCAGCAGGCGCAAAGCATTTTCAGGTCAGAATTTATACGTTAAAGGGGCCTGTTTTTGTGCAAGGGAGAGCTTAAATGGTACGGTATTTGATAATCTTATTCTTTATTGCAGTGAAAGAATAAGATATGGCCTTGAAATTGATATTTCGGAGAGAGGGCATCTTAAGAGATTCAGGATAGCAAGAGCAGGAATGAACTGGTTTGAAGCTGAAAGATATATGGATTTTATTCTCGAGGAGGAAAGGCAGCTTGTATTTTATCTGACAGATGGCGAAAAAGTTGTGGCTGAGAAAATAATAGATATAAGCGATATCCCATTCAGAGAAAAAAAGCTTACAAGGATAAATGTACACGTAAAATATATGGCAGCAGACAGGTGTGTAATTACAGTGACTGATATGGGCTTTGGAGAGTTTATAAAGCCATCTGGAAATGTATTTGAGTTGGAGATTAACGATGATTTTATGTAGGACAAAAAAGGCGGGTATTCCGTATAATATTGGGCATACAGGCGTAAGGGTCTATACTCTGGAGGAATTGTGCTATTACATTTATAATAATATATATCTTATTGGCAGGGAGTTTATAAGTGATGAGCTTATAAGCTTTATAGGTGAGGAAACTGGCGAGACTGAGCTTGCAGACAGACTTCGGTACCTGAAAAAAAATCAGGCGGGTCTTGCAGAAATGATTGTGACAATTTTAAAATATGTTGATTATTATGCAATAGGTGAGATTGAGGAAATCAGGGAAATTTTAAACACTCTTAATAATCAGAATGTACAGGAAAGAATTAAATCCAGAGGCGACAGCTTTTTAAAAAACCAGATTTTCTACAGTGCACTAAGATGTTATGAGCAGATTACAAATGGCAAAAGAGATTCTGCATTGTCA
>JAUNPT010000153.1:729-4798 GCA_030536565.1 Eubacteriales bacterium | reverse complement strand
ATTAAAATAAGTCCTTCCGAATCCTTATCCAGCCTCCCGATTGGATAAATCCGCTTACTATACCCAATAAAATCCACAATATTATTCTTCCCCTGTTTATCAGTTGTAGTACATACAATTCCTGTCGGCTTATTAACCGCTAAAAGTATCTGACATTCCTCTTGGATAATTCTCCTGCCATCTATGCAGACCTCATCACCTTCTTTAATTTTCTCCCCCATAATGGCTGTTTTTCCATTAATGGCAATTCTTCCTTCTTCAACCAGACGGTCTGCCTCTCTCCTTGAGCAGACTCCTGCTGCACTTAAATACTTATTAATCCGAGTTTCCATATTTATACCCACTTTTCAAAATCATGAGATGATTTTATCAAATTAAGTGAATTTGTGCAAACCTTACAGGCATAGAATTATACGTGTAACAGTTCAATCCTAAACTGTTACTTAAATGCAGCAAAAAAGTTTGTTAAAATATTGACATTATCATTTTAATGTATTATCATATGTTTGTTAATAAAATGTCAAATAAGGAGGATTATAATATGACACCAAAAAATGTTGAAACTGTTGATTCTGTTGAAGCTCTTGAAAAAAAGATTCAGGAGGTACGCAATGCACAGAAGATTTTTTCCACATACTCCCAAAAACAGGTCGATAAAATCTTTACCGCTGCTTCTATTGCTGCAAACAAAGCAAGGATTTCACTTGCTAAGCTTGCCGTAGAAGAAACCGGAATGGGCATTGTTGAAGATAAGGTTATTAAAAATCATTTTGCATCAGAATACATCTATAATGCCTACCGTGATACTCCAACCTGCGGTATACTTGAAGAAGACAAGGCTTTTGGCACAAAAAAAATTGCAGAACCTATTGGTGTCGTATGTGCAGTTATCCCAACTACAAATCCTACGTCTACTGCTATATTTAAAACCCTTATAAGCTTAAAAACACGTAATGGAATAATTATCAGCCCACACCCACGAGCTAAAGGCTGTACAATTGCCGCTGCCAAAGTTGTTCTCGAAGCTGCTGTTGCAGCAGGTGCACCAGCCGGAATCATAGGCTGGATTGATGTACCTTCCCTTGAACTTACAAACACTCTTATGAAGGAGGCTGATATAATCCTTGCCACAGGCGGGCCTGGAATGGTCAAGGCCGCTTATTCTTCCGGAAAGCCTGCTCTTGGCGTTGGGGCTGGAAATACACCTGCTGTAATTGATGAGTCAGCCGATATAACACTGGCAGTCAACTCTATTATCCATTCAAAGACCTTTGATAATGGTATGATATGTGCATCTGAACAATCAGTTATTGTTGACAAAAAAATATATAAAGACGTAAAAGAGGAATTTACAAAACGTGGCTGCCATTTCTTAACCAAATCAGAAATTGATAAAGTCAGGAAAACAATTCTGATTAATGGCGCTCTTAATGCAAAAATTGTTGGCCAAAGTGCTTATAAAATTGGCCAGCTGGCTGGAATCACAGTTCCACAGACAACAAAGATTTTAATTGGAGAAGTTACCTCTGTTGAACTTTCAGAGGAATTTGCACATGAAAAGCTTTCACCAGTTCTTGCTATGTACAAAAGCGAAAATTTTGAGGACGCAATTGACAAAGCAAGCCACTTAATTGCTGACGGCGGCTATGGCCATACTTCTTCTCTCTATATTAATATAGAGCCAAACAAAGACAAAATTGCAGAATTTTCAGAAGCAATGAAAACCTGCAGAATACTCATTAACACACCTTCATCTCAAGGAGGCATAGGTGACATCTACAACTTTAAGATGACACCGTCTCTCACACTTGGCTGCGGTTCATGGGGTGGAAACTCTATTTCTGAAAATATTTCGGTCAAACATTTATTAAATGTAAAAACAGTTGCTGAGAGGAGAGAAAATATGCTGTGGTTTAGAGCACCTGAAAAGGTTTACTTCAAAAAAGGCTGTCTTCCAACTGCCCTTGATGAAATTAAAAATGTATTAGGCAGGAAGAAAGTATTTATTGTAACTGACCAGTTCCTATATAAAAATGGCTATACAAAATGCGTAACAGATAAATTAGACCAGTTAGGAATCCAGCACACCTGCTTTTATAATGTTGCACCAGACCCAACTCTTGCATGTGCAAAGGAAGGTACTGCTGCTATGCGTCTTTTTGAACCAGACTGCATTATTGCAGTCGGCGGCGGTTCAGCAATGGATGCCGGCAAGATTATGTGGGTAATGTATGAGCACCCGGAAGTTGATTTCATGGATATGGCAATGCGTTTTATGGACATCAGGAAACGTATCTATACATTCCCTAAAATGGGGGAAAAAGCATATTTTATTGCTGTTCCTACATCATCTGGCACAGGTTCTGAGGTCACTCCTTTTGCTGTTATCACAGATGAACAGTCTGGGATTAAATATCCTCTTGCTGACTATGAACTGCTCCCTAAGATGGCAATTGTTGATGCCGACATGATGATGGATCAGCCAAAAGGCCTTACAAGCGCATCCGGTATTGATGCCCTTACGCATGCTTTAGAAGCATATGCTTCTATTATGGCAACTGACTACACTGATGGTCTTGCATTAAAGGCAGTCAAAAACATTTTCAACTATCTTCCAGCAGCTTATAATAATGGCAGTCATGATGCCAAGGCCCGTGAAATGATGGCTAACGCTTCAACAATGGCTGGTATGGCTTTTGCAAATGCATTCCTTGGTGTATGTCACTCAATGGCACATAAATTAGGTGCTTACCACCACCTCCCACATGGTATTGCCAATGCTATACTTATTACCGATGTAATGCGTTTTAATGCCGCTGACGTTCCGGTAAAAATGGGTACATTCCCTCAGTACGAATACCCTCACTGCAAGGAGCGTTATGTAGAATGTGCACGTTTCATCGGAATAACAGGAAAAAATGATGATGAAATATTTGAAAACTTCATCTGCGCTATTGAAAACTTAAAAGAGCAGGTAGGAATTAAAAAGACTATTAAAGATTATGGCATTGAAGAAAAAGATTTCCTTGCAACTCTTGATGAAATGGTGGAAAATGCATTTGATGACCAGTGTACTGGTGCTAATCCACGCTACCCTCTCATGAGTGAAATAAAGGAAATGTATTTAAAAGCATACTATGGCAGGTAAACTAACCAATCCAGCGCGAAGACACGCAGAAATGAGGTATTCCATGAAAAAATGTATATCAAAAAATAACAGTAAATCAGTTTATGTAGACGGCGGTTTTGCAAAAAAAGTATTTGAACCAGCCTACAGCAAATCTGATGTTTTGTACGAAGCATTAAACACTGCCAGAGTTGAAGATGCTGGCGTAAGTATTCCAAAGCTTGTAAGTGTTTCCGTTGAAGACGGTAAATGGACAATTACAAGTGAATACGTAGAAGGCATGACTATGACTGAGCTTTTAGCTGCTCACCCTGAAAACACAGACGAATATATGGAATCATTTGTTGATTACCAGATTGACTTCAACAAACGAACTAATCCACTACTTATTAAATTAAAGGATAAGCTTAACCGACAGATTAATTCTCTTACTAATGTAAACAATTCAACTATTTATGAACTTCTTACAAGACTTGAATCAATGCCTAAACATACAAAGCTGTGTCATGGTGATTACTGCACTGACAATGTAATTGTATCTATTGATAAAAACAACAAAATCACAAAAATCACTGCTGTTGACTGGGTTCATGCAACTCAGGGCAATGCAAGTGCAGATGCTGCCAATACTTACCTGATGTTAAAGCTTGTCAACGCCGGGTTAGCAGAAAAGTATCTTGATGTTTTCTGTAAGAAAACTAATACAAAGAAAAACTATGTTACTGGCTGGTTTCCAATTGTTGCCGCTGCAAGACTTACTAAAAAGAATCCTGCTGAAAAAGAGCTTTTGGAGCAGTGGATTGACATTGTTGATTTCCAGTAATATAAAAACTAATATTTAATAATATATATTTTTCACACATAAATAAGCGATGGTTTATAACGATAAGATAATTACATATAAACCACCGCTTATTATAAAAATAATAATTTTAAAAATAA
>JAUNPT010000153.1:0-699 GCA_030536565.1 Eubacteriales bacterium | reverse complement strand
TTTTTCATTGCAACAGAAGCAAAAATATTGTATTATATTATAGCTGTACGCGTAGCTCAGCTGGATAGAGCGTTCGCCTCCGGAGCGAAAGGTCGAGAGTTCGAATCTCTTCGTGTACATTTCTATGTCGTGAATTTACATCTCAATCATACCACTTGAGCGGTTATACTCATATACATGGTCAGATAATATTTCGTCATCAGACACCCCGTCGCAATTAACCTCATGTACCATGCTGTTTAATCCATCTATACTGAAGTCTGCTGTTTTAGGCAGCAGGATAACCTCGTGAATAGATGAAGGAAGAATATACAAATCTTTGCCAAGCTTATCAGAAAAATCCCTTAAAACATCTTCATATAAAATACAGGCCGCACCATGTATTTTACTTTCGTTTGTCAAAACATACATCTGCTCCCCTGCCGCACTGTTATTTTCATTATATTCAATTCCCTGCTCATTACCGGCCTCAAAAGGTATTATCCCCTTAATAAGCTCTGACATTGGCCTGATACTGCTTTTTAGAAGCTTTGGAGTATTGGCTGCTGCCGCATTAAAGATATCGTCTTCTGTTACTCCCCACATGTCCAAATGAGAATGGTAAATTAACGCAGTCGCATTACCATCACACTGCTGCTTTAGCAGGCAGTAAAAAATTACAGCCAAATCAAGAAATCTTTTGTGCGGCACCGATTCTAA
>JAUNPT010000152.1 GCA_030536565.1 Eubacteriales bacterium | reverse complement strand
GGGTAGTTTCATAATCCAGCGTATCATACATTAAAAAATGTTCATCTAACGGCACATGCCCATAACCTTCAATATCCGCATAATCATCAGTCACAGACAGCACCTTGCCTGTTATTATATCCGTCTTTAAATCAATTTCTGTTATTTTTCCATTCTGGATTCTGATATTACATAAGACATTCTTTATATTTTCATCTAGCCCTTTAACATTAAAATCTCTCACAAAACCATATAAGTTTATCTGTGCTTTTTTACTTGTACAGTTCATTAAAAGAACATTTGAGTACTCTGCCCTTCCTTCTTTTACCTCTGCTGGTTCCTGTTTTATTTCTTCCTTTACTAATAAAACATCATTGTTACGCTGTATAACCACATAAGTCTTATCTTCACATAAATTAATTTCCTTACTGAAATACTTATAAACACCCCCAGGGGTGTACAGCTTATAACTGTCAGCTGTCAGCTTTTTAATTCCTGCAATAGTCAGTGTACTCTCCGTCAGCTTTTTTGCGTTAGGCAGGTATGCAGCCAGCTCTTGGAAAAGCTTTATAAAAGTTTCCCTTGAAATTTCCGTATCATTCCTTAATGCACTGATTTGTTCTGGAATTTCTCCTGTATAAAATTCAAAGATACTTTTTACAATTCCATATGTAAGTTCTGCCTGTCCATTTTTAATTCTACAGCACCCAGTTTCATTTAAGGCACGAAGATAATCCTCTGGCTGTTCAAGCTCCTTAAACTCCTCATCTGATGCAATACCAAGCATCAAAATCCTTGCTGCTTCAAGATTACTGATTTTCTCCCGCATATTTTTATCTTTAATACTGCCAATTATCAGAACAACTATAATGGGCAGCACTAATATTGATATTAAATATACCACTATATTTTTTTTATTTATTTTCACAATTCTTGTCATACTATCTTCTATCCCGCTTTATAAACATTGTCCTCTACCCATTATATGCAGGATAGATATGAATTATGACAAGCCATCGATATAAGATATACCAGCACACTATACTATATTCTATACAGTGCTTACGATTCTTAGGTCTGGCAATTTATTATTAAAAAAGACTGCCATAACACAAAATATACATCTAAAAAAGAGCAACATCTTACGACATTGCTCTTTTTTATAATTTCCCAAAACGCCGTTACCCACGTCTTCGACTCCTAGCCAAAGCCAGGTGGGTGACCGCAGTCATACATCTGCCATCCACTCTCAGGAGGCCCGACATCAGCATGAACATATAGGAATCCCAATCGAAAAATGTAGGATCAAAATAAGTGAGCTGGCGAACGCCCCAGGAAATTACAAGCCTATTAAATTGTTTCAAGGTATTCCCTCATCCTGAATAAATTATACAACAAAAGATTTCTATACACAATATTATATGCAGGAATTTTAAAAATATAATTGGTAAATTATAACTGAGGACCAGCAGAAACTAATGCTTTACCAGCTTCGTTGCTTTCGTACTTAGCAAAGTTCTTGATGAATCTTGCAGCTAAATCCTTAGCCTTTACGTCCCACTCTGATGCATCTGCATATGTGTTACGAGGATCAAGAATATTAGTATCAACACCTGGAAGTTCTGTAGGTACTTCAAAGTTGAACATAGGAATTTTCTTTGTTTCAGCCTTGTTGATTGAACCGTCAAGGATTGCGTCGATGATACCACGAGTATCCTTAATAGAAATTCTCTTGCCTGTACCATTCCAGCCTGTGTTAACTAAGTAAGCCTTAGCACCGCTCTTTTCCATCTTCTTAACTAATTCTTCAGCATACTTTGTTGGGTGTAACTCAAGGAAAGCCTGACCGAAGCAAGCTGAGAATGTAGGTGTTGGCTCTGTAATTCCTCTTTCTGTACCAGCAAGCTTAGCTGTAAATCCTGAAAGGAAGTAATACTCTGTCTGCTCTGGTGTAAGAATTGAAACTGGAGGAAGCACTCCGAATGCATCTGCTGAAAGGAAGATTACATTCTTTGCAGCTGGAGCTGATGATATTGGACGTACAATATTATCAATATGATTGATTGGATATGATACACGTGTATTCTCTGTAACACTCTTATCAGCAAAATCAATCTTGCCATTATCACCAATAGTAACATTTTCTAAAAGAGCATTTCTCTTAATCGCATTGTAGATATCTGGCTCTGATTCCTTGTCAAGATTAATAACCTTAGCGTAACAGCCGCCTTCAAAGTTGAATACGCCATTATCATCCCAGCCATGTTCATCATCACCGATTAAGAGACGCTTAGGATCTGTTGATAATGTTGTCTTACCTGTTCCTGAAAGGCCGAAGAAAATAGCTGTATTCTCGCCATTCTTATCTGTGTTTGCTGAACAGTGCATTGAAGCAATACCCTTTAATGGAAGATAATAGTTCATCATTGAGAACATACCCTTCTTCATTTCTCCACCATACCATGTATTAACAATAACCTGCTCACGGCTTGTAATATTAAACATAACTGCTGTTTCTGAGTTAAGTCCTAATTCAGCATAATTTGTCACCTTAGCCTTAGAAGCATTATAAACTACGAAATCAGGCTCGAAGTTTGCAAGTTCTTCTTCTGTTGGCTTAATGAACATATTAGTAACAAAATGAGCCTGCCAAGCAACTTCAACGATAAAACGAACTGCCATTCTTGTATCTGCGTTAGCACCACAGAATGCATCTACAACATAAAGCTTCTTGTTTGAAAGCTCCTCTAATGCAATCTTCTTAACAGCTTCCCATGATTCTTCACTTGCTGGGTGGTTATCATTCTTATACTCCTCTGAAGTCCACCATACTGTGTTCTTAGAGTTCTCATCTTCAACAATAAATTTATCTTTAGGAGAACGTCCTGTATAAACACCTGTCATAACATTAACAGCGCCAAGTTCGCTTTCCTGACCCTTCTCATATCCCTCTAAACCTGGTTTCATTTCTTCTTCGTATAAATCTTCATATGAAGGATTGTATACAATTTCTGTTGTTCCAGTAATACCATACTTGCTTAAATCAACCTTTGACATCTTACAATAACCTCACTTTTCTATTAATGTATACTAAATTACTCTCGACTGGCAAAATTCTTCCATGAATTGGCTTTTTGCACAATCTATGTGTATTATTTCACAATCTCCATTAAAAGTCAATGGCTACCTTTAATCCAGCTTATTTTATTTTCCATATGAAATTTTTTCTATAGTTTCTGCTGAAAGTCTTATAGCCTCCTTGATATTATCAGATGAAATACCCATTTTTTCTGCAACCTCATCAATTGTAGGTTTACGTCCAAGCTCCTCTGATAATCTAACGGCCCAGTCATTAACAAGATTTACCTTTCCAAGCACCTTGCCTGAAACCCTGTTTGAGCTTAACTGCTCATCAATAAGCATCTGAAGACAGCCCTTAACCTCGCTGTGTACATCTTCTTCAATTTCACTCATTACTTTTAAAATATCCTCTGATGAACCTTCTTTTATTTTCTCACGCCATTCAAAATTATTTAAAAACCGCTTATCATTCATATATGCTGTCATGCAGAGATTAGCCTCCTGAACCAAATCACTTGACAACACTCCCTGCCTTGCGTATGGCTTAATCCATTCCACTATTTTTTCCAAAAATGACTCTGTAAGAATCTTTAAAGACTCCTTATCATTATCCTCCGCTATATTCATCAGCAGATACGCCCTTGATGTATCAGATATCTTATCAATTGACTGAAGTTCTTCTAAATACAGCTTAAGATTTTTATCATCCTCCTCATAATCAAGACTGTCCTCCATCTGCTTAATACCAGCCTTTTCCTCTTCCAAAGCCACCTGACCTTCATCTTTTTCCAACTCCCTTGACTGTGCCTTCTCCATCATTTTTAAAAATTCATTTTCCTTGGAATCCTCACCCTTAATCCGAATATTATTTGCCATAAGGTAACCATAAACCATCTGCAGTTTTGCTTCATCAAAATCTATACCGGTTCCGCTGTCCAAATCCAGATTCTTAAAATAGCTGAGCACATCAGCTTTCGTAACAATCCCGCCATTTACCTTTGCAAATTCCTTTAAACTATTTAACGCCTCAATAAAGACACCCTGTTTATTATTATCCATAAATACTACTTCCTCTTATCTACATAATTTAAAATTCACATAAATGTCACTATAATTAATTATTCATATAAATTCTATATAGCTATAAAAGGATAACATAAAAGTACCTCTTAATCAATTCAATATCCCAGCTCCATTGACAAAAACATTTATTTTGCTTATCATTGAATATGTATGGACGCACCTATGTCCCTGCAAATATATAGAATGTTGAGGTAAAATAAATGAAAATTGCTTTAATTAACGAAAACAGCCAGGCTGCAAAGAACGAAATGGTCTATGCAACATTAAAGAAGGTTGCTGAAAGTAAAGGACATACAGTTGACAATTATGGTATGTATGCTGCTGACGATGCTGCACAGCTTACTTATGTTCAGAATGGCATTTTAGCTGCTATTCTTATTAACAGCGGCGCTGCCGATTTTGTAGTAACAGGCTGTGGTACTGGTGAGGGTGCTATGCTTGCATTAAACTCATTCCCAGGAGTTCTCTGCGGACATGTTGTTGACCCATCTGATGCATATATGTTTATGCAGATTAACGATGGAAATGCTATTTCACTTCCATTTGCCAAGGGCTTTGGATGGGGTGCTGAATTAAACCTTACATACATTTTTGAAAAATTATTTGAAGGTGAACCTGGTGGCGGATACCCTAAGGAAAGAGTTGTTCCAGAGCAGAGAAACAAGAAAATCTTAGACGAAGTAAGAAAGACTGCTTTTAAGGACAGCTTAATTGA
>JAUNPT010000151.1:685-4977 GCA_030536565.1 Eubacteriales bacterium | reverse complement strand
CAGGAGATCCTACTTATATTACAAGTCACAATAATGCAAGAAGTCTTATTATGAAAGTTGAAAGAGATGAACTTGTAGAAGAAGTGATAAAGTATTTTATAGAAGGAAAAGGCCTGTAGGAATGCGTATAATCGGGTTGGATTACGGAACGAAAACAGTCGGGGTGGCAATGTGCGACCCTTTAGGTCTTACTGCCCAGCCAGTGGAGACAATTACAAGGAAAGAAGAAAATAAATTACGAAAAACGCTTGCACGCATTGAGGAAATTATTGAAGAATACGATGTTACAGAAATCGTAGTTGGACTGCCAAAGAATATGGACGACTCTATTGGGGAGCGTGCTATGGCATGTCAGGAATTTGCAGATAAGATTGAGAGAAGAACAGGACTTCCTGTTACTATGTGGGACGAAAGACTTACTACAGTCGCAGCTAATGAGGTGCTGATTGAAAGTGGTGTCCGGCGTGAAAACAGAAAGGCAGTGATAGATCAGATAGCCGCAGTGTTTATATTACAGGGATATCTTGATTATAAAGTTAATAAGAAATAATAAGGAGTGTGTCAATGGAAAAACTGACCTTTGTTACAGATGATAATGAGGAAGTAGAGTTATTTATCATTGAAGAAACAAGGATTAATGGAATTAATTACCTGTTGGTTACGGATTCGGATGATGAAGAAGATAATGAGGCTGAAGCCTTCATTTTTAAAGATATTTCTAAAGCAGAGGATTTACAGGCAGCCTATGAGCCAGTAGAGGACGAGGAAGAACTGGACGCTGTAAGCAGGGTGTTTGGAGAGCTGCTTGAGGACGTGGATTTAGAAAAATAATATTTTAAGTAAGAGGTGCTACATGAAAAAAGAGAATACGGGTTCTGTTAAGATTATACCTTTGGGTGGTCTTGAGCAGATTGGAATGAATATTACTGCCATTCAGTATGATGACAGTATTATTGTTGTGGATTGCGGTTTGGCATTTCCAGAGGAAGAAATGTTAGGAATAGATTTGGTTATTCCTGATGTGACATATCTTAAGGAAAATATGGATAAGGTAAAGGGATTTGTTATTACCCATGGACATGAAGACCATATAGGTGCCATTCCTTATGTTTTAAAGGAGGTTAATGCGCCTATATATGCAACTAAGCTGACTATGGGACTGATTGAGTCTAAGCTGAAAGAGCACAATATGATGCGTGAGGTTAAGAGAAAGGTTGTTAAATATGGACAATCTATTAATCTTGGTGATTTCAGAGTTGAATTTATAAGAACTAACCACAGCATTGCGGACGCAGCTGCACTTGCCATTTTTTCACCAGCGGGAATACTTGTCCACACAGGCGACTTTAAAGTGGACTATACGCCTGTATATGGTGACCCAATTGATTTACAAAGACTTGGTGAACTTGGAAAGAAAGGTGTACTTGCATTAATGTGTGACAGTACCAATGCTTTAAGGCCTGGTTTTACAATGTCAGAGAAAACAGTTGGAAATACATTTGATAAGATATTTGCTGATAATAAGAACAGCAGGCTGATTATAGCTACATTTGCATCTAATGTTGACCGTGTTCAGCAGATTATTAATTCTGCTGTAACATATGGACGTAAGGTCTGTGTGGAAGGCCGGAGCATGGTTAATATTATTGAGGTTGCCGAAAATCTGGATTACCTTAAGATACCAGAGGGGACGCTGATTGAAACTGAAGAAATGAAGAATTATACTCCAGAGCAGATTGTTCTTATAACAACAGGAAGTCAGGGAGAGTCAATGGCTGCATTATCAAGAATGGCAGCATCGCTTCACAGAAAGGTTTCTATTCAGCCGGGAGATTGTGTTGTATTTTCATCAACACCTATTCCGGGTAATGAAAAATCAGTTGCCAAGGTTATTAATGAATTAGGCATGAAGGGAGCTAAGGTTATTTTTCAGGATACACATGTATCTGGACATGCATGTCAGGAAGAAATAAAACTTATTTACTCACTTGTAAGGCCTAAGTATTCGATTCCGGTTCATGGCGAATACAGGCATCTTTTGGCACAAAAAGATGTGGTGACTTCTCTGGGATATGATAAGGACGATGTATTTATTGCAAAATCAGGAGATATTATTGAGCTTTCTGAGGAAAATGCAGCTATTAATGGACATGTCCAGACAGGTGCTATTCTTGTTGATGGTCTTGGCGTTGGTGATGTTGGCAATATAGTACTTCGCGACAGACAGAATCTTGCAGAAAATGGTATTATTATAGTCGTTCTTACTCTTGAGAAATATAGTGGAAATCTTGTAGCAGGACCTGATATTGTCACAAGGGGGTTTGTTTATGTCAGAGAAGCAGAAGAACTTTTATTTGAAGCAAAGGAAGTTGTTTCTGATTCTGTAGACCGCTGCATGGACAAGAATATTACAGACTGGAGTAAGATTAAGAATATAATCAAAGATGATTTGAGTGAGTATTTGTGGAAGAAGATGAAGAGAAATCCAGTTATTCTTCCAATTATCATGGAAGCCCAGATGTAAAGCACTTTTTAATGTTAAATTGATTAAAAAGGCACATGTAAAAGAGGAATATATATGCAGGATATGGACGATTTGAAAGAACAGCTGCGTAAAGCGATTCAGAGCAGTAATGAGTATGTGGAATATAAAAGGCTGGAATCCATAATTAAGCGGAATCCAGATTTGAAACGCCAGATAGATGAGTTTAGAAGACAGAATTTTGAAATTCAGAACTCAGAGCAATGTGAAGATATTCTGCAGTTAACAGAAAATCTTAATGCTCAGTATAAAGATATGCGGAGTCAGGATACAGTTAACAGATATTTGAATGCGGAGGTCTGTTTATGCAGGCTGCTTCAGGATTTATGCTTTACGGTTGTTGATGCGGTTGACTTCGAGCTTGATTTTTTGCGGTGATTCGTATATAGTTTGAATGTTGACTAAGATTATTTCAAGGAGATAGAAATATAATCATGCAAAATAAAAATATCAGAATGATTGTTTCGTTAGTGCTTAACCTGCTAATTATTATTATTGGTGTATATGTTGTATTTACTGTTGGAACAAAAGCTTATTCGTTTGGAAATAAGATATTTAATGAACAGGCAGTGGATATGGCTGGTGATGCAAGAGAGGTTGAAATTACGGTTACTGATGGTATGTCAGCTAAAAAGCTTGCGAAGCTTTTATGTGATAAGGGTCTTACAAATGATGAAACTATAACATATTTTCAGATTCGCTTGTCAGACTATTATAATAAGATTCCGGCAGGAACATATACATTGACTACGGATATGACACCTACGGATATGCTGGAGACAATGGGAGAATCTGTTAATGAGCCTGTTGTGGAATGATTAATAATTGGAGCTGTGAAGGGATAAAGAATATGATTGTAAATGAACGTGTTGTTGCATACATCAATTCTCTCGACCGGGGCAATTCAGAAATTTGTAATACAATTGAAAAAGAAGCAATTGGAGATAATGTTCCAATTATAAGAAAAGAGATGGGCAATTTACTGAAGGTGCTGCTTGCATTAAAGCAGCCTGCAAAAATCCTGGAAGTAGGGACAGCAGTAGGTTACTCATCTATTCTTATGAGTGAGAATATGCCAAAGGACTGTCATATTACTACGATTGAGAACTATGATAAGAGAATTTCTGCTGCTAAAGAGAATTTTAAGAGAGCCGGAAAAGAACAAAAGATTACCCTTTTGGAGGGCGACGCAGCAGAAATTCTAAAAACCTTAGATGGAAATTATGATTTTATATTTATGGACGCAGCCAAGGGTCAATATGTAAGTTTTTTACCAGAGATACTAAGGCTTATGCCAGCCGGGGGACTCCTTATTTCCGATAATGTACTTCAGGAGGGAGACATTGTTGAATCAAGATATGGAGTTACAAGGAGAAACAGGACAATCCATACAAGAATGAGGGAATATATCTATATGCTTACTCATTCAGAAGAACTTATAACATCAGTTGTTCCTATTGGTGATGGAATTACACTGAGCGTAAAAAGATAAAGGTAATAAAAGGAGGATTATATGGCGGGACATTTTTATAATGGAAGAGAAATAGAGTTACTGATACCAGCGAGCTGTTTGGAAGTTTTAAAGACAGCTGTTATTTATGGCGCAGATGCAGTTTATATAGGTGGAGAAGCATTCGGCCTTAGAGCCAAGGCAAAGAATTTTTCTCTTGAGGATATGAAGGAGGGAATTGAATTTGCCCATGCCAGAAATGTTAAAGTATATGTAACTGCCAATATTCTTGCACATAAC
>JAUNPT010000151.1:0-675 GCA_030536565.1 Eubacteriales bacterium | reverse complement strand
CTATGATTGAGAGGGAGCAAGGGAATATTTTAGAAAATTAAAGGAAATAGGGCCTGATGCTTTGATTATTTCAGATCCGGGTATGTTTACCATTGCAAAGGAAATTATGCCTGAAACAGATATTCATATAAGCACTCAGGCTAATAATACTAATTATATGACTTATCAGTTCTGGTGGAAGCAGGGAGCAAAAAGAGTAGTAACGGCAAGAGAGCTTTCACTTAATGAGATTAAGCAGATTAGGGCTAACATTCCTGATGATATGGAAATTGAGACATTTATGCATGGCGCAATGTGTATTTCATATTCTGGAAGATGCCTTCTTAGCAATTATCTTACAGGAAGGGATGCTAACAGAGGAGCATGTACGCATCCATGCAGATGGAAGTATTCAATTGTAGAAGAAAACAGACCTGGGGAGTATATGCCGGTTTATGAAAATGAGCGTGGTACATATATATTTAATTCAAAGGATTTGTGCATGATTGAACATATTCCAGAGATGGTAAGCTCAGGAATTGACAGCTTTAAGATAGAAGGAAGAATGAAGACAGCTCTTTATGTGGCTACAGTCGCAAGAACTTACAGGCTTGCGATTGATGAGTTTTTGCAGGATCCAGAGCTTTACAAGAGCAGAATACCATTTTATAAATCAGAGATTAGCAAATGTACCTA
>JAUNPT010000012.1:20082-28624 GCA_030536565.1 Eubacteriales bacterium | reverse complement strand
TTTTTTAATATAGTTATTAATCTTGCAAGAAAGAATAATATTGATATGAGTGATGAACAGTTATGTGCTGAGGCTAATAAGTGGGAGTTAAGCCATGGCGGGATTTCAGGCAGAACAGCACAGCAGTTTATCAATCATCTTCTGGGTATGCATGGACTGACAGTGAAGACAGATGTACTTTAAAGCAAATTTGAGGTATGTGATAATTCAGAATCAGAAGAATAAAAAGGAAGGTAAATTAATGATTTCATACATAAAAGGGGAACTGACAGAGGTTTTTGAGGATATGATAGTTCTTGAAAATCAGAATATAGGATATAATATAAAAGTTCCAGCTTCGGTAATTGACAAGATGCCGCGGGTTGGCAGGGAAGTCAGGGTATATACATATCTGTATGTAAGAGAGGACGCGGTCAATCTGTTTGGTTTTCTGACGCGAGATGATTTAAACATATTTAAAATGCTGCTTAATGTCAGTGGAATTGGGCCAAAGGGAGCTTTGGGAATACTTTCTGCCATTACGCCGGATGATTTGAGATTTGCGGTGCTTTCTGATGATGTTAATACAATAAAAAGCTGTCCGGGAATTGGAGCAAAAACGGCGCAAAAGCTTATTATTGAGCTGAAGGATAAGATAAGCTTAGAGGATACTTTTGAAACGGTAATGCAGAATAATAATCAGGGTTCATTAAATTCTGATGCTATAAGTATAAGAGATGACGCAATTCAGGCGCTTGTGGCACTTGGGTATTCAAATAAGGAAGCAATTGCGGCTGTAAAACGAATTGATGATATTGATAAAAAGGATTCCGGGCAGGTATTAAAGGAAGCATTAAAGCAACTGGCAATTTTATAGACAATGTTTTAAACACAGGAGAATTTCATGAAAAAGAGAATGATTTCAACAGAATTGGCTGATGATGATTTAAAAATAGAAAATAACCTGCGTCCGCTGTGCCTTGAGGATTACGTTGGACAAGAGAAGGTAAAGAGCAATTTACGTGTCTATATTGCGGCGGCAAAAGAAAGAGAAGATGCACTTGACCATGTACTGTTTTATGGACCGCCGGGACTTGGAAAAACAACACTTGCGGGGATTATAGCTAATGAGATGGGGGTTAATATAAAGGTTACCTCAGGTCCGGCTATTGAAAGGCCGGGAGATATGGCTGCTATTTTAAATGGGCTTCAGGAAGGGGATATCCTTTTTGTGGACGAAATTCACCGCCTTAACAGGCAGGTTGAAGAAGTTTTATACCCTGCCATGGAAGACTATGTTATTGATATTATGATAGGAAAAGGCCCATCGGCTAAGTCAATGAGGCTTGAGCTTCCACGTTTTACTTTAATCGGCGCAACCACAAGGGCAGGCCTTTTGTCAGCTCCGCTGCGTGACCGGTTTGGCGTTGTAACACATATGGAATTTTATAGTGTGCAAGAGCTTGAAAAGATAATAATCCGTTCGGCAGGTGTGCTTGAGGTGGATATAGATAAGGAAGGAGCACATGAGCTTGCACGTCGTTCCAGAGGGACTCCAAGACTTGCTAACAGACTGTTAAAAAGAGTCCGGGATTTTGCACAGATAAAGTATGATGGCCGGATTACCAGAGAGGTTGCTGATTATGCCCTGAATTTGTTAGAGGTTGACAGAGATGGTCTTGACCGCAATGACAGATTAATTCTGCACACGATTATAGATAAGTTTGCAGGAGGCCCTGTGGGGATAGAAACAATTGCGGCATCTATAGGAGAAGACAGCACTACACTTGAGGACGTATATGAGCCATACCTTATTCAGAATGGATATATAAACAGAACGCCAAGAGGCAGAGTTGCAACAAAAGAAGCCTATAGAAATCTTGGTATTGAACAAATGTAGCGAATATTGTATACTTAATATATTATATTGGAATGAAACAGAGCGTGGGGAGGAAGTACATGTCGTCAAAGAACATAACTGAGGTAATATTAGGCGGAAAAGTATTTAAATTAAGTGGGTATGAAAGTGAAGAATATTTGCAGAAGGTAGCTTCATATATAAACAACAAGCTGACAGACTTTAATAGAGAGGAAGGCTTTCGCAGACAGTCTGTTGAGGTTCGTTCTAATCTTATGTATCTTAATATTGCTGATGACTACTTTAAAGCCAAGAAGTTAGGGGACGACTGTCAGGCAGATATAGAGCATAAGGATAAAGAAATCTATGACTTGAAGCATGAGCTTATAGCAGCACAGATTAAGGCAGAAGCAGCTGCCAAGGAAATTAAGGAATTAAAGAGTGAAATCACGAAGTATCAGAAGAATATTGTTAAATTAGAAACTGAGCTTGATGATTTAAGAAAGTAAAATGATTGGCTGTTTCAAAATTATATATTTTGCAACAGCTTTTTTATTGAAAGGAAATTGTTTTCATGGAAGAACAGAATTTGTATCAATATAATAAGGAAAATGCTAAAAAGGTTGAAATCCTTGCGCCAGCAGGTTCTTACAATATATGTAAGGCAGTTATTCAGGCGGGAGCTGATGCAGTTTATCTTGGAGGTGATTTCTTTGGTGCCAGAGCATATGCAGGTAACTTTCATGAGAATGAGCTTATAGATGCAATAGAGTATGCCCACCAGTTTGATAGGAAAATATACCTGACTGTTAACACTCTTTTAAAAGAGTGTGAGATAAACAGCAGACTTATTTCATACATTAAGCCATATTATGAGGCAGGCCTTGATGCAGTTATTGTTCAGGATTTTGGTGTATTTAATCTTATAAGAAAATATTTTCCTGACTTGCCGATTCATGCGAGTACACAGATGACCCAGACAGGTCCGGAGGGAGCAGAAATGCTTTTTAAGGCAGGGGCTTTGAGAGTTGTTACGTCCCGTGAGTTAAACTGTAAGGAAATCAAAGATATTCATGACAGATGTGATGTGGAAATAGAAAGCTTTGTGCATGGAGCATTATGCTACTCTTATTCGGGACAATGCCTTTTGTCCAGCTTTAATGGAACAAGGAGCGGCAACAGAGGAAGGTGTGCCCAGCCCTGCAGACTTGCCTATGATGTGGCAGGGGAAAAGCTTAAAGATGGAAAATACATTTTGAGCCCTAAGGATATGTGTGCGCTTCCGGTTCTTCCAGATGTTATTGAAGCAGGAGTTTATTCACTTAAGATAGAGGGCAGAATGAAAAATGTCACATATGCGGCAGGGGTTACTGCAATTTATAGAAAGTATGTAGATATGTATCTTGAAAAGGGAAGAAAAGGATATAAGGTTTCCAGACAGGATATAATGGCTTTGATGGATCTGTACAACAGAGGTGCATTTACGGAAGGGTATTATACCTGTGGCAAAGGAGCCTCAATGCTGTCCTTAGGCAGACCTAATCATATGGGAACAAAAGCACTCCGTATTATGGAAAATGTTAATGGAAGAATTAAATGTAAGGCATTGGAGTCTATTAATGCTCATGACGTTTTTGAGATTGATAAGGAGCATTCGTTTTCAAGTGGTTCAGCTTTAAAAGAGGGAGAAACATTTGTGGTAAATCTGCCTAAAAAATACAGGCTTAATCCTGGAATGGAGCTTTACAGGACTAAAAATGCCGCTCTTACAGACTGGGTAAGAAAATGCTTTGAGTCAGAGCATTTAAAAGTACAGGCAGATATATCATATACAGGAATAACAGGACGTCCAATGTCACTTACAATATATAACGATTCTTTGAGTGTGACAGTTGAAGGCGCTGTCGTTGAAAAAGCAGCCAGACAGCCTGCATCAAAGACGAAGATAACAGAACAGCTCACAAAGCTTGGAGATACAGTTTTAAAGCCGGGGCATGTGGAAGTGATTCTTTCAGAGGACGCATTTATTCCTGCTTCACAGTTGAATGAACTGCGAAGAGAGGCTGCAGGAAAGATGGTGGCTGCATTAAGGGGCAGGAAAAGAAGAAAAGCTGTCGGGGGCTTGTATAATACAAAAAGCATAAATGATAAGCAGATATGTGAAATTCAAAAAAAACCCGAACCACAGATATCTGTGCTTCTTGAAAGACTTGAGCATTTTAAAACTGTTTTGGAATTTCCAAGGGTATCAAGAATATATTTTGATTATAATCTTTTATATGACGCTCCGTCAGAGCTTTTAAATGCAGTAAAAGAGCTGCATAATATGGATAAAGAGGCGGTTTTAGCATTACCGCATATTTTAAAGGCCGAAAACGGACAAATTTTTGAATCCCTGCTTAAAATTGCATTGGAATATAATTTTGATGGATATCTTGTAAGAAACCTGGAAGAACTTGGCATGGCAGGAAGAATTAATAAGAATGCAAGGATTTATACGGATGCAGGCTTGTATATAACTAACAGTCACAGCAAGGAACAGCTTAAGCAATTTGCAGAACAGGCACAAACTATTCTTTGCAAAATGACACTGCCTTATGAGCTTACTGCCAGTGAGCTGGAGCCGGTTACTGATTATAATACAGAGCTTATTGTATATGGAAAAATTCCTATGATGCTTTCCCAACAGTGTGTACGTAAAACAGTTGGAAAATGTGACCACAATAATGGCAGGATAGTAATTGAAAACCAGAATAATCAATATGATGTGCAGAGCAATTGCAGGTTCTGTTATACATTAACACGAGGAGCAAAACCTCTTGATATCAGAATGGCAAAGGAGATTTACACGAAGCTTTGTCCTGGAGCCATAAGGCTGGAAATTTCGGACGAAGATGAGGAAAAGATTAGAAAGCTGCTTCAGATAGAGGCTTTTTATGAGGGTACTCTTAATGAAGATAACAGAAGTACTTTGGGGCATTTCTATAGAGGCGTAGAGTAGCTTGTAACTTACATAAAAGGAGAACTAATTATGCAGTCAGTGTTTATTGAGCTGTCAAAATATATATTTGCGTTTTTATTATCATTTTATGCTTTAGGGGCATACAGAGGAGCAGTTCTTAAAAATGAGCGAAAAAGGAAGCTGATTTATGTTTATCAGAATATTTTGATGTTTACTATACATTTACTTGGATATCTTATTTTATATATGATAAGTGATGATATGAAATATGTTTATCTGTATTTTACACAGTTTATATATTTCTTTATAGTTATTTTTGTTTATGATGTATTGTATCCTAAAGCATCAAGGCTGCTTGTCAATGATATGTGTACGCTTATGGCAGTTGGATTTATTATGCTTGCAAGACTGGATTTTGATTCCTGTGTAAAGCAGTTCGTAATTGCTATTGGCGGAACTGTAATAACATTTTTTATTCCATGGCTTCTAAAGAAAGTGAAAAGCTTTAGAAATTTTGGCTGGGCATATTGTATGGCAGGACTTATTCTGCTTATTATTGTTCTTTTTGGAAATGAAGTATATGGTGCTAATCTGGTAATGTCTATTGGCGGAGTGTCAATACAGCCCGGTGAATTTGTTAAGATTTTATATGTAATGTTTGTCGCATCAATGTTTAATAAGTCTACTACATTTAGACAGACAGCAATAGTTACGGTGTTTGCAGCACTTCATGTAATAATACTTGTTATTTCAACAGATTTAGGCGCAGCACTTATATTCTTTGTGGTGTATTTGATGATGCTGTTTGTGGCGACAAGGAAGACATGGTATTTATTGGCAGGTCTTGGAGCAGGCTGCGTGGCAGGAGGTCTGGCGTATAAGCTGTTTGCACACGTAAGGGCCCGGGTAATTATATGGCGTGACCCATGGAGCACGATTGATACATCAGGCTATCAGATATGCCAGTCATTGTTTGCGATTGGAATGGGGTCGTGGTTTGGATACGGACTTGGCAGAGGAATGCCCTATGAGATTCCTGTTGCCACTAAGGATTTTATGTTCTCTGCACTCACAGAGGAATTTGGAATTATATTTACGATGGCATTACTTTTTATTTGCCTGAATAATCTTATACTTATGATGAATATTGCCTCCAGATGTAAGACATTGTTTTATCGTCTGGTAGCGGTTGGATTGGGTGTTACATATGGATTTCAGGTATTCCTGACAGTTGGAGGTTCGATAAAGCTGATACCTATGACTGGTGTGACACTTCCCTTTGTAAGCTATGGCGGAAGCTCAATAGTTAGTTCACTGGTTATGTTTGCGCTGATTAACGGTATGTATAATATGAGACAGGATGAAGGTGGAATAAATCATGAAAGAGCAAAAAAGAAGAAAAAACGTCCAGAGTGATATTCTGGAAAATAAAGAAAAGAGCCTTAGAAATAAAGAGACAAATATAATTTCATTTGTGTTTGTTGGACTTTTTTTTATGATGATAGGGTATTTGATTTACTTCAATGCTGTAGATGCACCAAAGGTAATTAATAATTCCTATAATCACAGAATAGATAATCAGGAAAAAAAGGTAATAAGAGGGGATATTACAGCCAGTGATGGAACTGTTATTGCGACAACACAGACAGATGACGAAGGAAATTCTACCAGAGTATATCCATTTGATAATCTCTACTGTCATGTTCTTGGTTTAAGCGGTGAGGTAAAATCAGGACTTGAAAGCTCAGAGAATTTTTACCTGCTTTCAGGTACGGATAATGTTATTGAAATGCTGTCTAATGATATATCGGGTGAAAAGGCAGTGGGTAATACAGTTGTTACAACACTTGTTCCAAAACTTCAGCAGGCAGCTGATAAGGCACTTGGAAATAACAAGGGTGCTGTTATTGCTATGGAGCCATCAACAGGAAAAGTCCTTGCAATGGTATCAAAACCAGATTATAATCCTAATTCTGCGTCTGAGAAATATGAGGAATGGCTTACATATGATACAGCAGATTCTGTTCTTTTAAACAGGGCTGCACAGGGCTTGTATCCACCGGGTTCAACATTTAAAATCATTACAGCGCTGGAATATATAAGAGAACACCCTGATTATGAATCGTATTCATATCAGTGCAGCGGAAGTTCTTATGTTGAAGGTGGAACATCAATTCCCTGCTTTAACAATACGGTGCATGGGCATGAAACTTTAAAGAAAGCTTTTGCCAATTCCTGTAATTCAGCATTTTCCACTATGGGGCTGGCTTTAAATAAGGGCTCATTTAAAGATGTCTGCAATACATTTTTGTTTAATCAGGATTTGCCTGTCGGCATTGAATATAGCTCCAGCCGCTTTTCTCTTGATGAGACGTCGGGAATAAGTGAGGTTCAGGAAACTTCTATTGGTCAGGGAAAAACCATGGTTTCTCCAATCCATAACCTTATGATTGCTGCTTCTGTAGCTAATAATGGTGTTATGATGTCTCCATATCTCGTTGACAGAATCCAGTCAGCCAGCGGCGGTGTTGTAGAGCAGAATCAGCCGGAGGCTGTGGCACAGGTAATGAATATGGAGGAGTCCGGGGTGTTAAAGGAATATATGAGGGCTGTTGTGACGGAAGGAACAGGACATTCCTTTAAATATGCAGCTTATGACGTGGCCGGAAAAACAGGCTCGGCTCAGTATGATGAAAGTGAAAATTATCATTCATGGTTTGTGGGCTTTGCTCCTTTGGATAATCCTGAAATTGCAATATGTGTTATTCTTGAAGGAGGATATTCAGGGGTTCAAAGTGCCCAGGTTACAGCAAAAGATGTTCTGGATGAATATTTCAAATAAAAGCTTTTATACATTTATTGTAAAAAATGATAAACAGGCGTATAATAAAAAGAAATGAAGAAAAATAGACAATGGCAGTCAATTATAATGGAGATTATATGGAAAATATAAGTGCGTTAGATATAATAAATAGGAATCAGTATACTGCTGAGGCTGTTCAGATTGATAAGCCTCAGGCAGCGGAATTTGATACGGTTTATAATGGACAGGTTCAGGGAAATTCATTAGAGGAAGTATTTAACAGAGTTGCAGGTGAGGTTGGTGTTGATGTGAATCTGTTGAAGGCAGTTGCGCAGGCTGAATCAGGTTTTGACCCTGAGGCAGTTTCAAGCTGTGGAGCAATGGGAATTATGCAGCTTATGCCTTCTACAGCTGAATCGATGGGAGTTACTGACCCGTTTGACGCAGAACAGAATATCAGAGGCGGTGCAGAAGTACTGTCATACCTTTTGGAAGATTATGACGGAAATGTAAGTCTGGCGCTTGCAGCATATAATGCCGGAAGCGGTAATGTTGCCAAATATGGCGGTATTCCACCATTTAAGGAAACAATAAATTACATTAACAAGATAAATGCTATTTTAGGAGGCACTATAAGCAATGCTTCAGCCCCAGTTTCACATACTGTGGAAACGAAGCCTTCAGAAACAGAAAAAAGCAAAGCTTATGATGCTGATGTCAGTCTTCTTAGCTTCGAGGAATATATGTATTTTTTTGAGACTTATGAGAAGCTTATGGAAAAGCTTTTTGCTTTGACAGATAAAGATAAAACAGAGGGAGCAGTATTAAAATCCCATGTACAGTCAGCATATAAATTACAGAACTCAATGCTTAATCCTCTTGCAGAAAAGCTGTTGAATATATATATATAAGTTTTTCCTTTAATATTAATAAACTATTT
>JAUNPT010000012.1:3118-20072 GCA_030536565.1 Eubacteriales bacterium | reverse complement strand
ATCCACGTGAAGCGGACAGGCCATACTGTCCGGTTTTTTAAAATCTAATACTGAAAACTTGACAAAAAGAGCTCTGTAATATACGATTTTTATTATCAGTTTAAAAGAAGATTATACGGAGGCAGACAATGGGTCAGAAAAAAACATTTGTTACACTTGAACAGATAAAGGAAATTAATAAAAATTATCCAACTCCTTTTTATATTTACGATGAAAAAGGAATCAGAGATAATGCAGAGAAATTACAGAAAGCTTTTTCATGGAATAAAGGATATAGAGAATATTTTGCAGTGAAGGCAACACCTAATCCATATATTTTAAATATTTTAAAGGATTATGGCTGTGGTGCAGACTGTTCATCAATGACAGAGCTTATGATGGCTTATGCACTTGATTATAAGCCGGAGGAGATTATGTTTTCGTCTAATGATACTCCAGCTGAAGAATTTGCATATGCTAATGAAATCGGGGCAACAATTAATCTGGACGATTTTACACATATTGATTATCTTGACAAGGTATTAGATGGGAAATTCCCTGAAACAATCAGCTGCAGATATAATCCGGGCGGATATTTCAAGCTTGGAACATCTATTATGGACAACCCTGGAGATGCCAAGTATGGAATGACTCATGAACAGATTATAGAAGCCTTTAAGATACTTAAGGCCAAGGGAGTAAAAAA
Organism: Eubacteriales bacterium; assembly: GCA_030536565.1. Classification (GTDB taxonomy): domain Bacteria; phylum Bacillota; class Clostridia; order Lachnospirales; family Lachnospiraceae; genus Lachnospira. Next base: position 19,387 of record JAUNPT010000012.1, on the reverse strand, counting down.
ATTTGGTATTCATGCATTTCTTGCAAGTAATACAGTCTCTAATGAATATTACCCAACACTTGCTAAGATTATGTTTGAGCTTGCGGTAGAGTTAAGAGATAAGACAGGTGCAGATATTAAGTTCGTAAATCTTTCAGGCGGTATAGGCATTCCTTACAGGCCAGATCAGGAAGCTAATGATATTGCAGTTATTGGAGAAGGTGTACACAGGGCTTATGATGAGGTGCTTGGCAGGGCTGGAATGGGAGATGTGTCTATATATACAGAGCTTGGCAGATTTATGCTTGCTCCGTATGGTGCGCTTGTTACGAAGGCAATTCATGAGAAGCACACATATAAGGAATATATTGGCGTAGATGCATGTGCGGTTAACCTTATGAGACCTGCAATGTATGGTGCCTACCATCATATTACAGTTGCAGGCAAGGAAAATGAGAAGTGTGATCATATGTATGATGTTACAGGCTCACTCTGTGAGAATAATGATAAATTTGCAATTGACAGAGAGCTTCCAAAGATTGATATGGGGGATTATCTGATTATTCATGATGCAGGTGCCCATGGCTTCGCAATGGGTTATAACTATAATGGCAAGCTGAAATCATCAGAGCTTCTGCTTAAAGAAAATGGTGAGGTGAAGATGATTCGGCGTGCAGAAACTCCTAAGGATTATTTTGCAACATTTGATTTCTCAGACATTTTAAGTAAGTTAGATTTGTAATAAAAAGAAAAGGATAAGATAATGAAGGATTTAGGTTATATATCGCAGGAAATCAGTAAGGGTAAGAATCTGGCTGTGAATCTTACAAAATATAGCAGAGGGTTATCCTCAATGTATCATGGACTGGGCTTTATAAAGCTGTCTATGAATTACTATACTGTATATGATATTATCAAGGAAGATGGATTTACAGACAGCCAGTATGATGGTATTCTAAATCGTTTTAATCAGGTAATAAGTAATCAGATTCTTCCGCTGGCACAGCTTAATACTGATGATGAAGAATATGAGGAAAAGCTTAAGAATCTAACAGACACAGCGTGTATTGATGAGATACGGAATGATATTATAAAAATCATGGAGGTGGTGACTGCATTTGTAGACCGCCTTCGTATCTATGAATATGTGCTTAACAGAATTGAGTACAGGTATACACAAGACGTGCCGGACAGGGAATATTATGGAATGTACCTTACTAATGATATTATGCATTATATTCTTGCTGACAAGGATAATGTGGTTATTAACAGTAAAATATCAGAAATTGTAGGTCAGCTTCCAATGAGACTGTCAAGGGAGAAATTCTTTGAATATTTAAGAGAGGCATTTACGCTTTATCACGGAGCGCAGAAGTCAACTATTGATGATTTTGCATATACATTAAGAACATCGGCAATGATAGGAAGTATGGCAGGTCTCAGGGAAAAATTCCCGGAATGCTATGACATATTTAAGACACTTGATAATGCGGATTATGCCAGTGCAGACAAGGCAGAGTATGACAGACTCAGAGGAGCACTTACTATTGCATCTGAGAAAATTACTGATTGTGCCGATATGTTCGTACTTCTTGCTCAGATGGTAAATGATGCTTATACAATACTGCTTACTGGTAAAGAGGCTTTCTTAGATGTAGAGGAAATACAGAATGGAGCTGCAATTATCTTTGAGGTTAATAAGTGCTTCCTTGATGAAAATGCACAGCTGTCAGAAGAACTTCTTGGCAGGTTTGAAGCTTTTGAGGGAAAGCAGGAAAGAATACTTTCAGTAGTTTCAAAATGTGATTTTGCAGTTGATTTGGCTATAGCTAATTATAAAGAAAAATTATTAGAATCAGGACAGCTTGATATCTATACTGCACTGGCTAAGACTGCAAAGCTTCAGTCAGGAAGTGATTTTGTATCATTGGAAATTAATGGGCTTTTGGAAGAAGTACCGGAGAATGCATATGCCGATGGAGTATGTGAAGAACTTATTGCACAGCTTGCGGAAAGCTTTAAGTCAAAGACACAGCTTGTACGCCGGGCAGTAATGTCGTCAGTGCTTTCACAGCTTCCTGTTTTTTTCAACAGCACTGAGGAAATACAGAACTATATTAATTTGTCGTTAGAGCAGTGCAATGATGCTGCAGAGCAGATGGCAGTCATTGAAGTAATGAAGCTGCTTAAGGATTAATACAGGGGGCTTATTATGAAGTGGTATAGAAAGCTGTATATTGGGGAAAATGCTGGAAAGCAGAAGTATAAGATCTTTGGGAAAATAAGGAAAAGCAGATTCCAGATAGACACCTATCTTATCCAGATTGCTGCAAATCCTGATGATTTGTTAGAGATAATTCCGGCAAATATTCTGCTTCAGCCATTTTATAAAAATAAAAAGCATTTGGAAAATGTATATATAATTGGTATTGCTAAAGGGTATAACGAAGCTCTTGAACTTGTCAGAATGATAATAGACGAGGTATATAAGAGCACAGGAAGCTTTAACATCAAGGAATATTTAGGATTCGGACAGAATATAGGCTGCAGATAGGTGGGGGAATGCTGGAAATCATTTTTTTATTGTTAAAAATAGCAGGGATTATACTGCTGTCCGTTATTGGGCTTATTGTACTGCTGCTTTTGATTATATTATTTGCACCGGTTCATTACTGTATAAAAGCTGATTATCATGGAACATTAAGAGCAGATATAAAAGTCACATGGCTTGCACATATTGTAAGAGGCAGATTTATCTATAAGGATAATAAAGCTTATATGAAGGCAAAGCTTTTGTGGTTTTGCCTGTTTGGTGAAGATAAAGCTAAAGGCAGTCATGGAAAAAGAAAAAAAATAAAACAAAAAAAAGAAAAAAATATTTTTGATGGCGGACTGCCACAGGATTATAAAAATAATCCGGAAGCTGATAAAGAAGCGGCTGATAATATAAGCTTAAAAGCATTGGAGAAAACAGCTTTGGAGCATAATACAGCCAAAGCTTATGATGAGGCTGGCAGCTCTTTAGCATTAGGAGCTGGCAAAAAAACAAAAAAGTCAATTTTTTTAAGAGCTAAGAATAAGATACTTTCGCTGGCCGGCAACATAATTAGAATAATTAAAAATATTTTTAAAAAAGCTGCTGATGTATATAATAAAATAATTAAGGCAAAAGAAAGCCTGTCTGAAAAAGCCGGCAGGGTGATTGAAATAATAAATGACCCTGATAACAAAAAATTATTTGAGTTTGTAAAGCAGCAATTAATAAAGCTTTTTAAGCTTATAAAGCCCTCAAAATATATTGTGGATTTTCATTTCGGCTTTGAAGATCCAGAGACTACAGGAAAGGCTGCAATGTGGCTTGCCTGTCTGTATGGTTTTTTAGGGCTGGATATTGGTATTAAGCCAGATTTTGAGAATGAGGTTTTAGAGGCAGATATTTATTTAAAGGGACATGTGCAGATTTTTTGGATAGCTGTAATTGCGGTAAAGTGTTATACGAATAAACAAATTCGTAAATTTATAAATAAGTAATTGATTAGAAAATTAAAAATGCTATACTGAGTGTAGCAGTAATGGAGAATGGAGGATATTTACATGGCAGAGAATAATTTTGATGCTACAGTAGCATCACTTTTTAAGGGGATGGATTCATTTGTGTCAGCTAAAACGGTAGTTGGAGATGCAGTTACTGTTAATGATACGATTATTTTACCATTAGTTGATGTATCGTTTGGCGTTGGAGCAGGTGCTTTTGCCGGAGATAAAAAAAACAATGCAGGCGGAGCAATGACAGGGAAGGTTTCTCCAAGTGCTGTTCTGGTCATTCAGAATGGTGCAACAAAGCTTGTTAATATCAAGAATCAGGATACTATTACTAAGATATTAGATATGGTTCCGGATTTGATTGATAAAGTTTCTGGCAAGTCAGGCAGAGTAAAGGAAAGCAAAGAAATTAATGACGCAATAGACAAGGTTTCAGAGTAATTGTATAAGACAAGGTTATAATCAGGAGCTTTCTGCATAGAATATACAGACGGATTCTATTTGGGTGAAGTATATGTGCAGAATGCTTGGATTTATAATGTTCTGGATTGCTGTTGGCATGATTATAGCACTGCTGTTGATGGAAAATATATTCTTATGTATATGTATTATTATTACGTTAGTTATTGTGGGATATAATATGTTCTGCCATCAGCTGAAATAAGGAAAATTATTTTTAAGAACTATTTTTGAACTATTTTTTGAAAAATAATTCTTGCAAAAGATAAAGATATCTGATACAATACTTTTTGTTGTGGGTAAAATACCCAATACCGGTAAGGAGGTGTATTTGAAATGGCAAAATGTGCAATATGCGAAAAAGGTGCTCACTTTGGTAACGCAGTGAGTCATTCTCATAGAAGATCTAATAAAATCTGGAATTCTAATGTTAAGTCTGTTAGAGTTAAAGTTAATGGTGCAGCTCAGAAGATGTATGTATGTACATCATGTTTGCGTTCTGGAAAAGTTGAGCGTGCATAATCTATTGTTGAATATGATTTATACCAGTTTAGTAAGGTGAATTGCCCGGGGTCGGAGGATTTTGTGCGGTTTACCTTATTTTATTTTGTAGTTTATTTTTAGAATAATAGAGTGTATAATATATATAATAAATTGGATAATTTGTGTATCCGCGAATGGAGGTATAGATATGAAAGGGCATTTAGACGGACAGTTGGGAACTATTTCTATTGATTCAGAAGTCATTGCTAAATATGCAGGCTCAACAGCAGTAGAGTGCTTTGGTATTGTCGGAATGGCAGCAGTAAGCATGAAAGATGGATTAGTGAAGCTTTTGAAGGGTGACAGCCTTACAAGAGGAATCAGCGTGACAATAGACGAGGATAACAAGATAGAATTAGACTTTCATGTCATTGTATCTTATGGTGTCAGTATCTCAACAGTTGCTGATAATCTTATTGAAAATGTCAAATATAAGGTTCACGAGTTTACAGGACTTGAGATTAAAAAAATTAACATTTATGTTGAAGGCGTCCGCGTCATCGATTAATATTATATTGTTTATGCAGCCGTAAGGCGGAATGGAGGAAAGTTGTGGCAACAAGTACAATAGATGCGGCACTTTTGCAGAAAATGTTTCTCGCAGGTGCTAAGAATCTTGAATCAAAGAAAGAATGGATTAATGATCTTAACGTATTTCCTGTTCCAGATGGTGATACAGGAACTAATATGACAATGACAATCATGTCAGCAGCAAAGGAAGTTCAGGCTATTGCCAATCCTAGCATGGATACTCTGGCAAAAGCTATTTCAACAGGTTCGCTAAGAGGTGCCAGAGGTAACTCAGGTGTAATTTTATCTCAGCTGTTCAGAGGCTTTACAAAGGAGATGGCAGGAGTCAGTGAACTTACCGTTGAGACTATTGCATTAGCTGCACAGAGAGCCACAGAAACAGCATATAAGGCAGTAATGAAGCCTAAAGAGGGTACAATTCTTACTGTTGCCAAGGGAGTTTCAGATAAGGCTGCAGAGGTTGCAGGCGAGACTGACGATATAGCTGAGGCTATTGAAAAGATTATTGAACATGCAGAGTATGTGTTATCTAAAACACCGGAGATGCTTCCGGTTTTAAAAGAAGCAGGTGTAGTAGATTCAGGCGGACAGGGGCTGGTAGTAGTCCTTCGCGGAATGCATGATGCACTGACAGGAAAGGTTACAGATTTTAGTATAGAAGATTCCAGGCCAGCAGCACAGGCAGTAAAGTCTGGCACAGGTGCAGCTGCTGATGTGGATATTAAGTTTGGATACTGCACAGAGTTTATTATTATGCTTGATAAGGAATTTAATGAAAAGACAGAAGCAGATTTTAAGGCTTTTCTTTCATCAATAGGCGATTCCATCGTATGCGTTGCATTAGACGATATAGTTAAGGTGCATGTCCATACTAACCATCCGGGTCAGGCATTTGAAAAGGCTTTAACATATGGTCAGCTTACAAAGATGAAAGTTGATAATATGCGCGAGGAGCACAACCAGAAGGTTGCTTCACAGGCAGAGCTTCAGGCAGCAGCTGCGGCAGATGCAATGAAGGAAATCAACAAAAAAGAGGAGCCACGCAAGGATTTCGGATTTATTACAATTGCTGCCGGCGCCGGAATTGCAGAGATTTTTGCAGGACTGGGTGTTGACCAGGTCATTGAGGGAGGACAGACAATGAATCCTTCAACAGAGGATATTATCAATGCGGCAGAAAAGATTAATGCAGATACAATATATGTACTGCCAAACAACAGCAATATTATTCTTGCATCACAGCAGGCAGCTTCTATTGTTGAGGATAAAAAGCTTGTTGTAATTCCAACAAAGACAATTCCTCAGGGAATTACAGCTATGATTAATTTTGAAATGTCAAGAAGTGCCAAGGAAAATGAAGATGCAATGAAGGAAGCTGTAAAATACGTTAAGTCAGGACAGCTTACTTATGCAGTAAGAGATACTTCTATTGACGGCAGGGAAATTCATAAAGATGATTATCTTGGACTTGGGGACTCAGGCCTTCTTGCAGTTGGAAAAACTGTAGAGGCAGCTGTTTTAGAAATGATAGAGGCAATGCTTGATGATGATTCAGAGCTTGTAAGTTTATATTATGGCCTTGATGTATCAGAGGAAGAAGCAGAGGACATTTCGGCAAAGATAGAAGAAAAATTCCCGGATATAGATGTTGAGCTTCAGGAAGGCGGACAGCCAGTTTATTATTATATTGTTTCAGTAGAGTAATTCTGCAGTTTAGACAAAACCCAAAGGCTGCAGACTGCAGCAAGAATGGTGATTTATATGAATATAACTGAATTAAAGGGAATTGGCGAAAAAACAGCTGATTTATTAAACAGGCTTTCTGTGTACACAGTTGAGGATCTCGTGGGTTTTTACCCACGGGATTATGATGTATATGAAAAGCCTGTTTTTATTAATGATTATATACAGGAGCCTGAAAGGAATATTACTGCAATTGACGGCGTGGTTGTAAAGTCTGTTGAAATGTATAATACAGGCAGGCTGAGAGTTATTTCGACTTATATTAAGGACTGTGAAGGAGGCACATGTAAATGTGTCTGGTTCAACATGCCATTCCTTAGAAATACACTGAAAATAGGTGCAAGGTATGTATTCAGAGGACATGCTTCTATAAAAAAGAATCAGATGGTTTTAGAACAGCCACAGCTGTATACATTGGCCCAATATGGGAAGCTTATGGGTGAAATGCAGCCGGTATATCCCCTGACTAAGGGACTGTCAAATAAGGTTGTGGCAAAGGCAGTAAGACAGGCATTGGAAAAATATAAAACCGGATTGGAAAAAGAGTATATACCTTCGGAAATACGAGAAAAATATCATTTGGCAGAACATAATTTTGCACTTGTTCAGATACATTTTCCAAAATCAATGGAGGAGTATATGGAGGCAAGAAAGCGTCTTGCTTTTGAGGAGTTTTTTCTTTTTGTTCTGGCTGTAAGAAGCCTTAAGGAAAAAAACGTATGTCAGAAAAATGAATATGTAATACCTGATGATAAAAGAACGGGAGAGTTTATTTTAAAGCTGCCTTATAAGCTCACAGACGCTCAGCTTCGTACATGGTGCGAGGTTAAGGAAGATATGTCTTCAAAGCATATGATGAGCAGACTTATTCAGGGAGATGTAGGTTCAGGAAAAACTATAATTGCGGTGCTGGCATTGATGAATGCAGCATTTTCAGGAAATCAGGGGGCTATGATGGTTCCTACAGAGGTGCTTGCAAAGCAGCAGCACGAAGCAATGACGAATATGTTTGCACAATTTGGTGTTGAGCTTAAGGTTGAGCTTCTGGTTGGTTCAATGACTGCAGTACAGAAAAGGGAAGCCTGTAAAAGAATTGCAGACGGGCAGGCAGATATCATTGTAGGCACACATGCACTTATTCAGGAAAAAGTAGAATACAAAAAGCTTGCTCTGGTTATTACGGACGAGCAGCACAGATTCGGTGTTAATCAGAGACGTACGATTTCAGAAAAAGGACATAATCCGCATATCCTTGTTATGAGCGCCACTCCTATACCAAGAACATTGGCAATTATAGTATATGGAGATTTAGATATTTCAATTATTGATGAGATGCCGTCTGACAGACTTCCGATTAAGAATTGTGTCGTTGACGAAAGCTATCGTGCCAAAGCCTACAGGTTTATGGAAAATCAGATAAAAGAGGGCCGGCAGGTATATGTCATATGTCCAATGGTTGAAGAAAGTGAAAATATTGAGGCAGAGAACGTGATAGATTATACAGAAAGCATGAAAAAATCTATGCCTGACAGCATTAGAATTGAATATCTTCATGGAAAAATGAAGCCATCAGAGAAAAACCGCATAATGGAGCTGTTTTCTGCTGGCAGTATAGATATACTTGTCTCAACGACTGTAGTTGAAGTCGGAGTAAATGTTCCGAATGCGACAGTGATGATGGTTGAAAATGCGGAGCGTTTTGGACTTGCCCAGCTCCATCAGCTGCGTGGCAGGGTTGGCAGGGGAGGATATCAGTCCTACTGTATTTTTTCTACAGCTTCTAAATCAAAGAAGATTAAAGAACGTCTGGAAATTCTTAATAAATCCAACGATGGCTTTAAAATAGCGGAAGAAGATTTAAAGCTTCGAGGGCCCGGAGATTTCTTTGGTGTAAGGCAAAGCGGGGAATTTGATTTTGGAATTGGCGATATATTTGCTGATGCCAGGGTTTTGAAAGCGGCGGCAGCTTCAGCAGATATAATAATGTCAGATGCGCAGTGGAGTGACAGGCAGGAAAATGCGGTGTTAAAGAGTAAGGTGGACGAATATACGCTTAGGTGCCTGAATAAATTGAATATTTAATATATAGAAGCGGGGTATATTTATGAGAGAAATGGAATTTACAATGAGCAGGCCTAATCTTGTTAAGGCTGGAGATAAAGTTGAAGTAACAGAAGGAAAGCTTCCAAGCAGTTATTATTATACAATAGAGCCTGCGGTTGCCATGTCTGGCAATTTTGCTACACCTGACAGGCTGAAGTCAAGAAATGGTGTTGTAAAGGAAGTGGGAGAAACCAGCAGAGGTTATTATGTTCTGGCGGAGTTTGATGAATAAGGAGGTTAGGGGTGAAAGAAGAATTATCAAGAACAGCGCTGCTTTTGGGAGATGATGCCATGGAAAAGCTGGCACATTCTACAGTTGCTATATTTGGTGTGGGAGGTGTAGGAGGTTATGTGGCAGAGGCTTTGGCAAGAAGCGGTGTAGGTAGGTTAGTGCTTACTGATAATGACACAGTAAGTGTTTCGAATATAAACAGACAGATTATAGCTCTGCACAGCACCATAGGACGTCCAAAGGTTGAGGTTATTGCAGAGAGGCTTAAGGATATTAATCCTGATATTGAACTGGAGCTGCATCAAAGCTTTTATCTTCCACAAAATCATGATGAATACAGTTTTAAAGAATATGCTTATGTTGTTGATTGTGTTGATACAGTTGCTGCTAAAATAGATATCATTATGGAAAGCAAAGCGGCTGGAACGCCAGTCATCAGCAGTATGGGGGCTGGAAATAAATTAAATCCGGTATTGTTTGAAGTTACAGATATATACAAGACATCAGTGTGTCCGCTGGCAAGAGTTATGCGTTATGAAATGAAAAAAAGAGGTGTTAAAGGGCTTAAAGTCGTTTTTTCAAAGGAAGCCCCAATGAAGGTATCTGCGCCATTAGAGGATAATGCAAGAAGAAGTATACCGGGAAGCATCGCATTTGTTCCAGCTGCGGCAGGACTTGTGCTGGCTTCAGAGATAGTAAGGGATTTGCTTTAAAAAGGTTTGTGAATAAAAGTTTTCATGTTATAATATATTAATTGTTGTTTTGCAGACAATAAAAATAAATCAGAAGGAGAATATAATAGGATTTACAGATGAATAAGAAAAAAATATTTATGGTTGTGCTGCTTATGGCAGTGCTGGCACTTATTATTTATTCAATTGCAGTTCCAGTAAATACGGGTGATACAGAATATACAAGTGCAGCGTATTCAACAGTATTTGCACTGCTGCCGCCAGTTGTAGCAATTGGACTTGCACTTATAACCAAGGAGGTATATTCTTCCCTGTTTGCAGGAATTATTACAGGTGCGCTGCTGTATTCTAATTTTAATGCAGAGCTTATGATGAATACTATGCTTTTTAATGAAGACGGAGGTATGGTTTATAAGCTTTCTGACAGCTGGAATGTAGGTATCCTTTTATTTTTGGTGCTTCTTGGGATACTTGTAGCACTTATGAACAGAGCAGGAGGCTCTGCGGCCTTTGGTACATGGGCGTCAAAGCATATTAAAACAAGAATAGGGGCACAGCTTGCAACTATGGCTTTGGGCGTACTTATTTTTGTAGATGATTATTTTAACTGCCTTACAGTTGGAAGTGTAATGAGACCAGTTACAGATTCACATAGAGTTTCAAGGGCAAAGCTTTCTTATATTATTGATGCGACAGCAGCTCCGGTATGTATTATTGCACCTATAAGCTCATGGGCAGCGGCAGTCACATCCTCAGTTCCAGAGGATTCTGGAATTAATGGATTTACAACATTTTTAAGAACAATTCCGTATAATTTTTATGCGCTGCTTACATTAATCATGATTATTTTTGTTACGCTCAAAAGAATAGATTATGGTCCGATGCGTAAGCATGAGCTTAATGCAATCAGAGGGGATATATATACTACACCAGACAGGCCTTACAAGGATAATGAACAGACGGTATTTAATCATAAAGGGAAGGTCATTGATCTTGTGCTTCCTGTTATCGTGCTTATTGCCAGCTGTATAGCGGGAATGGTTTATACCGGAGGCTTTTTTGAAGGTGAAGATTTCATTACTGCCTTTGCAGCCTCTGATGCATCGGTGGGGCTTGTGCTCGGTTCATTTTTTACATTGATATTTACATTCTTCTTTTATATGCTAAGGGAGGTAATATCGTTTGCAGAGTTTATGAGCTGTATACCAGAAGGATTTAAAGCCATGATTTCGCCGATTTTGATTCTTGCTATGGCATGGACTTTGTCAGGAATGACAAATCTTTTAGGTGCTGACGTTTTTGTGGCAGGACTTGTGGCTGGCTCTGCCTCAGCTTTAAAGGCCCTGCTTCCAGCTATTATATTTGCAGTGGGGCTTGGGCTTGCATTTGCAACAGGAACTTCATGGGGGACATTTAGTATTCTGATTCCTATCGTTATAAATGTGTTTCCAAATGGGGAGATGATGGTTATTTCTATTGCAGCCTGCCTTGCGGGAGCAGTATGCGGAGACCATTGTTCACCAATATCAGACACAACAATAATGGCATCAGCAGGTGGACAGTGCAGCCATGTAAATCATGTAGCAACCCAGATTCCATATTCGTTGACAGTTGCAGCGGTTTCTTTTGTGTCATTTATTCTGGCAGGCTTTATACAGAATGTTTTTATTGTGCTTGCCATAGCGTCTGTAATGATGCTTACAGTTCTTTTTGTAATAGGGAAGGTTACAGGGTATGAGCCGGTAGATAAGACAGATAGTGAATAAACTTATTATAAGATTTCACTCTGAAAAATAATAGAATTATATGAAGTCCTTCTGAATATACATAAATATGTATATTTGGGAGGATTTTTTATGGTTATGGAATTAAATGCTGATACTGAAAAAAGATACGATATATACCATGATATACAGATGAGGACAAAGGGTGAAATATACCTTGGAGTTGTTGGGCCTGTGCGGACTGGGAAATCAACATTTATTAAGAGATTCATGGATCTTTGTGTCCTTCCGCAAATGGAAAATGAGCATGTGAAAGAGCGGGCAAGAGATGAACTGCCTCAAAGCGCGGCCGGAACAACAATTATGACTACAGAGCCTAAATTTGTTCCGAGCGAAGCTGCTATAATTCATCCGGCAGAAGGGCTTACAATGAAGACAAGACTGATTGACTGCGTTGGATTTATGGTTGAGGGAGCTTTAGGACATATAGAGCACGATAAGGAAAGAATGGTGAAAACACCATGGTCTGAGGAGGCAATTCCTTTTACAAGGGCTGCTGAAATAGGGACAAGAAAGGTTATAGAGGAGCATTCCACAATAGGAATTGTTGTAACTACAGATGGCTCTTTTACAGACATTGACAGAGAAAGCTATGTTCCAGCAGAGGAGAAAACTATTTTAGAGCTTTTAAAGCTGAGCAAGCCATTTATAGTTCTGCTTAACAGTGCGAAACCTCATTCACAGGAAACAATTGAGCTTTCCAGACAGATGGAGGAAAAGTATAAGGTTCATGTTATGCCGGTGAATTGTGACCAGCTGCAGAAGAATGATGTAATGAAGATATTGGAAAATGTTCTTATGGAATTTCCTGTTTCAGAAATAGATTACTATGCTCCGGAATGGGTAAGCATGCTCTCAGAGGATCATGCCTTAAAGAAATATATTACATCAATGGCTTTTCGCGTAATGGACGAAATATCAAAAATAAAAGATGTAAAAAGGCATATAGGGGAGGAGACAGATAATTACATAGAATCCATTGACTTAAACAGCACAGACCTTTCAACCGGAACAGTTGTTTATCAGTTTAAAATGAAGCCAGATGTTTATTACGATGTATTAAGTGAGCTGACTAATGAACCTGTCCATAATGAATATCAGTTAATCAACATGATTCGTGAACTGTCTCAGAAAAAACAGGAATTTATGAAGATGGCAAATGCATTATCAGATGTTAATGTTTCAGGCTTTGGCATAGTTACCCCTGCAAGAGATGAGATAACGCTTGAAACACCTGAGGTTATTAAGAATGGCAATAAATTTGGGGTTAAGATAAAGGCACAGGTTCCGGCTATAAATTTATTGAAAACAAATATAAATATTGAAATTGCACCTATTGTTGGTACAAAGAATCAGGCGGATGATTTGATTGCTTATATTGAGCAGCATACAAAGGATAACGCTGAGGGCATATGGGATACTAATATATTCGGAAAGACAGTGGAACAGATTGTAGAGGATGGAATAAGGGAGAAAACCCATAATATTACGGGAGAAAGTGTTGATAAAATATGTACCACTCTGGAAAAGGTCATGAATGAAAATTCAGGACTGGTTTGCTTGATTGTATAAATGTGATGTGATATGATAAAAATAATTTTTAAGGAACAAATGGAGGCAAAAGCTAAATGAAAAAAGTTGAAGATTACGTAAGAAGTATACCGGATTTTCCAGAGGAAGGGATTATATTCAGAGACGTTACAAGTGTTATACAAGATCCAGATGGATTAAAGCTTGCAGTAGATGGCATCAGCAATTTAATAAAAGATATAGATTTTGATGTTGTTGTTGGCCCTGAATCAAGAGGCTTCATCTTCGGTGTTCCGGTTGCTTATAATTTTGGTAAGGGATTTGTTCCGGTACGTAAGAAAGGAAAACTGCCTTGTGAGACAATTTCGGCAGATTATGAATTGGAATATGGCACTGCTACTATAGAAATTCATAAAGATGCCATAAAAAAAGGCCAGAAGGTTGTTATTGTTGATGACCTTATTGCAACAGGCGGAACGATAGAAGCTATTATTAAGCTTGTTGAGGAGCTTGGCGGCGAAGTTGCAGGAATTGCGTTCTTAATGGAACTTGAAGGCTTGAAGGGCAGAGATAAGCTTAAGGGGTATAGGGTGGAATCAGTAATTAAGTATCCTGGAAAGTAATATTTATTGTACATCGGGCTGTCGTGTAAAAGCGACAGCCTTTTTAAAACAGGAATGGAGGGATTTATTATGCCAACACCACATAACAGTGCACAGGCGGGAGAAATAGCAAAAACAGTTTTGATGCCGGGAGACCCGTTGAGGGCAGAATTTATTGCAAAAGAGTATCTTAGCGATGTTAAATGCTTTAACAGGGTCCGTAACATGCTTGGATTTACAGGAAACTATGATGGGGTTAAAGTGTCTGTAATGGGAAGCGGAATGGGAATGCCGTCTATAGGTATATACAGCTATGAGTTATTTAGTGAATATGATGTGGAGCACATTATACGCATAGGCTCGGCAGGGGCATTCTCAGATGATATTAAGCTGATGGACTTGGTTTTTGGAATGGGGGCATGTACTGATTCCAATTATGTATCGTCCTATAATCTGCCAGGCCATTATGCACCGGTTGCAGATTATGAGCTTTTGTCAGCAGCGGTAAAATGTGCAGAAAAATTAGATATTAAGCCGCATGTGGGTAATATATTATCTTCAGACATATTTTATAATGATGATAATTCGGTTAATGACAGATGGAAAAAGATGAATGTACTTGCAGTAGATATGGAAGCAGCAGCCCTTTATATGAATGCAGCAAGGCTTAGAAAAAAAGCTCTTGCCATGTTGACAATCAGCGACCATTTATACACAGGAGAAAGTCTTGATGCCTTACAGCGTCAAAATTCTTTTAGACAGATGATGGAAGTTGCCCTTGCAGCGGCAGTTGAAATGGAAAAACATAACTAAACACACAGTATTGGAGAGACAGATATGCAAAATGTTGATATGAGGATTATCTTTGCTGTTATAGTGGCAGCTGTTGTTATATACACAGTAATTCAAAATAAAAGACAAGCCTGTAAAAAGAGTATAGACAAGCTTATGGCTGAATGGGGAGTAAGGCCTAAAAGACAGTATACAATGGATGAATATGAGAAGATATCCCATTATTTTAAGAATGGCACTCAGGAGAATGTTATTGATGACATAACATGGAACGACCTTAATATGGACGATGTCTTTTGTATGATTAACAATACTAATTCCTCAGTAGGGGAGGAATATCTGTATAAGAGATTACGAAATATAAGCCAGAGTAAAAAAACACTGGATGAAACGGAGCGTCTGGCATCTTTTTTTGATAGAAATGAAAAGGATAGGATAAACATTCAGAAAATTTTCAAGAAGCTGGGGCATACCAGAAGGATTTCAATTAGTGATTATGTTGACCTTCTTATGGATTTAGAGACTGGAAGTAATCTGATTCATTATATGGCATTTATCATACTTTTGGCTGCTGTTATTTTCTGCGTTTTTTATAATCCGGTCATAGGAATATGGGCAATGATTTTATCAATTGCATTTTCAGTGATTACTTATTACAAATATAAGGCAAGGGTAGAACATTATTTTGTATGTGTTAACCAGATTATAAGAATGCTTTCAGCTGGGCAGGAAATCCGGGCATTAGGTATAAAAGAGCTGAAGGAATATAATCAATTGCTGGAAAGGCTTGATAAAGCATTTACAAAGGTGAAAAAGAATGCGTGGCTTTTGGAAACGGGAACTATAGATGGTTCGTTGGCAGAGATAATTCTTGATTATATAAGAATGCTTACCCATGTGGATTTAATTAAATTTAATAATGTGGTCAGGAGTATGAATAATAAAACTGGTGAGGTGTATGAGCTGATGGATACACTTGGATTTATTGAAAGCTCAATAGCTGTTGCATCGTTTAGGAGACAGCTGCCGTACTGGTCAATACCTGAATTTGTCGCAAATACAGGGGGATACTGCGGTATGGAGGTGGAAAAGGCTTTTCATCCATTGATTGAGAAGCCTGTAGCCAATTCAATTACTGCAAGAAAGCATGTTTTATTAACAGGTTCAAATGCATCTGGAAAATCAACATTTTTGAAAACAATCGCAATCAATACAATCCTGTCACAGACAATCAATACAAGTGTGTCAGAAAGGTATCGGGCACCTGAATACAGGATTTATTCATCAATGGCATTGAAAGATGATTTGAGTAACTCCAACAGCTATTATATTGTTGAGATTAAGTCCTTAAAGCGTATCCTCGACGCAGTGAATGAAACTGGCATGCCAGTGCTGTGCTTTGTAGATGAGGTTCTTAGGGGAACTAATACAGTAGAAAGAATTGCAGCGTCTTCAGAGATACTTAAAAGTATTTCAGGACGCAGAGCATTGTGTTTTGCTGCTACCCATGATATTGAATTAACCTCCATGCTTGTTTCCAATTTTGACAATTATCATTTTCAGGAGGAAGTGTCAGATAATAATGTAATCTTTAATTTTAAGCTGTTTAAGGGCCCTGCAACCACGCGTAATGCAATTAAGCTTTTGAATATGATAGGTTACAATCCGTCAATTATTTCAGGTGCGGAAAGAAAGGCAAGGCATTTTCTGGATAATGGGACATGGGATTGTTGATA
>JAUNPT010000012.1:0-3108 GCA_030536565.1 Eubacteriales bacterium | reverse complement strand
CGACAAGAATGTATCAAAATGAAGGATATAACTAAAAATAAAATAGTATGATAAAATATGATGTCGTATTTTGATGGTTAAAGAAGGACTCAGAAGTAGGAGGATTTATGATAGGTTTATTAGGTACATTGGCCGGTGAAGTGATTTTTGAAGCTGTAAAATTCATTATAATGATACTGCTCCTTGTTGCGGCGGTATTTGTCGGTGGTAAGCTTCGCAGGAAATCAGATTTGAAGAAGGCTGATAAAAAGGCACAGGAATCTGTGACAGAATAGGTTAAACAATATAATTATAAATAATGCTGTAAAAGCAGCGATTCAGGAGGAAGAAAAATTGCAGTACAGAGGCGTTAACGAGTTAAGAAAGATGTTCCTTGATTTTTTTGAAAGCAAAGAACATTTAAAAATGAAAAGTTTTTCACTTGTTCCACATAATGACAACAGCCTGTTGATTATTAATTCAGGTATGGCTCCATTAAAGCCATATTTTACAGGACAGGAGATTCCGCCAAAGAGAAGAGTGACAACATGCCAGAAATGCATCAGAACGGGAGATATTGAAAATGTAGGCAAGACAGCAAGACATGGTACATTCTTTGAGATGCTTGGTAATTTTTCATTTGGTGATTATTTTAAGACTGAGGCTATTCACTGGTCATGGGAGTTTTTAACAGATGTAGTAGGGCTTGACCCGGACAGACTTTATCCATCTATTTATGAAGATGATGATGAAGCTTTTGAAATCTGGAACAAGGAAATTGGTATAGCAGCTGATAGAATTTTCCGCTTTGGTAAAGAGGATAATTTTTGGGAGCACGGAGCAGGTCCATGCGGCCCATGTTCAGAAATATATTATGACCGTGGTGAAAAATATGGCTGTGGTGAGCCAGGGTGTACAGTAGGCTGCGAATGCGACAGATATATGGAAGTATGGAATAACGTATTTTCACAGTTTAATAATGATGGCAAGGGAAATTATTCTGATCTTATTCAGAAAAATATTGATACAGGTATGGGACTTGAAAGACTTGCAGTAGTTGTCCAAGACGTTGATTCTATTTTTGATGTGGATACATTACAGGCCTTAAGAAACAGAGTTTGTGAAATGGCTGGCATCAAATATAAGGAAGATGAGCAGCAGGACGTTTCAATACGTGTAATCACAGACCATATCCGTTCAGTAACATTTATGGTAAGTGATGGAATTATGCCATCTAATGAAGGCAGAGGATATGTCCTTAGGAGACTTTTAAGGAGAGCTGCAAGACATGGAAGACTTTTAGGAATACAGGGAAAATTCCTTTCAAAGCTGTGCGAGACAGTTATTGAAGGTTCTAAAGATGGATATCCGGAATTAGAGGAAAAGAAAGCATTTATCTTTAAGGTTATTGACCAGGAGGAAGATAAATTTAATAAGACAATTGATCAGGGCTTAAGTATTCTTGCAGATATGGAGAATGAGCTGGCTAAAACCGGAAGTACAGTGCTTACAGGTGCAGATGCATTTAAGTTGTATGATACTTATGGATTTCCAATTGATTTAACTAAGGAAATATTAGAGGAGAAGAATATTTCCGTCGATGAAGAAGGCTTTAAGAAAGCTATGGACGAGCAGAGAATAATGGCTCGTAATGCCCGTAAGACAACTAATTATATGGGCGCAGATGCAACGGTATATGATGAAATTGCACCAGAAATCACAAGTGAATTTGTCGGGTATGATAAGCTCGTTTATGAATCACCAATAACAGTTCTTACGACAGAAGAAGAAATTGCAGATGCATTGACAGAGGGAGATAAAGGAACAGTTATTGTAGAGGAAACCCCTTTCTATGCAACAATGGGTGGACAGGAAGGCGACGCAGGGCTGATCGAAGCTGCCGAAGGCGAGTTCAGAGTAGATACAACAATTAAGCTTAAGGGCGGCAAGATTGGACATGTCGGTGTATGTACAAAGGGTATGCTTAAAACAAAGGATATGGCAAAGCTGCTTGTAGATGCATCAAAGAGAGCTGATACATGTAAGAACCATTCTGCAACCCATCTTTTACAGAAAGCATTAAGAACAGTATTAGGTGAACATGTAGAACAGCAGGGTTCATTTGTTAATCCAGAAAGACTTCGTTTCGATTTTACTCATTTCCAGAGTATGACAGATGAGGAGATTGCAAAAGTTGAAGCAATTGTCAATGAAAAGATTGCAGAGGCTGTTGAGGTTAACACAGAGGTTATGACAATTGAGGAAGCAAAAAAGACTGGCGCTATGGCACTGTTTGGTGAGAAATATGGCGAGAAGGTTCGTGTTGTATCTATGGGAGATTTCTCAATAGAATTTTGTGGTGGTACACATGTTGCAAATACATCTAATATTATGCTGTTTAAGATTCTTTCAGAATCAGGTGTCGCAGCAGGTGTTAGGAGAATTGAGGCTTTAACAGGCAGTGGAGTATTAAAGTATTATGCTGACATTGAAAAGAGAATAGCAGATGCAGCTAAAGCCGCTAAGTGTGAAACAGCACAGCTTGTTAAAAAGATTCATACTATGAATGACGAAATCAGGTCGCTTTCCAGTGAGAATGAAAAGCTTAAGGCTGAGCTTGCCAATAATGCGTTAGGAGATGTAACTAACGATGTTAAAGAGGTTGACGGAGTTAAATTCCTTGCGGCCAGGGTAGATAATGTAGATATGAATGAGCTTAGGAATTTGGGTGACCAGTTAAAGAACCAGATTGGCTCAGGAGTTGTTCTTATTGTAAGTGCACAGAATGATAAGGTTAATTTAATTTCAATGGCAACAGATGATGCGATTGCCAGAGGAGCACATGCTGGAAACCTTATTAAAGCACTGGCAGCAATAGTAGGCGGCGGCGGCGGTGGACGTCCTAACATGGCTCAGGCAGGCGGTAAGAATCCTGCAGGTATTGATGAATTACTTTCAAAGGCACCAGATGCATTAGCTTCACAGCTTAAGTAAAGATTAATGTATTTGAGTAGCATAAGAATATAATTTGGTGAAAATATATATAATTGTCGGAAAAAGTTATAAAGTATTGCAAATTGTTGACAAAATATGGTATATTTATTAATAAATAAAACACCTCGAGGAAAA
>JAUNPT010000150.1 GCA_030536565.1 Eubacteriales bacterium | reverse complement strand
GAAGTTTTAATCAGCATCGGAGATAACAAGGATTATTACTGTCATATATCGGAAATGACAGAAGATTATATAAGAGCTGAAATAGATAGTGTTGATGAAAAAGGCAGGGAGCTTCCTTCAAAAATATATCTGTTTCAGGGACTGCCTAAGGGTGATAAGATGGAATTGATTATCCAAAAGTGTATTGAGCTTGGTGTTTTTAAGATTATTCCTGTTGCCATGAAACGCAGTGTTGTTAAGCTTGATGCAAAGAAGGCGGATTCCAAGGTGAAAAGGTGGAATGCCATTGCTGAAAGCGCTGCAAAACAGAGTAAGCGCAGCGTTATGCCAGAGGTTACTATGCCTGTAACATTTAAAGAGGCATTAAAAATGGCAGAAGATATAGATGTAAAGCTTTTGCCATATGAGTGTGCAGAGGGAATGGATAAGACTAAGAGTATTATATCGAAGCTAAAACAAGGACAGTCGGTTGGTATATTTATTGGGCCGGAGGGCGGCTTTGACCAGGAGGAATTAGATTTAGCACTGGCAGCAGGCTGTGAGGTTATTACTCTTGGAAAGAGGATACTTAGAACAGAAACAGCTGGAATGATGCTGGCATCTGTGCTTATGTATACCTTGGAGGATTAAAAAGACCAATAGAATTGGAGTTAAGAAATGGAAGCATATTTAGATAATTCAGCAACTACTAAAGTAAATCCTCAGGTTGTTCAAGTTGTGAGCAAAGTAATGCTTGAGGATTATGGTAATCCATCATCAAAGCATATGAAGGGTGTTGACGCAGAGCAGTATGTGAAAAAGGCAAAGAAGGTTATTGCAGGGAGTCTTAAGTGTCTTGAAAAAGAAATTGTGTTCACATCAGGTGGAACAGAATCCAACAATATGGCAATTATCGGTTCGGCGCTTGCAAACCAGAGAAAGGGGAAGCATATAATTACTTCAGCTGTCGAACATGCCTCAGTGAAGGAGCCTTTTCTTTATCTTGAAAAATTGGGCTTTAGAGTAACATTTTTGCCAGTTGATCATGATGGTATTGTAAATGTTAATGCGTTAAGAGAGGCTCTTGATGATCAAACAATCCTTGTTTCTGTTATGCATGTTAACAATGAAATAGGGGCAGTAGAGCCTATTGAAGAAATCGGACATATTGTTAAAGGCTTTAATCCTTCAATTATATATCATGTAGATGCAATACAGTCTTATGGAAAATACAGAATTGTTCCTAAGAAGCTTAATATTGATTTGTTGTCAGTAAGTGGGCACAAGATTCATGCCCCAAAGGGAACTGGTTTTATATACATTAAGGACAAAACGAAAATTAAGCCGATTATCTATGGTGGCGGACAGCAGAGCGGAATGCGTTCAGGAACAGATAATGTTCCGGGAATTGCAGGACTTTCAGAGGCAGTTTCTTTAATATATAATGAGCAGTTTGATGAAAAAATTGATGGATTGTACAGAATAAAAGAATATCTGGTGTCTGAACTGTCTAAGATTTCGGGTGTGACCATAAATGGAAGGACAGGAAGGGACTCGGCACCTCATATTGTGAGTGCAGGCTTTGAAGGCGTTAGAGCGGAGGTATTGCTTCATGCACTGGAAGAAAAACACATATATGTGTCATCAGGTTCGGCATGTTCATCAAACAGACCAGGGTTAAGCTCCACATTAGTGGCATCAGGTATAGACAGTAAGCTGCTTGATTCGACTATACGCTTCAGCTTCTGCTACGAAACTACGATGGAAGAAATTGAATATACTATTTCGGCTCTAAGGGAGCTGCTTCCAGTATTACGAAGATTCACAAGACATTAAATATACGAAGATGAGGCTAAAATCCTCTCCCCGCAAGAGGAGAAGTTCTAAAAAACAGAACTGGATTTTGCTTCGCAAAACAAGGAGGCTAAAATCCTCTCCTCGTCAGAGAGACTCGGATTTTGCTTCGCAAAACAAGGAGGATTTATGTACAAAGCATTTTTAATTAAGTACGGAGAAATAGGCGTTAAGGGAAAGAACAGATATATTTTTGAAGACGCCCTTGTAAAGCAGATTCGTTACGCATTAAAGAAGGTTGAAGGCGAATTTGATGTAACTAAGGAAAATGGAAGAATCTATGCGACTGCAAAGTCAGATTTTGATTTTGAAGAAACGGTCGATGCATTAAAGACAGTTTTTGGTATTATTGGCATCTGTCCAGTGGTTCAGATTGAAGATAATGGTTTTGATGATTTGGCAGAGCAGGTTGTTAAGTATATTGACATGGCATATCCTGACAAAAAATTTACATTTAAGGTTAATGCAAGACGTGCAAGAAAGAATTATCCGATGGATTCAATGGAAATCAATATGGAAATGGGAGGACGTCTTTTAGATGCATTCCCTGAGATGAAGGTCGATGTACACAAACCTGACGTGCTTTTGCAGATTGAAATCCGTAATGTGATTAATATTTATTCAGTTGAAATTCCTGGGCCTGGTGGTATGCCTGTAGGAACTGCAGGAAAGGCTATGCTGTTATTGTCAGGGGGAATAGACAGTCCGGTTGCCGGATATATGGTAGCAAAAAGAGGTGTTCAGCTGGAAGCTACATATTTTCATGCGCCACCATATACAAGCGAGAGAGCAAAACAGAAGGTTGTTGATTTAGCAAGGCTTGTTGCTAAGTATTCAGGACCTATTATGTTAAATGTTGTTAATTTCACAGATATTCAGCTTGCAATTTACGAAAAATGTCCTCATGATGAGCTTACAATTATTATGAGAAGATATATGATGAAGATTGCTGAAACTCTTGGAATGGAAAGCAAGTGCATGGGGCTTGTTACAGGAGAAAGTATAGGGCAGGTGGCAAGCCAGACTATGCAGAGTCTGTACTGTACTAATGAAGTATGTACAATGCCTGTTTTCCGTCCGGTAGTTGGTTTTGATAAGCAGGAAATTATTGATATTTCTGAAAAGATTGGAACCTATGAGACTTCAATCCAGCCATTTGAGGACTGCTGTACAATATTTGTGGCAAAGCACCCTGTTACAAAGCCGAATCTTGAAATTATTAAAAGACATGAGCATAATCTCGATGAGGTTATTGATGGTTTGATGAAGACTGCACTGGAGACAACAGAAAAGATTCTGATAGAAGCATAATAAAAGGGGGCTGTCATACTAAGAAATTAGTGTAGCTCAATCAATGACATAATAAGGCAGTATATAAACTATATATTGCCTTTACATAGCAAAAGAGGTGCCACGCTAAATTTCTTAGTGTGACACCCCTTAAAAAATAATTAAACAATGTATGGAGCTAAAACTGAGAGAATAGTATCAATGTCATTATCAGCATGAATATTTAAGTCAATAGGCTTAGAAAGGTCAAGACTGAATATACCCATAATTGATTTTGCATCAATAACAGATACAAGGTCAAAATCTACATCGAATTTTGTGATGTCATTAACGAATGATTTTACCTTATCGATTGAATTTAATGAAATCTGTACTGTTTTCATTGTGTACCTCCTGCTTTTAAGTGATATACTCTTATAAATAATAATATCCATTTGTCAAAGATATGTCAACTAAAACTGCCTTATAATTTAGGACGGTTTTTGAAAGGAATAATAAATAAAGGTGATGAATATATGAGAACTGTAGCAATACATAATTTGGGCTGTAAGGTAAATTCTTATGAAGCGGAATCAATGGAACAGCTGCTTACGAAAGCAGGATTTACTATGGTTCCCTTTGATGAAAATGCGGCCGCTGATATTTATATTATTAATACCTGTTCTGTAACTAATATTGCAGACAGGAAATCAAGGCAGATGCTTCATAAGGCGAAGAAAATGAATCCAAATGCAATTGTAATTGCAGCTGGCTGCTACGCACAGGCGGATTCTGAAAATGCTAAGGCTGATGAGTCTGTTGATATGATTGTGGGAAATAACATGAAAATCAATATTGTTGAGGCTATTGCAGAATACGATAAGAATCATTTAAACAATATTCTGCTTGAAGATTTATCAGTAAAGCAGCCATATGAAGAATTAGAAATAGATCAGGTAAATGAACATACAAGAGCATATATTAAAATTCAGGACGGTTGTAACCAGTTTTGTTCATATTGTATTATACCTTATACAAGAGGAAGAATCAGGAGCCGGGAGATGTCTGATATTATTGCAGAAGTTGAAAGGCTGGCGGAAAAAGGATATAAAGAAGTCGTCCTTACGGGGATTCATCTTAGTTCATATGGCGTTGATAATAATAAAGGAAGCCTTATTGAAGTTATTGAATGCATAGAAAAGATTGACGGAATAGAAAGAATACGTTTGGGCTCCTTAGAACCAAGAATTGTTACAGATGAATTTGTGAAGCGTCTAGGAAACCTTAAAAAGCTGTGTCCTCATTTTCATCTCTCATTGCAGAGCGGCTGTGATAAAACATTAAAGGCTATGAACCGCAGATATACAACTGATGAATATGAGATGGCCTGTAACAGGTTAAGAGAGAATCTTGATAATCCTGCAATTACAACAGATGTAATAGTGGGGTTCCCACAGGAAACTGATGAAGATTTCTGTACAACAAAAGAATATCTTGAAAAAATCCATTTCTATGAAATGCATATATTTAAGTTTTCAAGAAGAAAGGGAACTGTGGCAGATAAGATGTCTGGTCAGATTGATGAGAAAACCAAGGCAGAAAGAAGCAGCATACTCCTTGAATTAGAGAAAAAAATGTCACGTCAGTATCGTGAGTGGTATGTTGGCAGAAAGCTGGAAATCCTTGTGGAAGATATTACTGAATGCGATGGGAAAAAATTCTACAGCGGGTATTCTAAGAATTATATACGAATATTGATTCCGAAGGAACAGCTAGATGCACTTTCAGATACCGTTATCAATAATATATTTAGCTGTACCTGTAAAAAACTGTATGAGGGAAAAATGATGATTGCTAAGGCAGACTAAAAAAGGGCTAAAAATAAAAATAATTTTTTGTTGACAAAGCTTCTTTATAGTGATATTATAATCAAGTCGCCGCGAGCGACACCAAAACAAAATAACTCAAAAC
>JAUNPT010000149.1 GCA_030536565.1 Eubacteriales bacterium | reverse complement strand
ACCGCCAAGTTTTAAAGCATTTTCTACGGCAGTATCAACAGCCTTGCAAAAAATCTCTGGAAAATCCGTATGTGAATGCATTCCTTTCTGCATTTTTATAGTATAAGAAGCATTTGGCTGGGTTTGTGGAATTTTCTTTGAAAAAGCTTTGTACTTTACCAATACAGCCATTAGCATTGTAAATGGCGGCAGATAAATAATTAACAGCAGAGGAAGTAAACCAATATACTGATAAAGAAAATTATGATAAATATAATTTACTACAAAGGCGGAGCCCGATATATTACAACAGCCGAATATTTTTTCACAAAGAGTTTCATCAGGATTGTTAATATGGTACTGTGCACACGCAAACGCACCATTAGGATAACCGCAAAATATTCCGCATACAATGATATAGATATAAGCAAACCTTGAAGCTGCAGGTAATAGCTGCATGATACAGGCAGTGATAAGCATTGCCGGAAACAGTGCAGGCAGAACCTTAACAGCCCATAGCGTAAGACCTGTCATTGCACCATTAAATGATATAGATGGAAATAATATAATTCCAATAAATATAACGAACATAATGACAATCATATTTTTCCCTTTAACATGCCATGCTTATGTAACATTTTTATGTGCAGATTTAATAATATATGTCAATGGACTATATTAAAATAGTTTCATGTGATATAATATATTGAATTATTATGCAAGATTGGAGATGTGTAGAATGGAATTACAAATGTGGAAGGAAATTCTAACCCCTTATGATTTAGCTGTAGATGAATTGACAGTTAAATTCAACCATATAATAAAAGAATATCAAAGTAACGGAATGTATTCACCTATTGAGCAGGTTCTTGGCAGAGTAAAAAGCATCTCAAGTATAATAGGAAAAGCTCAGAAAAAAAATATCGAAATGGATAAGATACAGGAGTCTGTAGAAGATATTGCAGGCATCAGATTAATCTGCCAATTTATTGATGATATATATACGGTTGTTGAGCTTATCAGGAAACGTAAGGATATGACAATAAAAAGTGAGAAGGATTATATCACTCACCAGAAAGCAAGCGGTTACAGAAGTTATCATATTATTGTCTTATACAGCGTTGAAACAATATCAGGTACAAAGACAATTCCAGTGGAGATACAGATTAGAACGCTTGCTATGAATTTCTGGGCTATTATTGAGCATTCGCTGCAGTATAAATATCTTGGTAATCTTCCGGAACATGTAAAACAGAGTCTTAACACTTCTGCCAACGCTATGGTTACACTTGATGAGGAAATGTCAAGAATACATGATGAAATTGTAGATTCCCAGAATTTCTATCTTATTAAGGCTAATATAGTATCAGATATACTTGGAAATATCCAGAATCTTTACAAAGTGGCAAACAAACAGGAAATTATACGTATACAGGACGAATTTTATAAAATATACAAAGAGGACGATATGACTAAGCTTGATCAGTTTAACAAACAGCTTGATATTATTGCCGAAGATTACAGGGCGCAGGCACTTAACTAGAAAGGAATTAATATGCTTTTACCTCAGAAATATTTAGATACAATGAAAGAAATGCTTAAAGATGAATATGATGAATATTTAGCCAGTTTTGAAGATAAAAGGTTATGCGGGCTCAGAATTAACACAATGAAGATTTCCGTTGAGGATTTTTTAAAGATATCTCCATTTGAGTTAACACCCATTCCATGGATTGATAATGGATTTTATTATAAAGAGGAGGATAAGCCTGCAAAGCATCCATATTATTTCGCCGGACTATACTATATACAGGAGCCAAGTGCCATGACTCCGGCAAGTGTTCTTCCAATAGATGAAGGTGATGTAGTGTTTGACATGTGTGCAGCTCCCGGCGGAAAGTCAACACAGCTGGGAGCAAAGCTTAATCACACAGGCCTGCTAATCACGAATGATATCAGCAACTCAAGAGCTAAAGCATTACTTAAAAATGTTGAGGTCTTTGGTATTCCAAATCTTTGCGTATTAAGTGAGGATCCAAAAAAAATTGCAGAGCGTTTTGCAGGCTGTTTTGATAAAGTGCTTATTGATGCTCCCTGCTCTGGTGAGGGAATGTTCAGAAAAGATAATAAGCTTATTAAAAGCTGGGAAAAAAATGGCCCGTCATTTTATTCGGAAATCCAAAAAAACATTATACTCATAGGTGCGGATATGTTAAAACCGGGCGGGAAAATGCTGTTTTCTACCTGTACATTTTCAAAGCTTGAAGATGAAGAAAGCATAAAGCATTTGCTTAGGAACAGACCACAGATGCACCTTATTGACATTCCGGAATATGAAGGTTATTCACATGGATATATAGAAAGTTCAGAAGATGAAGCTTTTCATATTGAAAAAACTGTGCGTATTTTTCCGCATCATATGAAAGGGGAAGGACATTTTGTTGCATTACTTGAAAAAGACATTGATGCAGAAGAAATTTATCATTCCAAGAGAAGACCATCTAATGACAAAATTCCTGACGAATTGATTGAATTTTTGAATCATTCCTCCTATCCAGTTGATTATAAGGACGTGTTTATACGGGATAACAGGGCTTATATTGTATCTAAAGATATGTACGATGAAAAAGGGCTTAGAATAATGAGAAACGGGCTTCTTTTAGGTGAGGTAAAGAAGAACCGTTTTGAACCAAGCCAGGCATTTGCAATGGCACTTAAAATCAATCAGTATGACGCTGTAATTAATCTGCCGGTTTCAGATGAAAGAGTGATTAAATATTTAAAGGGAGATACTCTTGATATTGATGAGTTTGCATCATCAACAGCTGATGGCTGGGTACTTGTCTGCGTTGATGGATATCCACTAGGCTGGGGGAAAAAATCAAAAGGCTCCTTAAAAAATAAGTATCTTGCGGGATGGCGGTGGATGTAATGGCTTTGTTAAGACTTGATAAGTATCTTTGCGATATGCAGGCAGGAACAAGAAGCCAGATAAAAGATATTGTACGTAAGGGCAGAGTTAAGATTAATGGCTTGGTCGTTAAAAAGCCCGAAACTAAAATAAATACTTCTGTCGATATAGTTGCTGTTGACGATAAACAGGTCAGCTATGTGGAATTTGAATATTTTATGTTAAATAAACCAGCTGGAGTATTATCTGCTGCAAAAGATAAAAAAGACAGGACAGTATTGGATTTAATTAAAGATAACAGCCGCAGGGATTTATTTCCTGTCGGCAGACTTGATAAGGATACAGAAGGACTTTTGCTTATTACAAATGACGGGATTATGTCACATGAACTTTTAACACCAAAAAAACATGTTGATAAGGTTTATTTTGCACAGATTAATGGAATGGTTACGCAGAAAGAAATAACGGAGTTTGCAGAGGGGCTGGTTATTGATAAGGATTTTACTGCATTGCCGGCAAAGCTTGTTGTCTTGGATTACGACAAGAAACACAATATTTCTTTTATTGAGATTACAATTCATGAAGGAAAATTTCATCAGGTAAAGAAAATGTTTCTTGCAGTTGGATTGGAAGTCCTTTATTTAAAAAGGCTCTCGATGGGGCCATTACATTTGGACGGGGATTTAAAGCCTGGTCAATACCGAAAACTTACGGATATAGAAATCCTTAAGTTAAAGCAGTGCGGCAATTAAAATATAGGAGACGGATTATTATGAAAAATGGCTTTTTACCAATATCAAAGGCAGATATGAAAAAAAGAGGTTGGAGCCAGTGCGACTTTGTTTATGTTATAGGAGATGCATATGTAGACCACCCTTCATTTGGGCCAGCTATTATCAGCCGTGTTTTGGAGGCGTTTGGATATAAGGTTGGAATAATTGCCCAGCCAGACTGGAAAAACAAGGATAGTATTGCCATTCTTGGAGAACCGCGTCTTGGTTTTCTTGTTTCTGCCGGAAATATGGATTCTATGGTAAACCATTTTACAGTTAACAAAAAAAGACGTCATACGGACGCATTTTCGCCGGGAGGCGAAATGGGCTTAAGGCCGGATTATGCCACTGTAGTTTATTGTAATCTTATACGTCAGACCTTTAAGAAGAATCCGATTATTATTGGTGGAATAGAAGCATCTTTGAGGAGACTGGCGCATTATGATTACTGGTCCAATAAAGTCAGGCATTCAATACTTATTGATTCCGGTGCAGATTTAATTTCTTATGGTATGGGGGAACATTCCATTGTTGAAATTGCAGATGCATTAAACAGCGGTATGAATGTAAGGGATATTACGTATATCAGAGGAACTGTGTATAAAACCAAAAGCCTTGAAAATCTTTATGATGATTTCATAAGGCTTCCTGATTTTGACGAACTTGTCAGTGATAAGAAAATATTTGCACAAAGCTTTTATACCCAGTATTGCAATACAGACCCTTATGCAGCAAAAACCCTGGTGGAAAAATGCAAAGAAAAGCTTTATGTCATTCAAAATCCGCCTGCACTTCCTCTTTCAAAAACAGAGATGGATGATGTATATGCGCTTCCTTATATGCGGAGATTTCACCCTGTATATGAACCAATGGGCGGTATTCCTGCATTGAACGAAATAAAATTTTCAATTACCAGTAATCGTGGCTGCTTTGGCGGCTGCAGCTTTTGTGCTCTTACCTTTCATCAGGGAAGAATCATTCAGGTAAGAAGCCACGAATCAATTTTATCAGAAGCAGTACAGATGACACAGGAACCTGATTTTAAGGGGAATATTCATGATGTAGGCGGCCCCACAGCTAATTTCAGACATACCTCATGTAAAAAGCAGTTAACTAAGGGCGTCTGTCCTAATAAGCAGTGTTTATATCCAACACCATGTAAAAACCTTATTGTAGACCATTCAGATTATGTAAAGCTTTTAAGGAAACTAAGAGCTGTTCCCGGTGTTAAAAAGGTATTTATTCGTTCTGGCATTAGATTTGATTATTGTATGGCTGATAATGACGATACATTTATAAATGAACTGTGCAGATATCATATTAGCGGACAGCTGCGTGTTGCGCCTGAGCATATTTCAGATAATGTTTTAAGGAGAATGGGCAAGCCTGAAAATAAGGTGTACGAAGCATTTATAAGCAGATATCAAAGAATAAACA
>JAUNPT010000148.1 GCA_030536565.1 Eubacteriales bacterium | reverse complement strand
AGAAATGTCAAGATAAGAGAAATTATTGCATCAAAACCAAAATTAATCAGATTGACGATATAAAATTGTCTAATACTGGCAATACTGCAGTTAGCGTATGTTGGAGCAACATATGGCTTCATATATGCAAACTTCTAACAGATAAATTATGAGCCAGACAAGGATATGTGTTGGTGTTAATAAACAGATAGAAAGAAATTAAGCATAGATGCTGGAATGGAGATTAATATGGCAGAGACAATTGATGTTAAGTCTATTATGAGCGAAATAAGAGAAGATATTCAGAAAAAAGGGTATACCAATGATATGCTGAGCTTTGATGATGTGGTAATGGACGCAGGAGCAGCTCAGGTCACTAAGTTTGATAAGGTGAAATTTAACGAGGAAATCTTTATTATAAACCATGAGTGGAATGTTCAGGCATACAGACCGCTTCAGGGAGGGAGAATAAGCGTGTTCTTCAAGAAGGTTATAAGAAAGCTTGTATACTTTTTTGTTGAACCAATTGTTATCTCACAGGACGGATTCAACGCTTCTCTTGTTAGAATGATGAATCAGATGAATTGTTATATTGAAGAACAGGATGATGAGATAAAAGAGTTAAAGCAAAAGATAGCTGATTTGGAAAAATCGGCAAAGTCAGAGCAGTAAGATGAATCAGAAAGGCGTGGTTTAATTAATGCAGATAATCCAGATAATACCAACAATCGCATATGGTGACGCAGTAAGTAATGATACAGTGGCGCTTAAGACTGTTATAAAAAGCATGGGATATCATACAAAGATATATGCGGAAAGCGTTGTTGCACCATATGACAGTAAAGTGGCGCTTTCTATTGATAAGCTAAAATCAGTGGAACCAGATGATGTTATTATTTATCATTTTTCCACAGGCAGTCAGCTGAATTTTGATATAGCAGAATATAAATGCAGAAAAATTATGATATATCATAATGTAACACCTCCAGAATTTTTTGAAAATAATGATAATTATATAAGAGGAATTAATGAATGGGGTTTAGAGGGAGCCAAATATCTTAAGGATAAGATGGATTATTGTCTGGCTGATTCAGAATTTAATAAGCAGAATCTGATTGATATGGGATATACATGCCCGATTGATGTGCTTCCAATTATAATTCCGTTAAAGGATTATTTAAAGAAGCCTAACAAAGTAACAATTAAAGAATGCAGCGACGGATATACGAATATCCTGTTTGCTGGAAGAATTGCTCCTAATAAAAAGCAGGAAAATATTATTGCAGCATTTTATTATTATAAAAAATTATACAATCCTAAAGCAAAACTTATTCTTGCAGGCTCATACAAGCCGGAAGATGTGTATTACAAAAGGCTTATAGATTATATAAGAAGACTTGGAATCAGAGATGTTATCATGACAGGACATAAAAAGTTTGACAGCATACTGGCATATTACAGGACGGCAGATGTATTCCTTTGTATGAGTGAGCATGAAGGATTTTGTGTTCCGCTTGTTGAGGCGATGATTTTTGATGTGCCAGTTATTGCATACGATACTACTGCTGTTGCGGGAACGCTTGGAGGCAGTGGTATGCTGATAGATAATAATGATCCCGTTTTTACGGCAGGCTGTATAGACAGGCTTGTAAAGGATAAGAGTCTTAGAAAACAGATTGTTGAAAGACAGAGAGAGCGGCTTGTGGATTTTGAGTATGATAAGATAGCGGAGATGTTTAAAGGCTATCTTACAGCATTTTTGAACAAGAAGGATTGATGTTGATATGAAGAAGATAGGGTTTGTAATTCCATGGTATCATAAGGAAATCAAAGGTGGTGCCGAGCAGGAGCTGAGAGGAATCATAAAGCATTTTCATGAAAAAAATATTCCTGTGGAGATTATTACTACATGTGTGAAAGAGTTCACTGCCGACTGGACAGAGAATTATTTTAAGGAAGGCGTAGAAATCATAGATGATATTCCCGTAAGACGGTTTAAGGTAAGAAAAGGGAATATGGATTTATTCCATAAGATTAATCATAAGTTAATGCATGATGAAAACATAACGGCGGAGGAAGAAGATATATTTCTTAAAGAAATGGTAAACAGTCCGGATATGTACGATTACTTGTATTATCATAGTGAAGAATACCACAGATTTGTATTTATACCATACATGTTTGGAACAACCTATTATGGAATGCAGGCATGTCCATATAAATCAGTGCTGATTCCATGCCTTCATGATGAAAATTACGCGTATTTTAGAAAATTCAAGGAACAGTTCAAATATCTTGGAGGTATGATATTCCATGCAAAGCCGGAGATGGAGCTTGCCAATGGGATATATGACCTTACGCATGTAAAACAGAGAGTTCTCGGTGAGGGATTGGAAACCGATTTTGAGTATGATGCAGAAAGATTTAAAGAAAAATATCATATAAAAGATCCGTATATAATATATGCGGGACGTAAGGACAGTGCAAAAAATATAAATACACTCATACAGTATTTTGCCGAATTTAAAAAAAGAAATGAAGAAGAATTTGGTAATTTAAAGCTTATACTGATTGGAGGGGGGAAAATAGAAGGCTCTGACTGCGTGAGTACAGATGTTATAGACCTTGGATTTGTTGATATTCAGGACAAATATGATGCATGTGCAGGAGCTGAGCTTTTATGCCAGCCATCAAAAAATGAAAGCTTTTCAATTGTGATTATGGAGAGCTGGTTATGTGAAAGACCTGTTCTTGTTAATTCAGCCTGCAAGGTGACTACTAATTTTGCACAGGAGTCTAATGGAGGATTGTATTTTAAGGACTATTTTGAATTTGAGGGAGCATTAAAATATGTCATGAACAATCCACAAAAGGCAAAGCAGATGGGATTGAATGGAAGACAGTACGTTCTTGATAACTTTAAGTGGGATATTATAATTGAAAGATTTTTAGATTTTTTTGATATTCCGCAGATACAATAAAGAAAAGTACATTTTACTGCTGACATCAGAGAATGGAGATTAGTGATGAAGAAGATTGCGATTATCAATCAGAGATATGGATTGGAAGTAAATGGCGGGTCTGAATTATATTCCAGACAGATTGCTGAAAAGCTGAAAGCCAGATATGAGGTGGAAGTCCTTACTTCATGTGCAATTGAGTATGTGAATTGGGCGAACTATTATAAAGAGGGCGTAGAAAATATTAATGGTGTTACAGTAAGAAGGTTCAAGACACACCATGAACGGGTACAGAAAATATTCTCAGCATTGGACGCCCAGATGCTTAGAAATCCTGATGCAGATAAGGAACTATCAGATCAGTGGATAGAGCAGATGGGGCCATATTGTCCAGAATTAGTTGATTATGTTGATGAGCATCAGGACGAATATGATGCAATTATTATCGTAACATATCTTTATTATCCGGCAGTAAAGAGTATAACAAGGGTAGGAGATAAGGTTATCTTCATTCCAACAGCCCATCAGGAGCCATTTATACATTTCAAAATGTACAAAGAGGTGTTTAATGCACCAAAGGCATATGTTTTCCTGACAGACGAGGAAATGGAGCTTGTTGACAGTATCTTCCACAGAGAGGATATACCAAGAGAGGTAATGGGGGTTGGAGTTCAGGTTCCAGATGTTGTAGATGCAGATGCATTTAAGAAAAAATATCAGCTGGATAACTATATAATATATGTAGGCCGCATAGATGAAGGCAAAGACTGCCCAAGAATGTTTAATTACTTCATGGAGTACAAAAAGAGAGTAAAGAGTGATTTGAAATTAGTGCTTATGGGTAAGGCAGTGTGCGAGGTCCCTAAGCATAAGGATATTATCAGCCTTGGATTTGTAAGTGAGGAGGATAAATTCAATGGTATTAAAGGTGCAAAGGCACTTATTCTTCCGTCTAAGTTTGAGAGCCTTTCAATATCTGTTTTAGAGGCAATGACGCTTTCAAAGCCAGTTATTGTAAACGGAATATGTGATGTGCTTAAAGGACACTGCACTAAGAGTAATGGCGGTTTGTATTATAAGAATTATTTTGAATTTGAAGGCTGCCTTAATTATATTATGAATCACCCAGAGGAATATGGGATTATGTGCAGGAATGCCAGAAAATATGTAGAGGATTACTTCCAGTGGGATGATATCATGGAGAAGTTTGATAGGATAATAGAGAAAGCAGGTAAGTCATAATGGAAAAGATAAAAAACCATTTTAAAAAGAACTGGGGGACATATGCAGGTGCAGTTGTTGTATGTATATTAATTGCAGCTACTTTGATATATGGTTACAAGCTCTGGAACATAGATTGGAATGTACCAATGACATATCAGGGCGGAGATGATTTTAGTACGCTTGTTAATGCAAAGATGTTCAATGAACAGGCATGGAACATGCAGACAGACAGAATGGGCGCACCATACGATGCACAGTTTTATGATTTTACATCAAGTATGATGCATAATGCCGGAAATTTATTCCTAAAGGTGTGTACAGTGCTTACACCAAATATTGGTGTGGCCGTCAACATCTATTTCCTTGGGGTGTTTTTTCTGGTGGGATTTCCACATGGCTGGCATCACTGACATCAGCAGTATTCGGAGTTTCTCCATATATCGTGTTACGTGGAATTGGTCATATAGTACTTACAGAGTGCTACTTTGTTCCACTTTCGGTATTATTATGTTTTTGGATATATGAGAGAAAAGATATATTAGTATTTAACAAAAGCTTTTTTAAAAATCCAAGAAATTACTTTGTGATTTTATTCTGTATACTTATTGCAAACAACGGAATTGCATATTATCCATTCTTTACATGTTACATGCTTATTGTAACTGCACTTGTGAAGTTTTTCAGGGATAAAGATAAAAAAGCAGTTTTAAAATCAATATTTGCAATTGTAGGAATATGCATTTTTGTGGTACTTAGTATTCTTCCGGGTGTTATTTATAAGCTCTCACAGGGGAATAATGGTGAGGCAGTAGTAAGATCAGGCTTTATGGAAACTGAGTATTATGGATTGAAAATCATACAGCTGTTTATTCCAAACAGTTCACATGGAAATGCACTTGTAGAAAGAATAATCAACAAATATTCAACAGGTACATTCTGGTTAAATGAAAATGTTACATCTTATATTGGCATACTTGGGATAATAGGATTCATAAT
>JAUNPT010000011.1 GCA_030536565.1 Eubacteriales bacterium | reverse complement strand
GCATGTGTTTCGATTCTTTCCGTAGCCTTAATCTGTATATTCCTGTTTGCAAATGGGATACCAGCAATGAAAAAAATTGGTTTGTTTGATTTCCTTATGGGACAAAAATGGAAACCAGGTAATGATATATATGGAATTTTTCCAATGATTTTAGGAAGTATTTACGTAACAGCAGGAGCTATTATAGTGGGCGTTCCAATTGGTCTTCTTACAGCTGTCTTTCTTGCAAAATTCTGTCCTGTAAAGCTTTATAAAATAGTAAAGCCGGGTGTAGAGCTTTTAGCAGGTATTCCTTCTGTTATATATGGATTTTTTGGCCTTGTAGTTCTGGTTCCATTGGTAGCGCAGATTAAAGGTGATGGAAACAGTATATTCACAGCGTCGCTTCTGCTGGGAATCATGATTCTGCCAACAATTATAAATGTGTCTGAAGCGGCCATTCGTGCGGTTCCAGATAAATATTATCAGGGTGCACTGGCTTTGGGTGCAACACATGAAAGAAGTGTATTTTTGACAGTCGTGCCAGCTGCAAAATCAGGTATTATGGCAGGTATTGTTCTTGGTGTAGGACGTGCAATTGGAGAAACAATGGCGGTAATTATGGTTGCAGGTAATCAGGCAAGAATGCCTAAGGGATTATTTAAGGGCATAAGGACGTTAACGGCTAACATAGTAACTGAAATGGGATATGCAACAGATTTACATAGAGAAGCACTGATTGCAACAGGTGTTGTGCTTTTTGTATTCATTCTGATTATTAATCTGTTATTTTCAGTTTTAAAGAGAAGGGAGAGTGTGAATAATGATTAAATCTAAAGCAGAATTGAAAACACTCCTTAAGCACCCGGGTTCGTTTATAGTGTGGCTGTTTACCAATCTTGCAGCAATTTTTACAGTGGTAGTGTTGGGATTTCTAATTGCATATATTTTAATCAATGGTATTCCACACTTAAAGCCCTCTTTGTTTGCATGGGAGTATAATTCAGATAATGTGTCAATGATGCCGGAGCTTATTAACACGCTTCTTCTTACAGGGCTGGCGCTCCTAATAACAGCACCTTTGGGAATATTTGCAGCTATTTACATGGTAGAATATGCGAAAAAGGGAAATAAAGTTGTTGGCGTTGTAAGAATTACAGCTGAAACATTGTCAGGAATACCATCAATTGTTTATGGACTTTTTGGTATGCTGTTTTTTGTTGGAGCTATGAAGATGGGATACTCACTTATTGCAGGTGCATTGACGGTATCAATTATGGTGCTTCCAACAATTATGAGAACGACTGAAGAAGCATTGCTTGCAGTGCCGGATTCATTTAGACAGGGCAGCTTTGGTCTGGGTGCCGGTAAATTAAGGACTGTATTTAGAATTGTTCTGCCATCTGCAGTTCCGGGCATACTTTCCGGGGTCATTCTTGCCACAGGACGTATTGTGGGTGAGACAGCGGCACTTATTTATACTGCTGGTACAATGACAAAGGTTCCAGGAAGTCTCTTGGATTCAACAAGAACATTGTCTGTTCACATGTACAGGCTTTCTAATGAGGGCCTTCATACTAATGAAGCTTATGCCACAGCGGTGGTTCTTCTCATATTCGTAGTTGTTATTAATATGCTTTCAAGGTTTGCTGCATCAAGACTTTCAGCAAAGAAGGCATAATATATTGTCTGTAACTGCACAGCAGTTTGGAATAAAAAGCTGGGACAAATAATAGTTCCAGCTTTTTAAAGTGTGCAAGTTTCTTAGTGCGACAGCCCATTTTGGCATATTTTATTTTTTATGAATCAGGTTCCTGTATTCAGAAGGGGTCATATTCATAATTTTTTTAAAAACCTTTGTAAAATAATTAACATCATTAATTCCGCAAAAGCAGGCGATATTCTGAATAGAATCAGAGGTTGTGTTAAGCAGAAAGATGGCTCTCTCAATTCGTTTAGCATTTACATAAGCTGTTAATGTGATATTTGTCTCTTTTTTGAAAAGATTTGAAAGGTAGCTTGAGTTGATGCCTAATTTTTCCGCGAGGCAGCTAAGAGACAAGTCTGAGGTAATATCAAGCGAAATGTGGTTCATAACGTCCTGAACAGGTTTGCTGTAGCCCTTAAGAGAATGGGATTTTACAAGCATGCAGTATTTTCGCGGCATGTCCGATTTTAATCTGTTAAGCTGTGCGAGGGAGGTTTCCTCCTCAATTTGTATGGCATATTTCCTTGAGATTTCATCAAGGTAAACAGGGTGTACGCAGCCTGCCTCGGCAGCCTTGCGGCATATTGTATTTAAAATTATGGTATAATTTTTTGTGTCCCGCAAAGTATCTGGGAAACGTGGTTTAATAGGTTCAAATTTATTATTGTTTGAAAATTCAGACAGTTTTTTAAGATTTCCGCTTGCAATTGCCTCCATCAATAGATTTTCGTATCTATAACGCTGTTCGATGTTATGGGTCATATTTGTTGAGGTATCTTTTATTTCATCAAAATAATATATATTTTTTTCATTTTCCAGGTGATAATACTTTATTTTAATTTCCTGATTCTTAAATAAATTTTCAGCAAGAAGCAAAACAACACTTTTAATCCAGCGTTCATCTGAAACGCAGGGCAGAGCGGCATAGTATAGCTGCATGTAGTTCATCAGGTGCTCAGGAATATTATTTAGCTTTAGCAGCTGGGTAATCCTGTTGTTAGTAATCTTTTCGCAGGTAAATGGGCCTATTAAAAAAATGGATTCTGAGTCGGGAAGTCTGATATAAAAATATTCACAGCCATAGGAGTCGGTAACATTAGAAATTATGGCAGTATCCTTTGTCTTTTTAATATAATCTGAAAATCCCTCAAGATAATATTTACTGTTTTTCCATATAGTTTCACGCAGTCTGGAATCATAAAAAGAATTCCAATTATATGGTTCATTTATTATATATGTGGAAATTTTGAGTTGTTCTAATAATTTCTGGGTATACTCTATATACAGTTCATTATGATTTTTTTTATTCATTATCAATTCCTCCAATTTTTGTATATTATCGTATAATTTTTATATTGATTCAATAGTAAACAAAAATAATACTAAAATAACAGTAAATTGTTATATTAAATATGGAAAACTGCTGATATATTAAGGCTGCAGGGTAAATATCAATTGCATAAGCTGATTGCACAAAGCATGATGAAAAATTTAAAGGAGGTTATTATGGAAAGTACAAAAAAATTTGGAATAAGGGATAAAGTCGGCTATATGTTTGGCGATTTTGGAAACGACTTTACATTTATTCTCTCGACGATGTTTCTTATGAAATTCTACACAGATGTAATGGGGGTTTCATCTGCGTTAGTTGGTTTGATGATGATGCTGGCGCGATTTGTTGATGCGGTTACAGATGTAACTATGGGACAGATTGTTGATAGAAGCAGGCCGGGCAAAAAAGGTAAATTTGCTCCATGGATAAGAAGAATGGCTGGGCCTGTTGCGGTTGCTTCATTTTTGATGTATGCAGTATGGTTTAAGGATATGCCTATGGCATTCAAAATATTCTGGATGTTCTTCACATATCTGCTTTGGGGAAGTGTCTGTTACACAGGTGTTAATATTCCTTATGGTTCTATGGCGTCAGCAATTTCAGCAGAACCTAAAGACAGGGCGTCACTTTCAAGCTGGAGAACAATCGGTGCGACACTTGCACAGACTGTAATCGGAGTTGTTCTGCCGCTTATTGTTTACTACACAGATGCACAAGGCAGGTCAGTGCTTTCAGGTGAGCGAATGATGATTTCAGCCCTTATATGTTCAATATTTGCGGTAATCTGTTATTTCCTCTGTTTTCATATGACAACGGAGAGAGTAAAGGTAGAACAAAAGACTGAGAAGTTCTCCTTTAAAGAGCTTATATTAAGTCTTGCACAGAACAGGGCGTTAATTGGAATTATTGTGTGTGCATTATTATTGCTTTTAGCGCAGCTTTCATTGGCAAATATGTCAAGCTATATTTATCCAAACTATTTTGGAAATACAACAGCTATGGCAGCGGCAACATTTATTGGAAGCGGATTAACATTACTTTTGTCAACATTTATGGCGCCACTTTCATCTAAATTTGGCAAAAAAGAAATATCAATTGCAGGCTGTATTATAAGTGCGGCAGCTATGATAATAGCTTTCATTCTTCACACACATAATGTGTGGGTGTGGGTAGCCATTTACTCAGTGTTCATGCTTGGAATAGCAGTATTCAATCTTGTTATATGGGCGATGATAACTGATGTTATTGACGATGCTGAGGTTAAAACAGGAAAGCGTTCAGATGGAACGATTTATTCTGTATATTCATTTGCAAGAAAGCTTGGACAGGCAGCTTCATCAGGGTTAAGCGGACTTTTACTTTCAATAGCGGGTTATACAGCTGCAACGGCATATGATACGGTCGTTGTAAATAAAATTTATGATATTTCTTGTCTGGTTCCAGCAATTGGAATCATACTTTTAGCACTTGCACTTAAGTTTTTATATCCTTTAAATAAGAAGCGGGTTGAAGAAAATGCAGCAAAATTAAAGGCAAAAAGAGAGATGATGTAAAAGCTTGTATCTTAGTTTTAAAAAGTAACTAAAATAATTACAGATTAAAGAAAATGGAGGAAAAAAATTATGTTATATCCAATTTTAACAGATTCAAGATTATTAAGTGATTTAAGCGGTGTATGGGATTTTAAGTTAGACAATGGCAAAGGTTTTGATGAAAAGTGGTTTGAGAAGCCATTGGAGAACGCAGATACAATGCCAGTGCCGGCTTCATATAATGATTTAAAGGAAGGCGTTAATTTCAGAGATCATTATGGCTGGGTGTTTTATCAGAGAAGTATTTCGGTGCCAGCATATGTTGTGAAGTCTCAGAGAGTAATTCTTAGATGTGATGCGGTTACACATTTTGCGAAGGTTTACCTTAATGGAAAATGTATCTGCGAACATAAGGGAGGCTTCCTGCCTTTTGAGGTTCAGATAAATGATGAGCTGTGTTCAGGAGAAAACCTTCTGACAATCGCGGTAAACAATGTGATTGACTACACAACGCTTCCAGTTGGAGGTAAGGCTAACATGATGGCTGGAATGATGGGCGGAATGGGAGCAGTCACAGATGGTAAGCCACAGAACAATCCAAACTTTGATTTCTTTAATTATTGTGGTATTACAAGACCAGTAAAAATATATACAACACCTTTTAATTATATCAAGGACGTTACTGTTGTGTCAGATGTTAATTTTGATAATGGGCAGGCTGTGCTGGACTATTCGGTAGATACCGAAGGGGATGAGAGCTGTAAGGTAGAAGTATTTGATAAGAGTGGGATTTTAGTTGCACAGAACACAGGAGCAAATGGAAGCATAGTTATTGAAAATGTACATTTATGGCAGCCGCTTAATGCATATCTTTACCAGATAAGAGTGACATTTGGTGAAGACGTATATGTTCTTCCATACGGTGTAAGAACTGTAAGAATTGATGGTACAAGATTCCTGATTAACGAGAAACCATTTTATTTCAAAGGTTATGGCAAGCATGAGGATACATTCCCTAATGGACGAGGAATTAATTTACCGATGAACACGAAGGATATTTCTATTATGAAGTGGCAGGGAGCTAACAGCTTCAGAACCAGCCATTATCCATACAGTGAGGAGATGATGCGTCTCTGTGATGAGGAGGGCATCGTAGTGATTGATGAGACAACAGCTGTTGGTGTCAATCTTCAGTTTGGCGGCGGCGCTAATTTCGGCGGAGAAAAAATTGGTACATTTGATCCAAAGCATGGTGTTCAGACACAGGAACATCATAAAGACGTTATACGAGACCTTATAAGACGTGATAAAAATCATGCCTGTGTTGTTATATGGAGTATTGCCAATGAGCCGGATTCGGCAGCAGAAGGAGCATATGATTACTTCAAGCCATTGTATGACCTTGCAAGAGAGCTTGATCCACAGCACAGACCATGTACACTTGTAAGCGTTCAGGGAACTACAGCGGATACAGACTGCTCCGCTAAGTTAAGTGATATTATCTGTTTAAACAGATATTATGGCTGGTACTTTGGCGGGCCAGACCTTACAGGGCCTAAGAAGGCTCTTGAGAAAGAGCTTTTAGACTGGGGCAGGCTTGGAAAGCCGGTTATGTTTACAGAGTATGGTGCAGACACGGTAATGGGACTTCATGACACAACACCTGTTATGTACACAGAGGAATATCAGGTAGATTACTATAAGATGAATCATGAAGTATTTGACAAGCTGGACTTCTTTGTGGGTGAGCAGGTATGGAATTTTGCCGATTTTGCAACAAGCCAGAGCCTGTTAAGGGTTCAGGGCAACAAAAAGGGTATCTTTACAAGAGACCGTAAGCCAAAGCTTGCAGCACATTATCTGAAGGAAAGATGGAATAGTATTCCAGAGTTCGGATATAAGAACTATTAAAAAAGCCTGAATTGTATAAAATTAAACCTCAGCTACTTGAAAAATCTGGATATGAATGTATACTGTGTAAATAAACATATAAATTAAATAATTACACAACAGGGGGAATTATGCTTCAGATTAAGAATATCAGAAAAAGATATGTAACTGGTGAGCTGGTTCAGCAGGCGTTAGATAATGTAAGCCTGAATTTCAGAGATAACGAGTTTGTTGCAATTTTAGGGCCAAGTGGTTCGGGTAAGACAACATTGTTAAATGTAATTGGCGGACTCGACAGGTATGATGATGGTGATTTAATAATAAATGGAGTATCTACAAAAAAATATAAAGACAGGGATTGGGACGCTTATAGAAACCATACAATAGGCTTTGTATTTCAAAGCTATAACCTGATTCCTCATCAGACAGTACTGTCAAATGTAGAGCTGGCATTGACGATAGGTGGAATATCTAAGGCAGAGAGAAAGAAACGCGCCAGGGAAGCACTTGAAAAGGTGGGACTTGGAGATCAGCTTCATAAAAAACCAAATCAGATGTCAGGTGGACAGATGCAGAGAGTTGCTATTGCAAGAGCCCTTGTAAATGACCCGGATATACTGCTTGCAGATGAACCGACAGGGGCTCTTGATACAGAAACCAGTATACAGGTTATGGACCTTTTAAAGGAGGTTGCAAAGGACAGGCTTGTAGTCATGGTAACACATAATCCAGAGCTGGCAGAGGAATATTCAACAAGACTGATAAAGTTAAAAGATGGTGAAATCATAGGAGATACGGACCCATATGAAGTGGCAGGGGCCGAGGAGGTTAAGCCAGTCCATAGAAAGCTTGGAAAAGCCTCAATGTCATTTCTTACAGCATTGTCATTAAGCTTTAACAATTTAAGAACTAAGAAAGCAAGAACATTTTTAACTGCATTTGCAGGCTCCATAGGAATTATAGGAATTGCGTTGATTTTATCTTTATCAACGGGAGTAAATTCATATATTAATGATATCCAGAAGGATACGATGACCTCATATCCTATTACAATTACGGCTCAGACCATGGATTTAAGTACTATAATGGGTGATGAGTCAATGATGGGCGGCAGCAGCGGTGAGGAAGGAACGCCGCATGAAAAAGATGCAGTATATTCTAATGGAAAGCAGTTAGAGATGGCTTCAAGCTTTACATCAAGTTTTAAAGAAAACAATCTTACGGATTTTAAGAAATATCTGGATAATTCTGAAAGTGAAATACACGGTTATGTTGGAACTAATGGAATTGCATACACATATGATGTGAAATTTTCAGCATTTTCGTATGATACTGAGGGAACATTGGTAAATACTGAT
Organism: Eubacteriales bacterium; assembly: GCA_030536565.1. Taxonomy (GTDB): domain Bacteria; phylum Bacillota; class Clostridia; order Lachnospirales; family Lachnospiraceae; genus Lachnospira. The sequence continues at coordinate 21,542 of JAUNPT010000011.1, read as the reverse complement.
GGAAGCACGCTTACAGATAAAAGTAACACGGATTCATATTCATCAATGATGACCTCAACAGCTTCAACTAACAATTCTATGGCATCAATGATGGGGGCAGGTACAGTCTCAGACAATAACTTTTCTGAAATCCTTCCCGGCAGAGATGGAGAACAGATAAGTAGTGCTGTTAAGGATAATTATGAAATGATATATGGAGAATGGCCGGATTCTTATGATGAGACAATTATTGTTGTAAACAGCAATAATGAAATATCAGCAACAACACTTTATTATCTGGGACTTCTTCCAACCTCAGAGTATAAGGAATATATGAAGAAAATTGATGCAGGAGAAGAAATTGTAACTGATACGGTGTCATGGAGTTATGAGGAAATCTGCAAAACAGAGTTTTCAATTATTCCAGCATGTGATTTCTACGTTAAAAATGACAATGGCACATTTACAGACATATCTGACGATGATGCCAGGCTGAAGGATATGTTAAATTCCGCCCTAAAGCTGAAAGTAACAGGTATAGTCCGTGCAAATGATGAAGATACTGCGTTAATTAACTCAGTAGTTGGATACACTAAGGCTTTGACAGATTACCTGATAGATTATACTAATGAAAGTGAAGTCGTTAAGGCTCAGCAGCTTAGTGAAAATGTAAATGTTGTAAATGGAATGCAGTTTGCTCCAGAAGATGATAAGGCAAAGATAGAAGATGCCAAGAAGTATCTTAACAATCTTGGAATATCTGAAAAGGCCAGATTTTTTAGGAATATTATGCAGAGCACAGGTGACGCACAGACAATTGCCCAGATTAATGCAGTAAGTGAAAATCAGCTTGCAGCAATGCTGGATCAGTTTTTGATGAATCCGGACGATGAGTCAATGCTTATGATTTATAACGCGTATATTTCGTCAGGAAGTTATTCAGATAATATGAAAAAGTTTGGGGTTGTAAGTCTTGATGCTCCGTCTGCAATCAGTATATATGCGGACAGCTTTGAAGCCAAGGATTCTATTTCGACAGCTATTGCAAACTATAATAAGACAGTTGAGGAGGAGGATAAGATTACTTATACGGACTATGTTGGACTTTTAATGTCATCAGTTACTACGATTATAAATGTCATATCCTATGTACTTATTGCTTTTGTTGCAGTTTCACTTATTGTTTCATCTATTATGATTGGAATTATTACATATATTTCAGTTCTTGAAAGAACTAAGGAAATTGGAATTTTACGTGCCATGGGTGCATCAAAGCGCAATGTATCAAGAGTATTTAATGCCGAGACATTTATTGTTGGTCTTATTTCAGGATTATTAGGCGTGGGTATAAGCCTGCTTATCCTAATCCCTGGAAACGCGCTGATTCATTCCATTGCAGGGACAACAGATGTTAATGCATATCTGCCTGTAACAAGTGCAGTGGTATTGATAATAATAAGCGTAATATTAACACTTATTGGTGGATTAATCCCAGCTAAGAAAGCTGCAAAGAGAGATCCGGTTACAGCCTTGCGTTCAGAATAATAGGAAAATGTTAAAATAATAATAAGGCGGCATTAAGCCAGTGTAGTCAACCTGTGTTGACATTTATATGTAGGAAAACTATAATACATACATAAGCAAAGGGGCTTTTCCAGAGGAAGGGTCTCTTTGCTTATTTTTATCTACTTAACTGTTGCAGCATAGTAAAATTGGTGTTTTAACAAGGAGAAAGCAGCATGAACATATTTGATATTATAGGACCTGTTATGGTTGGCCCATCCAGTTCCCATACGGCAGGAGCGGTAAGAATTGGATTGATTTCAAGAAAGTTATTAGGTGAGCCAGTAAAAAAAGCAGAAATACTGTTGTATGGTTCGTTTCTTGCGACAGGAAAAGGCCATGGGACACAGAAGGCACTTGTGGCGGGACTTATGGGAATGGAGCCGGATGATAATCGTATTCCTGATGCTCTGGAGTTAGCTGCCGCTTATGGGCTGGATGTAATATTTGGTGAGGCAGCATTAAGGGACGCGCATCCAAACTCGGTACAGTTAAAGCTTGTTGGAGAAACTGGGAGAATGCTGGAGATAATAGGAGAATCCATTGGTGGGGGGATAATTAACATTGCTCAGATCGATGGGATTGCAACGAATTTTTCAGGGGATTATCCAACGCTTGTAGTCCATAATATAGATCAGCCCGGACACGTAACAGAGGTTACGTCCATGCTTGCTCACAAATCTGTAAATATAGCGACGATGCAGCTATATCGTTCTAACAGGGGTGGAGATGCAGTGATGGTAATAGAGTGTGACCAGGAAATCCCCAAAGAATCGATTAGCTGGCTGGAGCATATTGAGGGAATAAAAAAGGTGACATATTTATCCTTAAGTGAAGGTGGTACATTGCAGACTAATAAGGGAAAAGGTGAAAAATATGATGACATATCATTCAATAAGTGATTTAGTAAAACTTTCAGATGAGAAAAAGCTTCCTATGTGGCAGGTGATTTTAAAGGCAGATGCAAAAGAACGTCAGGTAGATGAAGAAGATTCAATGGCAGCTATGAAACAGATGTATCAGATTATGAAGCAGACAGATGCGGATTATGATAAGGAACTGGTGTCTCCAAGCGGTATGGCAGGCGGTGCAGGAGAGAAAATGCACAGTTACAATCAGTCCGGACGTAATCTGGCAGGAGAATATATTGGGATTGTAATGGAAAAGGCCTTGAAGACGAGTGAATCTAATGCATGTATGAAAAGGATAGTAGCTGCACCAACAGCAGGTTCATGCGGAGTTATTCCGGCAGTGTTTTTGGCGTACGAGGAATATAACCATATGTTGGAGGACAGAATGGTGGAAGCGATGTTTATTACAGCCGGCATTGGTTCAGTTATTGCAGAAAATGCAAGCATTGCGGGAGCGTCTGGTGGCTGTCAGGCAGAAATCGGCTCAGCGAGTGCAATGGCGGCAGCAGGGCTGGCATTCCTGCAGGGGGGAGACAACGAATGTATTGCAAATGCAATGGCATTGGCATTAAAAAATATGCTGGGACTAGCCTGTGATCCTGTGTGCGGGCTTGTTGAAGTGCCATGTATTAAGAGAAATTCTGCCGGAGCTGTCAATGCAGTAACCAGTGCACAGATGGCACTGGCAGGAATAAAAAGTGCAATTGCGCCAGACGAGGTCATTGACTCTATGAGGAGAATAGGCAACGATATGCCAAGCTGTCTTAAGGAAACCAGCATGAGCGGGCTGGCGGTGACTCCGACAGCTCTGGCAATCAAGGCAGGGCTATAACTACACAGCAAAATAATCGTGGATTAATAAAGCCATGGACATGTAGATACGTGTGTAGTAATCATTAAAGTTTAAACCGCATAGGTCTGTTATAGTCTGAATACGGTTCATCAGGGTATGTCTGTGAATAAAAAGTCTGGTGGCGGCGTGGGAAACATTGCAGTTTTCCGCCAGATAGGTTCTTATTGTGTGGACATAGTTAGTGCCATTTACACGGTCATGATTAAGTAAAATCTGTAATGCCTGATTATCAAGGACAAAAGAGCGATTATTCTGATAGAGCAGACCAAACATTTTTATAAATGTAAAGTTATCATAGGAACAGACACCTCTTTTTGCGGCAATTTCGTCAAGGAGGTTAATGCATTGAAGAGAATGTTCCAGGGAAAGATGAAGCGAGTCTGGGGAGGCTATTCTGTCGATGCCGGCATAGAAGTTTATGCCCTCCTGTTCAGAAAGAAACGTAAGCTGAATCTGAAAATCATAGGCTACAGCGGGCAGGTTGTGTTTTGATGCAAGAGAAAGGCAGAAAGCACCCTGCCCATTTTCATTTATCTCATAAATACATTTTTCTGCCTGAACGCTTAAGTAGGCCTGCACCTTCTCCATGCAGTGCTGTATGCGGACTTTGTCCATAGCAAATGTGTTTCGAACAGAGACACAGAACAGGTAAATCTGTGCATCGTCACTTTTAAAGTCAAAAGTATCTGCGGCAATATTTTCTTTTAAATTTAAAAACAAATCGTTTAGATATTGAAATTCCATTGTGTCCCCTTTCTATTCAGAGCAATAAAACCAATTAAATAATATAATAATTGTAACAGTAATAAGGATTTTGTGTCAATGAGCGATGGACAAAGTGTCCAAGCGAAATAACAATTTATTTTGGATGTGAAATGTAGTATACTTAAATATATAAAAATATAGAAGTGTGGGAAGGAAATAGGTATTTATGAAGGATAAGACAAATAAGGATCAGGAAAAGTACCTGCATCTGCTGTCACAGCAGTACCCTAATAAGCAGTCATTATGCAGAGAGGTTATTAATCTTAATGCGATTCTTAATCTGCCAAAGGGAACAGAACATTTCATGAGTGATCTGCATGGAGAATTTGAGGCATTTTACCACATTTTAAATAACTGCTCTGGTGTTATCAGGGAAAAGGTGGATTTGATTTTTAAGGATACGCTTACAGAAGAAGAAAAGCAGGAAATCTGTACACTGATTTATTATCCTGAGGAAAAGTTAAAAATGCTTCACCTCGATAATAAGCTGTCAGATGAATGGTACAGAATGGTGCTTAATCAGCTTATAAAGGTGGCAAAGCTGCTGTCATCTAAGTATACAAGGTCTAAGGTGCGTAAAGCGATGCCGGAGGAGTTTGCATATATTATTGATGAGCTTTTGCATGTACAGAAGGACGAGGATAACAATCAGGTTGTTTATCATAAGAAGATTATAGATACGATTCTCGATTTAGATTATGCAGATGAGTTTATAATTGCTCTTGCCGCACTTATTAAGCGTCTGGCGGTAGACCATCTCCATATTGTCGGGGATATATTTGACAGAGGAGCATACGCTGACAGAATACTTGACATGCTTATGCAGCACCATTCACTGGATATACAGTGGGGAAACCACGATATACTGTGGATGGGGGCGGCCAGCGGAAGTACGATATGTGTTGCCATTGCTGTTATGAACTGCCTTAAGTCTGACAGCATATCTATGTTAGAGAGAAGCTACGGGATAAGTCTTAGAAAGCTCTTTTTATTTGCAGAGAAGTACTATGACTGTACAGATATGACTAAAGGAGCATTACGGGCAATTTCTGTAATAATGTTTAAGCTTCATGGAAGAATTATAAAAAGGCATCCTGAGTATGATATGGACGACCAGTTAATGCTTCACAGAGTGGATAGAGTTAATGGAACAGTGGAAATTAATACAGTTACATATAAGTTGAATAATAATGAATTCCCTACAGTATCAGATGAGAATCCTTATGAATTAACAGATGAGGAGGGAAAGGTAATATTAGACCTTAAGAAATGCTTTACAGAGAGCGAGCGCCTTCAGGCACATGTTAAGTTCTTATATGATAAGGGCTCAATGTATAAGGTGTTTAATGATAATCTTCTCTATCATGGCTGTGTGCCGCTTGATAAGTCGGGCAATTTCGATTATATCCAGATTAATGATGCGGCCTATAAGGGTAAGGCCTTGATGGAATATGCCGAGGGCGTTGCAAGAAGGGCATTTTTTGGAGGACATGATAAGAATGATTTGGATTTTATGTGGTATTTGTGGGGAGGAAGGAAATCGCCTCTGTGTGGACGTAATTTGAAGACATTTGAGAGGGCATATATAGATGACCAGGATACATGGCTTGAGGAGGCAAATCCTTATTACTCGTTCAATAATGATGAGAAAACATGCAATATGATATTGAGGGAATTTGGAATATATGCGCCGGTTTCTCATATTATTAATGGACATACACCTGTGAAGGCAAGCTCTGGCGAGAAGCCAATCCGTGCCAATGGAAAACTTTTTGTCATAGATGGCGGATTTTGTAAGGCATATCACAAAAAGACAGGAATTGCAGGGTATACTCTCATATATAATTCACATGGACTTAGGATAAAAGCCCATCAGCCATTCTCAAGTGTGGCAATGGCTCTCATGGATAATCAGGATATTGAATCAGAATCCAGCATGGTTGAGGAAGAAAAAAATCGTGTAATGGTTAAAGATACAGATATTGGGAAGCATATTCAGGAGGATATTGATGATTTGAACCGTCTCATGAAGGAATATGATAAGTATTAATCTATAAATGATAAAGGTATAGAGCAGACTTTATAATAAATTTACTCGTTTTTTATGCTGTTTTGACCTGTAATTTACAATGCAGGAGTACATTGTAATAGCAGTAAATAAGCAATAGAAAAGGAGTATATGGTGAAAACAAAAAAATTTATAGCAGGAGGAATGCTTGCAGTTATGCTTATGAGCCAGCTTGCAGGTACGGTCACACCGGTTGTGGCTAAGGAAACGGGCGGCAGCATGGACACAGCAAGTGAAGTTACATTTAACAAAGAAGGTCTATGGCTTACTGAAATATATCAGAATGATGTAGACAGAAGTAAAAAGAGTGATACGCGGGTTAAAAGTGGATATGAACCGATTAAAACGTACAGCAGTGGAACAGATTTGATGGAGTTCGTTGAGATTACAAGCACCTATGACCATGATATTAAGTTTAATGACATGTATGAATTTTATTATGGAGATAATAAACAGACAGTAACTTTGATGGACGGCAGCAGCGATATCACAATAAAAAAAGGCGAGGCTGTTGTTCTGTGGAATTACCGTCAGGATGTGTCAACTGCAATTCCAACTGAAGAAGAATTCAGAGAGGCAATGAATATACCGGACAGTGCGGTTGTTCTTAAAGTAAACAGCAATAAGGTAAACTGGTCAGTAACATCAACATTTTCTTTAAAGACAATTGAAGACCAGAGGACAGTATCAACATTTACGGCAGAGACTGCTGTACATACACAGGATGGTATGTCTGTTGAGCTTAAGATTCCGGATATTGGAAGCGAAATGGAAGTATACCGTCAGCTGGATATGCCAACAGCAGGATATATATATTCAGGGCAGTTAAACGGACTGGTTTACGCAAAGGCTGCGGACAATAAATATGCCGAAGGGGTGTATATAACTGAAATCCGGCCTAATGATTCTGACAGAAAGTCTATATATGGTTCGAGTTCAGATTTAATGGAATGTGTAGAGGTTGTTAATACAACTGGTAAAGATGTGGATTTGAATACAGAATATCAGGTTAAGTATGCTGTAAAAGAAGGCTCCAGAAAAGTATTGCAGTTGTTTAAATATGATGAGTCCGCAGAAAATAATAAAGGCTCAGATGAGAGCTGCATCGTTCCTGCAGGTGGTACAGCAGTGCTTTGGTGTTACCGTAAAAAGTATCTTACCGACGTCACAACGTATCCTTCTTTAAAAGATTTTCGTGAAACCTATAATATACCGGACGGAGTTCCAGTATATCTTTTTGATAATCAGAATGGATTAAATAATACATTGCGTGCTTTTGAGACTTATAATAAGGTGTCAGATGAATTGGTTTCAAGCTACACTTACAATGGAACTACAGATTTAAAGGACAATAAATCCGTAGATTTAATGGTTAATCCAGAAGGTCCGGAAATGCTTACATATGCGTTAAATTCTGCAACATCAATGGGAATAGTTAACGAAGCACAATATACATATTTAAAAGATGATGGTTCATCAATGACAATCAGGCTCGATGATGTAATACCAGATTCAATTATGCAGTCAGATGAGCTGAGAGTAAAGTTCTATTATGAGGAATCACCAAACCTTCCAAGAACAGGGATTACTACATACTATAGATTTGATGGACAGGGATCATGGTACAGTTCAACAGAGGTAAAAAGACGTGTTCCGCATCTTTATGAGACCAATATCCCCGCTGATGAGCTGTTTGACCATGATTATGTAGAGTTTTATGTAAGCGCTGATAACAGATACCGCAGCGCGCTTACGGATATATACAGAGTAAACATAAATAAGCTGAATGCAGTTGATGGAATCCGGACAAACATTGAAGAAGGTGAACAGGTAAGTAAAACTGTATCCATAACAGCTAATGATGGAACGGATAATTCTAAAACTGAAATATATGTAGATGGTGTAAAGCGTGAAACAGCTGCTATGTTTGAAGACGGTGCATTTTTCACATTACATATGGACGGCAGAGACAGTTACTTCCACAATGCAGTTACAACAACTAATGATGAAGTGATTGCTTCAATTGCAAAGTGGATGTACAAAACACTTGATGGACAGGCTATAAAGATTGATAACAGTTATTTCACATATAATACAGATAATAATTCATATGATGTAACTCTGCGTATATGGGCAGGTACTTATGGAGTAACAGTTAATGAGTATTTAGAGCCAGATGCTAACAGAGAGGATTTCAGTGTTACAGAGCTTGCATTAAAGCTTATAAATGGAAACACCTATTATCCTACAGCTATTGGGCCAGATGATGCAGCAACAAGCGAAAAGACAAATTTGAGTACAGATTATTCTGCAGTACATAAAATAGGTGACTCAGCTGGAATGTGCCCATACATGGACGTGAGCTTTTCAGTGCCGGTTACAGAGGTTAATGCCGTTGGGACACAGGTTGATACTACAAAGCTTTCTGAGGGTGCCCATACATTAAAGGTTACTAATGGAACAGACACTAAGGAAGTTAATTTTATAGTTGATAACACATCGCCTTCAATTGATATGGGGATTGAGGACAATGCTAAGCTGACAGGTAAAATCGGTTTGAATCCTCAGATATCAGATGTCAACAGTCTGGAAGAAAAAATAATTACGCTGGACGGGAAAGAAATTTCAGTACCTTTTGAGACGACAGCAGCTTCATTAGGAGAGGGAGCACATACCCTTACAGTATATGCTAAGGACAAGGCTGGAAATGAATCCGAAAAGACAGCTGCATTTTCGATTATAGACGCGGCAATAGAAGTGACAAATGCTGAAACGACAGATATTACAGATGGAAGTGCATTGTTAAAGCTTAAAGTAAACAGCTTCGGAGATACAAATGCAGAATACTATAAAGCAAGGGAAATTGAAACAACTGATATTTCAACTGAAACAGCACAGGGAATACTTCCATATATAAAATATACTGTAAATGTCAGCGATGTTAAGAACGATGATTTTATCCTTGTAAACTGGGACGGAGAAGCATCAAATAGTGATGAGACACATGCAAGTACAATGTATGTAGAGAATACAGCTGATAACAGCTGGGATAGAATTGCATCTGCTGATGAAAAGGGCTCTATAACGGAAGCTTCATTTATCGCAGAAAACCATGTAAAAGATGGAAAAGCAACAATTATTATCCAGTGTACAGCTGATTCAAAGCTGCCGGATATTGATTCTGCCCAGATATCAAAGAAGACATCTGATGCAGTATGGGACGGAAATGGGGTACCAAAGGATTATGATTTCTGTTTCGCATGGGAGACTGATACACAGTACTATGCGGAGGAATGGCAGTCACATTATACAAATATGAATCAATGGATTGTAGATAATTCAGAAAAGTTAAATATTAAATATGTTATGCATACGGGAGATATTGTTGATGATTATGATATGACCTACGAGTGGGAAAATGCAGATAAAGCAATGAGCATATTTGATAAAGCAGGTCTTGCTTATGGTGTACTTGGTGGAAATCATGATGTAGCTGCTGGTGCATTCGATTACGAGAATTATTACAAATATTTTGGCGAAAACAGATTTACCTCACAGCCAACATATGGCGGTTCATATAAAAATAACAGGGGACATTATGATTTAATCAGTGAAAATGGCCAGGATATGATAGTAGTGTATATGAGCTGGGATATTTATCAGGAAGAAATTGACTGGATGAATGAGATACTGCAAAAATACAGCGACAGAAAGGCAATTCTTTGCTTCCATACATATACAAATGTAAAAAATACATCTGATACGCTGCTTGATTACTTTGGAAAGCTGATTCAGGAAAATGTAGTAGCCAAGAATAAAAATGTAATGGCAGTGTTAAATGGACATTATCATGGTTCATCATATGAGACAGCAATGTTTGACGACAATAATGATGGTAAATATGACAGAACAGTTTATCAGATATGTACTGATTACCAGTCAGGCTTTGAAGGCGGCAGTGAGTATATTAAATTCCTTTATTTTGATATTGATAATAATAAGATATATATGAATTCATACTCGCCATTTTTAGATGACTACAACTATTATGATAAAGAAACTGCAGTATTGAGTGATAATATTGCAAGTGATATTGAAATAGATAAAATGATTCTTGATGTTGGTTTCTCAAATGAAAGACAAAGCATTCTGGCTAAACAGTTTGAGGCATATGTATGTACAAATGAGAAGCTGGGAGAAGGAAAGGCAGATAAAGATGGAAATATCACAATGCAGCTTAACAATCTTGAAAGCGGTAAAGAATACGCATGGTATGCAGTAGTAAGTAATTCTAACACAGGTTATGCAAAGACTGGAGTTATGAAATTTATTACAGCTAAAATGTCAAATGACGTGGTTGAAGAAAATCCGTCCGGTTCAAATGCTGAGACAGGAGATTTGGTATCTACAGGTGATACAGCCGCTGTGTGGCTGTGGGTACTGATGATTATTTCAGCATCCGGAATTTTGGGAGGAAGCATAGTATATAAAATAAAGAGAAAAAAGGCAGAAAATGAATAAAGATATCTTAAAACGTCTGTCAAGAATAGTACTTCCTATGGTGGTTCTTTTGGGAATCATCATGGGAAGTTCCCTTGTTAAAGTAAATCATATTAAGGCAGATACTAATATAATATATGTCAGGGCAAAGGTAGTAAGCGTATCAAAGGACAATTCAGAGGTAGAGGAATTTGGAGGAAACCAAAAGGTTTATGCAACAATCTTAAATGGCAGATATAAAGGTGAAAGCTGTGAATTACATAATTCAAATACGTATCAGAGAGGTGCTTTCTGTCAGGCAGGAACGCGTATTATAGCAATGGTGCAGATGGACAGCCTTGGAAAATTGACAGGAACAGTATATAATTATGACAGAACTCCTATGATTTATTGTCTGGCAGTATTGTTTAGCGTATGTCTGTTAACGGTGGGAGGCAGGAAAGGGCTTGCTTCTTTGTATGCATTAGTATTTACATTTATTTGTGTTATATGTATGTATATCCCGTTATTGTATGTAGGAATGAATGGTACATTAGCGGCAATACTAACAGCAGTATTGATTTCAATAATATCAATATATATCCTAAACGGTTGGTCAAAAAAGACTGCCTGTGCGATAGTTGGAACTGCCTGCGGAGTAATGATTTCAGGTATCCTTGCTATGATTGCAGGAAAAATGTCGCATCTGTCAGGTTATAATATGCAGGACGTGGAATCTATGGTATTCATTGCAAACAGCTCAAGATTGAAAATTTCTGATATAATATATGCAGGAATACTGATTTCATCACTAGGTGCTGTAATGGACGTGGGTGTATCGGTTGTAGCGGCTATGAAGGAGATACAGGATAAATCACCGGGAATAAAACGCAGAGAGCTGTTTTTTTCGGGAATGAGAGTTGGACATGATATGATGGGGACGATGTCAAACACATTAATACTTGCATATACAGGTTCGGCTACAGGAGTGTTATTGACGGTTTATTCATTTCAGATGCCTTTCCTGCAGGTGATGGGATATAATTCAATTATTATTGAAATTGTGTGCGGCTTATGTGGAACAATAGGGGTTATTCTTACAGTTCCTATTCAGGCATTGACAGCAGCCTTAGTTTTGAAATAATAAAAACACTTAATAAAAGCATTTTACGCAGATTTTAAATAATTTACGTAAAGTGCTTATTTTTTACATTAAAAGATTTATTTAACATTTTGTTTACGCAGATTTCAGATAGATATGATAGTAAATTTTACATCTTTTTTGATAACATGTTTTTGTTGAAAAAGTATACAAATGTATTAAATTCTGAATACATAGAAGGAGTTGTAAGAATGGAACAGAACGAAAAAACAAAAATCCATGTGGCTGATATGAACCTTCATTATGGAGATTTCCATGCGCTGAAAAATGTTAGCATTGACATTCCAGAAAAGCAGATAGTTGCATTTATTGGGCCAAGCGGTTGTGGGAAATCAACATTTCTAAAGTCAATCAACAGAATGAATGACTTGGTTGAGGGGTGCAGGATTGATGGTGAGCTGACTTTATTTGGAGAAAGCGGGCCTGAAAATATATATGGAAATATAGATGTGAACCAGCTTAGAAAAAGAGTTGGCATGGTATTTCAGCAGCCGAATCCGTTCCCAATGAGTATCTACGATAATGTTGCCTATGGTCCAAGAACACACGGTATTAAGAATAAACACAAGCTTGACACTATTGTCGAGAAAGCTTTAAAACAGGCTGCTATATGGGATGAAGTAAAGGATAGATTAAAAAAGTCCGCTCTTGGTCTTTCCGGAGGGCAGCAGCAGAGATTGTGTATAGCAAGGGCACTGGCAGTTGAACCGGAGGTTATCCTTATGGATGAGCCGACATCTGCACTTGATCCGATTTCAACATCAAGAATTGAGGATTTGGCGATTGAGTTAAAGGAGCAGTATACAATTGTTATGGTTACGCATAATATGCAGCAGGCAACACGTATTTCAGATAAGACAGCGTTCTTCCTTCTTGGAGAAATGATTGAGTATGGGGATACAGAGCAGCTGTTTTCTACACCTAAGGAAAAGAAAACAGAAGATTATATAACTGGACGTTTTGGTTAATGAAGGGAGAGTAAAACAATGAGAAACAGATTTGACAGGCAGCTCGAACAGCTGAATAACGAGTTAATTGAGATGGGCAGCATGATTGAAAAGGCCATCGAGATGGCAATCAAGGCGCTGGTGGAGCAGGACGTTGAACTTGCAAATCAGGCAATTGATTTTGATAATGAAATTGACAGGCAGGAGAGGGAAATTGAAAACCTGTGTCTTAAGCTTTTATTACAGCAGCAGCCGGTAGCAAGAGACTTAAGACAAATCTCGGCTGCGCTTAAAATGATTACTGACATGGAAAGAATTGGTGACCATGCTGCAGATATCTCTGAAATTACAATTGCTATGGCAGGAAAGCCTTATATAAAAAAACTTGAGCACATTCAGCAGATGGCAAAGGAAACAATGGTTATGCTTGTAGGCAGTGTGGAAGCTTATGTTAACAAAGACCTGGAACAGGCTAAAAAGGTTATCAATCAGGATGATATTGTTGACCACTTGTTTGATATGGTAAAAAAGGAGCTTATAGGTATGATTCATGAAAATGTTGAATCAGGAGAACAGGCTGCGGACCTTTTGCTTGTATCTAAGTATATGGAAAGAATTGGTGACCATGCAACCAATATATCAGAATGGGTTATTTTTTCTATTACAGGTTCACATCAGACAAAGTAAAAAATGTGCAGTTCTTGTTAAATGTGTAAAGAGCGTGTAAATTTTACCCGGATTTTACATAAGCTTAACTTAAATTATAGATGTCTATTTTATACTCAATTTGTAAAGAATAAGTAAAATACAGAAATGAGGTATGAAATGGACATTTTTGATTTGTTATCTATGGTTGGAGGATTGGCCCTTTTCCTATATGGAATGCACATTATGGGGGACGGGCTTTCTAAGGCGTCTGGTGGTAAACTTGAAAAAATATTGGAAAAACTGACGTCTAATCCTATTAAGGCGGTTCTTCTGGGTGCTGGTGTAACAGCTGTAATCCAGTCATCTTCAGCAACAACAGTTATGGTTGTAGGCTTTGTAAACTCTGGGATAATGAAGCTTCATCAGGCAGTTGGCATTATCATGGGTGCTAATATTGGTACAACAGCCACATCGTGGATTCTTAGTCTGACAGGTATTGAAAGTAATAATTTCTGGATTAGAATGTTAAAGCCTTCATCATTTTCACCAATCCTTGCATTAGCTGGTGTAGTCTTTATTATGTTTATGAAGAAGGAAAAGAAGCATGATATCGGACTTATTATGATAGGTTTTGCAATACTTATGACAGGTATGGATGCAATGAGTGCCGCTGTAAAGCCGCTTGCAGATGTACCGGAATTTACAAACATATTAACAATGTTTTCAAATCCGGTATTAGGAATGGTTGCCGGACTTGTATTAACTGCAATTATCCAGAGTTCATCGGCTTCTGTTGGTATACTACAGGCACTTTGTGCAACAGGAAGCCTGGCATATGCGACCGCATTTCCTATTATTATGGGACAGAATATCGGAACCTGCGTAACAGCCATGATTTCATCAGTTGGAGCAAGTAAGAATGCAAAGAGAGCAGCTTTGGTGCATCTTTATTTTAATATCATAGGTACAATTATTTTTATGGCAGTATTTTACCTTATTAATACATTTGTTCCATTTGCATTCTTAAGTGATAGTGCTAATGCAATGGGAATTGCCGTGATTCATACAGTATTTAATGTAACAGCAACTCTTCTGCTGCTTCCATTTGGCAGATTACTGGAGAAGCTTGCATGTATGACAGTAAGAGATACAAAGGAAGAAAATATGGAAGTGCCGGACGAATTTGCACTTCTGGACGAAAGATTCTTAGATAAGCCAAGTCTTGCAATGCAGCACTGCAAGGAAGTTACTAATAATATGGCGGAGCTTTCAAAAAAGTCATTGTTTACTGCGCTGGATTTAGTTGGTAATTTCTCTGAAAATGCGGCAACAAGGGTTAGCTCAATGGAGGACAGAGTTGACAGATATGAAGATGTTTTAGGAACATATCTTATGAAATTGTCCAGCAGGGATTTATCAGAGAAAGATTCAGAGGAGCTTTCAATGCTGCTTCATACTATTGGAAATTTTGAAAGAATTTCCGACCATGCATGTAATATTACTGAAACTGCCAGGGAAATGTATGACAAGGAAATGGCATTTTCGGAGAAGGCACGTATGGAAATGCAGATATTTACAGAGGCAGTAAAAGAAATTGTAACAAAAACATTTACCTCTTTTGAGGAAGAAAACATAGAACTGGCTAAGACAGTAGAGCCGTTGGAAGAAGTTATTGATGATTTGAATATGGAATTAAAGTCAAGACATGTAAGACGTCTTACAGAGGGTAAATGCACTATTGAGTTAGGATTTGTCCATTCGGATTTGCTTACTAATTACGAGAGAGTATCAGATCATTGTTCCAATATTGCTGTATGCCTTATTCAGACAAAATTAGAAGGATTTGACACACACGAATATCTTGATACAATAAAACGTGAGGATAACGAGCAGTTTAAGTCAAGATATGCTGAATATAAGGAAAAGTACCAGCTGCCTGTAAGCAGCAGGAAGGCTGGCACAGTCAGAGCTTAAGGCTGAAACGTAAGATTACGGAGGAATGAAAAATTATGGCATTGATTTATATTGTTGAAGATGATAAAAACATAAGCGAAATAGAGAGCTTTGCACTAAAGAACGTAGGGCACCAGACAGTGGAATGTGCATGTGCAAAAGAATTTCAAAAGCAGCTGCAGGACAGACTGCCAGATTTAATTATGTTAGATATTATGCTGCCAGATGAAGATGGGTTGTCGATTCTTACAAAGCTCCGTGCAACACCAGAAACCAGAAGGATTCCAGTAATCTTAATTACAGCTAAGACCTCGGAGATTGATAAAGTCAAGGGATTAGACCTTGGTGCTGATGATTATCTTACAAAGCCGTTTGGTGTTATGGAACTTATTTCCAGAGTAAAGGCGCTTCTTCGGCGTGTAGGCGGAATGGAGGCTGAAAAGTTTCTAAAGGTGGGCTGTCTGTTTATAGATGATGAAAAACATGCGGCCTTTGTAGAAGATAAGCAGGTTGAGTTAACATTTAAAGAATATGAGCTGCTAAAGTATCTTACAGTCAATCAGGGAATTGTGCTCTCACGTGACAATATTATGGAAAAAATATGGAGTACAGATTATGAAGGTGAATCAAGAACCTTAGATGTTCATATTAAGACATTAAGGCAGAAGCTTGGCAGCGCAGGCTCTTACATTAAGACAGTTAGAAATGTTGGGTATTTCCTTGATGTAGATACAGAATAAGAAGAATGGAATAATATTATGAAGAGTATGAAAAGAAAGATAAATCTGCAATTCATGGTAGTGGCACTTTTAGCGATACTGGCAACAGTATCGCTAGTTTCAGTTGTTTACTATAAATTGTTTAAGAGTGAAGTGATGTCAAATTTAAAAGAGTACACATATCTGATTGTAGAAACTAATTCGGGCAGAGTGGCGTCAGACCCGGCTCATGTGGATTTTGAGGTATTTAACCATGATGACATGAAGCTTAGGGTGACAGTTATTGCTCCTGATGGAACAGCGATTATGGATACAAATGCAGAGATTGGAGCTATGGATAACCACAGTAAAAGGCCGGAAATCAAACAGGCTGTCAAAGAAGGTGAAGGACAGGCGGTCAGAAATTCGTCTACAGTTGGAAAGAGTACCTTTTATTATGCGTATCGTTTGAATGATGGGTATATCCTGCGTGTGGCAAAGGAAACGGGAAGCCTTGTCAGTGTATATTTAAGTTCATTTCCATTGATAGGTGTATTATGTGTTTTTCTTTTACTTGCCTGTTTCTTTTTAGGCCATTATCTGGCAAAGAGTATTATTGACCCAATTGATTTGCTTGCTGAAAATCTTGATGGTACGGATTCGATTAAGGTGTATAAGGAGCTTGTTCCATTTGTTAACACAATAAAAAGGCAGCATCAGGATATTTTAAAAAATGCTGATATGCGCCAGGAGTTCACTGCAAATGTATCCCATGAATTAAAGACACCGCTTACATCAATTTCTGGATATTCAGAGTTGATTGAAAGCGGTATGGCAGGCAGCGATGATGTAGTAAGGTTTGCTAAGGAAATCCATAAAAGCTCTAACCGCCTGCTTACATTGATTAATGATATTATCAGGTTATCACAGCTTGATGGAGGAAGCAGTGAATGTGATATCTTTGAAAGCGTGGATTTATATGAAATCGCTAAAGGAGCAGTTGATACATTGGGGTTTGCTGCAGAAAAAAATCAGGTTGAGTTAAATCTGCATGGTTCATCTCAGATTGTAAATGCCAACAGGCAGATGATGGACGAGCTGGTCTATAATCTGTGCGATAATGCAATCCGTTATAATAAGCCGCAGGGAAGGGTAGATATAACAGTTTCGCAGAGCAGCAATAAAGAAATCTTTGTTGAGGTGGTTGACACTGGTATTGGAATTTCCAAAGAAAACCAGGAGCGTATTTTTGAACGCTTTTACCGTGTTGATAAGAGCCGTTCTAAGCAGACAGGTGGAACAGGACTTGGACTTGCAATCGTAAAACACATTGTTTCACAGCATGCCAATGCAAGACTTGAGCTTGAAAGTGAACTTAATAAAGGAACAAGTATTAAATTGATTTTTTCTGAAAAATAATTATAAATTGTTGACAAATGGCTGGCATAGGCATAGCATAACTGTGTAGGCATACAGATTATGCTGAAAAAATAATATACTTTATCAGACAAAAGTGGAAATGAGGAAAATTATGGAAGAAAATATTCATAGGAAACATTTGGTAAAAACAAGCAAACTGTTGTGTATAGGTCAGGTAGCGACATTATCTTTAATGTTTATGGGAATGATGGCCCGTATGCTGGCTACAGATGCAAATAGGCTGGTCATTGCAGTTCCGATGGCTTCAGCAGTGGTTTCTATACTGCTTGCAGTGATTTTATATATAAAACTTAAAAGCAGTAATGTGTATGCATTATTTATTGCAGTATCTTTTTCATTTTCATATGCAGCCATGCTGCTTGCAGCTCCGGGGAATGTAGCATACCCTTATATGATTCCAATGATTATTGGTCTGATAATGACATTAAATATTAAGCTCGTTTTGTCAACTGCATTATTATTTTTAGCAGTTAATATTGCAAAGGTTATAATGATTGTTTCAGGAGCAGTTGATGTCCAGGGTGTTCTTGAAGTATCAGTAGTAGAGACGGCAATTGGCATATTGGTATTTTTAGCTGCTGGTTTCAGTGTCAGAATAATTAATGCCTATGTTTCAGATTCTACTGCAGAGATTAAGGCAGCGATGGATAAAAATATGGAAGCAGCTGACAGAATGGTAAGTGTTGCTGCTGGTGTTACTGATGAAATGGTTAGCATGGAAGATTCTATGAAACAGATAGAAGCAGCATCTAATGGACTTAGCCGTTCGATGCAGGACATTTCTGCTGGTGTTGTGGCAAATACAGAGGCAATTGCCCATCAGATTGACCAGACAAAAGAGATACAGAGTATTATTGATAATACAAGCCAGAGGACAGAGCAGATTCTTGAACTCAGTAATGATACAAAAAAGCTTGTTGAGGAAGGTGCACAGTCAATGGACAGCCTTTCACAGCACGTAGATAAGGCAATTGAAGCTGGTGGGATTATGAAACAGTCAGCAGAGCAGCTTCAGCAGAAATCGGCAGAGGTTAGAAACATTACGGACATGATTCTTGGAATCTCAAGCCAGACTAACCTTTTGGCACTTAATGCTTCTATTGAAGCCGCAAGAGCAGGAGAGGCAGGCAGAGGGTTTGCGGTAGTCGCAGACCAGATAAGGGTATTAGCAGACCAGACAAAGCAGGCAACTGAAAATATATCCAGTATATTGGATGCTCTTACTGAGGATGCGGGAGAAGTTGTAAGCAGAGTTGACGAAAATGTAACTTTATCAAAGGAAGAAGTAGTATATGTTAAGGATACTAATGAGCGCTTTGCGGGAATAAAGGATATCGTTGTCACATTAAATGATGATGTAACTGAGGTAAGTACAATGATGCAGCAGCTTATTGCGGCAAATAATGGAATCGTTGACAGTGTGAGCACGTTGTCAGCAAGCAGCGAAGAAATAACTGCAAGTACAGAGGAAGCAACTGCAGTAAGTGAAACTAATGCAAAGCTGGTCGATGATTTTACAAAATCATTGGAAAACATTGCACAGAAGCTGGAAAAGCTGAAGTAAGAATAGTAAAATGTACTGGACAAATTTAAAATATAGGTGTATAGTAACACCATAAATTTAATATATTCTTCAGGGCGGAGTGAAATTCTCCACCGGTGGTAAAGCCCACGAGCCGCAAGGCATGACTCGGTGTAATTCCGGGGCCGACAGTATAGTCTGGATGAAAGAAGACGGTATATACAGAAGTTATTGTATGGTTTGTATTATTTGTGGATTAAGCTCTGGAATGATTAGTCATTTCAGAGCTTTTTTATGAATCATTAATGAAAAACAGCACAAGGATATCTGTAATACCAGGACTGCATTATATAAAGGCTCTGATTTACTGGGATTTTTCCCGGCTAATCAGGGTCTTTTAAATTATAAAGACTGGTAATGGCAGGGTTTCTTACAAAGGGAGGGACGTATGGGAATTATAGAAGAAAAGTATATGAGACGTGCGATAGAGCTTGCAAAAAAAGGTGAAGGCTGGACTAATCCCAATCCGTTGGTTGGAGCAGTTATTGAAAAAGATGGCTGTATTATTGGAGAGGGATATCATGAAAAATATGGTGGGCTTCATGCAGAGAGGAATGCTTTAAAAAATTTCAGAAAGCGTCTGGAAAGAGAAGGAAGCGGGGTAAGCGATGCTTATGTATTACGTGATGCAACCATGTATGTGACTTTGGAGCCCTGCTGTCATTATGGCAAGCAGCCACCATGCACAGAGGCAATAATTGAAAGTGGGATAAAGAGAGTTGTAATAGGCTCAAATGACCCTAACCCGAAGGTGTCCGGCAGGGGCATTGAAATTCTAAAAAGCAGGGGAATAGAAGTTATTACAGGATTTATGAAAGCTCAGTGTGATGCGATAAATGAAGTTTTTTTTCATTATATTTCCACTAAAAAGCCTCTTGTAGTTATGAAATACGCTCAGACACTGGATGGTAAAATCGCAACCTATAAGGGTAAGTCTCAGTGGATAACAGGTGAGAAGGCAAGAGAGCATGTACATAGACAAAGAAACAGGTATGCTGCAATTATGACAGGAATTGGTACGGTTCTTGCAGATAATCCTATGCTTACCTGCAGGGTTCAGGGTGGAAATAATCCGGTAAGGGTAATATGTGACAGCAGCCTTAGGATACCGCTGGACTGTAATATTGTAAAGACGGCAAAGGACGTACCGACAATCATTGCAACTGTAAGTGATAACGCTAAGAAGCAGGCGGCACTTAAGGAGGCAGGCTGCAGAATAATAGAAAATAAGTCACATAAAGAAAAAGTAGATTTGAAAAGCCTTATTAATGAACTTGGAAGCCAGGGAATTGACAGCGTATATCTGGAGGGCGGTCAGACCCTTAACTGGTCTGCGTTAGAGGCAGGAATTGTTGATAATGTAAATGTATACATAGCCCCTAAAATATTTGGCGGGAGTAATAGCTTCACATCTGTTGGGGGAGTTGGAGTTGATGAGCCAGATGAAGCATTTACAATAAAGGAAACTAATATAGTTAAGCTTGGAAATGACTATATGATTGAGGGAAAGGGGGTTAGTCATGTTCACAGGAATAGTTGAGGAAACAGGAAAGGTTCTAAGTGTAAATCGGGGCGGCGGCACTCTTACGATTAAAGCTGAAAATGTACTTCGTGGAACAAGAGTAGGAGACAGCATAGCAGTCAATGGGGTGTGCCTTACAGTGACAAGTCTTGGAAACGGAACATTTACTGCAGATGTTATGCCAGAAACCTTAAATCGTTCATCGCTTGGAACCCTTAAAGCTGGCATCAGTGTGGTCAACCTTGAGAGAGCCATGGAGCTTGGTGGCAGATTTGGAGGGCATATTGTGTCGGGACACATAGATGGAACCGGGAAAATAAGTGAGCTTAAAGCTGATGGCAATGCAGTATGGTATACAATTGAGGCTGGAAGCAGCATTTTAAAATATGTAATCGAGAAGGGCTCCATAACAATTGATGGAATCAGCCTTACGGTTGCAGCGGTTGGACATGACAGCTTTTCGGTTTCGGTAATTCCACATACAAGACAGGTTACAGCCCTTAGTCAGAGAAAGGCTGGCGATATAGTTAATCTTGAAAATGACTGCATCGGAAAGTATGTTGAGAGATTATTGAGTTTTTCGGATATTTCTGGAGGCAGAGCTGACAGTGGCGAAGCTTCTGCTAATGAAGTACAGGAAAGTCAGGGGAAAAAAGAAAATGGAATAAGCAGGGAGTTTTTGGCGAAATATGGATTTTAGAAAGTGAGGATTAAAATGAGTGAATTTAAATTTAACACAGTTGAAGAAGCCCTAGAGGACTTAAGACATGGAAAGCTTGTTCTTGTGACAGATGATGAGGACAGAGAAAATGAAGGCGACTTTATATGTGCAGCACAGTTTGCGACAACTGCCAATATTAATTTTATGGCAACTCATGGAAAAGGACTTATATGTATGCCTATGGGTGAGGCATTGTGCAGAAAGCTTATGTTTCCACAGATGGTTACAGACAATACTGACAACCATGAAAC
>JAUNPT010000147.1 GCA_030536565.1 Eubacteriales bacterium | reverse complement strand
GATTTCGGCTGTGGAAAATCTTATCTTACATTTGCAATGTATTATTATCTTAAGGTGTTAAAGGGATATGATATAAGAATAATCGGCCTTGACTTGAAGGCTGATGTGATTAACAGGTGTAATGAGCTTAAGGTAAGTTATGGATATGATAAGCTGGATTTTTATGTTGGCGATATTGCTTCATATAAAGATGTAACGCATGTGGATATGGTGGTTACGCTTCATGCCTGCGATACAGCAACAGACTATGCATTGGGCAAGGCTGTTGAATGGAAAGCTAAGGTTATTCTTTCAGTTCCATGCTGTCAGCATGAAGCTAATAGGACTATAGAAAGTGATTTAATGGCACCTGTTATGAAGTATGGAATTTTAAAAGAAAGAATGGCTGCAATTATAACAGATGCGGCAAGAGCAGAGCTTTTGGAGGCCAATGGGTACCGGACGCAGATATTAGAGTTTATTGACATGGAGCACACACCAAAGAATCTTTTGATTCGTGCGGTGTGGGACGGAAAGAAGAAAAAGGAGCCGCTTGAGAGGGCAGTTAACATGCAAAAGGGGCTGGGTGTTGACCTGACCCTGAATTCGCTGCTGAAATGAGGAGGATAGCGCAGGGCTGTTATTTGCAGCATATCGATGAGAAATGAGGATTTAGTATGAAGAATAATAAAGCAGCAAAGGATTCCAAGTATGTAATTCTTGCAGTTATTTTTATGGTTACGGCGGTTGTAACCTTTATTTCAATGAATTTTGAGGCAGCACAGCTGTACACGACTACAATGAAAGCGGCAACGCTGCCTGTAGTTGATATGGTAACTGCCAGTGGAACACATTACAATCAGCTTCATGGATATACAGCACCAATAGACGGAGCTATGCTGAATGAATCAATTACACCGCTGCCATCAGATAAGAAGCTTTCAATTGCAATTAATACTTATGGAAGCCATATTAGCAGGATTTCTTACAAAGTAAGGAATATAGAGGACAGTTCCCTGATTGAAAATACTGAGGTTAAGGATTTTTCACAGTCAGGAAGTACAGTGGAGGCACAGCTGAATATTAAAAACCTTATTGATGATAATGTTTTGTATCTGCTGGAAATAAATGTTTCTACGGATAATACGTCGGATATAAGCTATTACACCAGAATTATAGGCGGGACAGATATTAATCTTGATGACAAGATTAAGTTTGCCTGTGAGTTTAACAGTTATACATTTGATGCTGCAAATTTAAAAAATGTTTTAAAGTATATTGAAACAAGTCCTGCGGGTGATAACACCAATTATGGGAAGGTCAATATCAACTGTACGCAGGCACAGATTGGCTGGGGTGATTTAAAACCTATGGTTGAAAGCAGCATTGTAACTACAGTTAAGGATATCAGCAATGATGTGGTGATTCTCTATCTGGAATATTCCATGGGCGCAGAGAATGCATATGATTCTTATGATACATATAGAGTTGGGGAGTATTACAGGCTGCGCCAGACTTCAACGGATATGTATCTTTTAAACTTTGAAAGAGAGGCAGAACAGGTATTTGATGGGAAAAATGACCTGACAGCCAGTTCAAAGATTAATCTGGGCATTCATTCATCAGCTGAAGTTAATATGATGGCGGATAAATCTGGAGTTAATACGGTTTTTGTTAATGAGGGTTCGTTGTGGGAATTTAATTCAGATACAAGGACATTTACAAATATATTTACATTTGCAACAGATGAATCTGATAATGTGAGAGAAAAATATAACAGACATAATTTTAAAATTATGAATGTAACAGACAGCGGCGACTGCAGCTTTCTGGTATATGGTTATATGAATCGCGGTGAGCATGAGGGGCAGGTTGGAGTTTCGCTCTGCTATTATTCAAGCAGGGATAATGAGGTGGTTGAAAAGCTGTTTCTTCCAGTTGCAGTTCCTTATGAGATTTTGGAGAATAATGTAGGCGATGTTGCATATCTTGGTGAAAATAATAATTTCTATATTTTAATGGATAATACGCTGTATTCAATTGATCTTATCAGCAAGGAGGTTATGGTAGAGGTTGACGGTCTTGTTGATGGAACTTATGCAGCCTCAGAAAAGGGAAGTGCTATTGCCTACAGTATTAATGGAAAGCTTGATGATACAGATGAAATCAGGGTGTTAAATATTGAAAATAATACAGACCATTATATTAAAGCAAAAAAAGGTGAAAAGATACGGGCTTTAGGTTTTATTGAATCAGACTTTATTTACGGGCTTGCAAATGAGACGGATATTTTGAAGGAAACCAGCGGAATCACAACATTTGCTATGTATCAGGTTAACATAATGGATTCGGATTATAATGTCATTAAGGAATATTCACCGCAAGGAGCTTATGTAAGTGACGCCATTGTGGAAAATATGAGAATTACGCTTTCACGTATTGTTAAGAATGAAGATGGAACATATAAGAGTACAAGTATCGACCAGCTTATTAACAGAGATGAGAATAATGCCGATGAAGGGCTGTTGTCAGAGATTGGAACAACGTCAGCAAGACAGCAGGAGTTATATATTGTTTTAATGAAAGCTATTGACGGAATTGATAATGTGACGCTTAGGGAATCTAAAGAGGTTGTATTCTATAACGAGGCAACACCTGATATTGACTATGATTTTACAGGACAGTACCGTTATTATGTTTATGGATATGGGCGTTTTCGCGGCAGCTATATAAGCCTGTCTGCTGCTGTTAACAAGGCATATGACAGCTTTGGTACAGTTTATGACTATAAAGGACGTCTTATATGGAACAGATATAAACGGGCAGAGGCAGGAATTAATGGACTATCCTGGGGCAGTGGAGAAGGAAGCCTTGTAGCTGCAGTTTCATCGGCCGCCGCTTATGCCGGCAGTCATGCAGATGTGGTTTCTTTAATGAATGCTGGAGAAAGTGCACATAGTGCTCTGAATAGTGCGGTGAATGGTAAAGCAGTTGTGGTTAAGGGCGTATCGTTAGAAAAGATGCTGTATTTCATAAGTGCAGGACAGCCGGTTATTGCCCAAAAGGATACGGGGGAATATGTTGTTATAACAGGCTATGATTCTACTAATATAACTTATGCTGATGCTGTAACAGGGCAGGTTACTGTACAGAAGCTTACGGATGCGTCTAAGGCTTTTGCCATGCTTGGAAATGTATTTATTAGTTATTACAGGTAATGTATATGAAAAAGAAAAGAATAAAAAGGACTGTCATTTTAGTAGTAACACTGATAATTCTTGGGGTGATAATTTTTTTAAGCCCCAAGGTTATTAAGGTTATAAGCTTTTACAGAGAGGCTGTGGAGCTGGCTAAGGAAAGCACAGTAAGTACATTTAAGGATTCTAAAACTACTATTATTTATGACGCTTATGGAAACCAGCTTTGTACAATGAAGAATGAAAAGGATTTATATTATGTTCCATTTGAACAGATTCCCGGGACGCTTCAGAGCGCATTTATTGTAATGGAAGATGGTGATTTTTATAATCATGGAGGAATTGATTATAAGGCAATAGTACGTGCTGTCATTGTTAATCAGCAGAGCAATGAAATTGAGCAGGGAGCGTCAACTATAACACAGCAGCTTGCACGTAATATTTTTTTAACGCAGGATGTTACGTGGGAGCGTAAAATTAAGGAGATGTTTCTGGCCTGTGAGCTGGAAAAAAAGTATTCCAAGGAACAGATTCTTGAATTTTATCTTAATAACATTTATTTTGGAAATGGATACTATGGAGTTGAAGCGGCTGCTAAGGGATATTTTAACAAGAGTGTGGAAGCACTGACAATATCACAGCAGGCGTTTATTGCTGCAATTCCTAATAATCCAACTGGAAATGACCCATTTACAAAGCTGGATAATGCCATAGCCAGAAGGAATCTTATATTAGAGCAGTTATATGAGAATGATTATATTAATTCAATGAATTATTATACAGCACTAAGCGACGAGATTGTTCTTGAACAGCTAATGACTGTGAAAAATAATTCGGTGGAGACCTATGCAAGGCATTGTGCTACGGAGTCGCTTATGCAGGCATCGGGTTTCTCCTTTTTATATAATTTTTATTCAAAAGAGGAGTTTGAAGCGTATATATAAAGATATTAAAAATAGTATACAAAAATCCAGAACAGGCTTTTTTCGGGAGGGTATACTATATATACATCTATTGATATGGAACTTCAGGAGAAGCTTCAGGCAGCTATTGACAATAATCTGAGTGGGAATACATCTATGTCAAAGGAAGGTGTATATGAATTTCAGTCGGCGGCAGTCTGTGTTGATAATTCTTCAGGAAATGTGGCTGCAATTGTTGGCTCAAGGAGTCAGGATTTGAAAGGATATACATTGAACAGGGCCTATCAGAGCTACAGACAGCCGGGGAGCTCTATTAAACCCTTAATAGTATATACCCCGTATCTTCAGAAGGAAAAGACACCGGACTCTGTTGTGGAGGATTTTCCGATTGAAAATGGGCCCAAAAATGCAGATGGAACATATGCGGGAACCATAACCTTAAGAGAGGCAGTAAAGTGGTCGAAAAATACTGTGGCATGGAATATTTATCAGGAAATCACGCCGCGGGCGGGTGCTACATTTTTATTAAATATGGGATTTCATAAGGTATGGATGGATAAGGAATATAATGCGGTTGCCCTTGGTGGATTTACATATGGCGTTTCAACAGAGGAAATGGCTGGAGCGTATGCTGTACTGGCAAATGATGGGGTATATAAAAGGACTACCTGTATTCGTAAAATTATTAATTCGTCTGGAAAAACAGTCGTAGATGAAGATAACAGAAGCAGTGTGCGTATTTTTGATATTAATTCCTGCAGAATGATGACGGATATGTTAAAAACAGTTATAGAGAGCGGAACAGGAACTAATGCCCAGGTGGAGAATGCAATAGTTGCCGGAAAGACAGGAACAACTAATGATGATAAAGATGCATGGTTTTGTGGTTACAGCAAGTATTATACGACAGCGGTGTGGGTTGGATATGATATGCCAAGGACAATTGCTGCAGGAGGGAAATATACTGCAGCAATATGGAGTGATTTTATGAGTTCGGTTCATGAGAAGCTTGAAAAGGTTGAATTTCCGCCATATTCAAAGGAAAAGAGTGAAGAAACCGTTAAAAAGACAGAAGCTGCCGGGCAAAATACAGAAACTGCAGG
>JAUNPT010000146.1 GCA_030536565.1 Eubacteriales bacterium | reverse complement strand
ACATGGCAATGCCAATGCAGGGTATGCCTAACGCGGGAATGCAGATGATGCCGAACATGCAGGGATACGGACAGCCTGTTCAGAACAATGTCAACGTTCAGTCGGCAGCTTTTCAGCCATTTGCTGGAGATTTGGGAGCTTTAAGCCAGAAAGAAAATATTGATTTAATTATGGATGTGCCTCTTGAGGTAACTGTAGAACTGGGAAGAACGACAAAGTCAATCAAGGATATCCTTGAATTTGCACCAGGAACTATAGTTGAATTAAATAAAATTGCCGGTGAGGCAGTTGATGTCTTAGTCAACGGAAAGTATGTTGCTAAGGGAGAGGTCGTTGTAATTGAAGAAAGCTTTGGTGTAAGGATTACAGAGATAATAAAATAGTAATTTGAACATGAAAAAACAAAAAAGTAGTATGAAATTTTTGCGGTTTGTTGTATAATAACCGTGAAGATATAAGTGAAAAACTTTATAATTAGATAGGAGAAAGTATATGGCAAAGAATATTTTAATTTGTGATGACGCAGCATTTATGAGGATGATGATCAAAGATATTCTTACTAAGAATGGATATAATATTGCAGGTGAGGCAGAGAATGGCTTAAAGGCTGTTGAAAAATATGCTGAGCTGAATCCTGATTTAGTGTTGATGGATATTACAATGCCAGAGATGGACGGAATTGAAGCTTTAAAGAAAATCAAAGCATCAGATCCTAATGCATCAGTAATTATGTGTTCAGCAATGGGCCAGCAGGCTATGGTTATTGAATCAATTCAGTCGGGTGCAAAGGACTTTATTGTAAAACCATTTCAGGCAGACAGAGTTATTGAAGCGGTACAGAAAGTAGTAGGATAATGTATCTTGCAATTTTAAGCAGCAGGTGGGAAGCATTTGCACAGCTGCTTACACTGCTGGTTATTTTTATATTTGTACTGGCCCTTACATACTTCGCAACGCGATGGGCCGGAAATTATCAGAAAAATAAGCTTTCAGGAAGTAATATTAAGATTCTGGAAACTATGAGAATATCCAATACCAAGTACATTCAGATTGTTAAGATAGGAAGCAAATGTTTTGCAATTGCTGTGTGTAAGGATAATATTACATATTTATGTGAATTGGAAGAAGATGAATTAGTATATCAGGAAACGTCTGCATATAGTAATACCGAAAGCTTCAAGTTAATATTAGATAAGTTTAAAAAGGACAAGCCAAGAGATTAGGCGGGATTAAGAATGATGCAATGGTTTAGGAAGCATAAGAAGACGTTGGCAAAAGCAGCACTATTACTGGCTGCAGTGGCTGGAATAAGTATGAATATGACAGGTTCTGTCAGTGCAGCAGATGGTGATGACAGAAACCTCATAAGCATAGGTATTTCTGCTGGTAATGGTACTGATATGGCCAGTGTGCTTCAGATGCTTTTAGTGTTGACGGTGATTGCATTAGCACCATCAATACTTATTATGCTTACATCATTCACAAGGATAGTAATCGTAATGCATTTTACGAGAGCTGCTATTGGTACACAGACAGTACCTCCTAATCAAGTCATTGTGGGCTTGTCTTTGTTTTTGACTATATTTGTTATGTCACCTACTTTTGGTGAAATCTATAAGAATGCTATTGTTCCACTGTCGAATAATGAGATTTCAGCAGAAGAAGCATACAATACGGGTGTAAAGCCTTTAAGGACTTTTATGCTTAAACAGACCTCTACAAAAGATTTGGATACGTTTCTTGCAATTGCAGGATATGAGGAGGCATCTGTAACATCAGAGGACGATATTACAATGCAGGTACTAGTTCCTTCGTTTATTATCAGTGAATTAAGGATTGCATTTATTATCGGTTTCTTAATCTATCTCCCTTTTATTATTATTGATATGGTTGTTTCGTCAACTCTTATGTCTATGGGTATGATGATGTTGCCGCCAACTACAATTTCGGCACCTTTTAAGATTCTGCTTTTTGTCATGGCAGATGGCTGGAATCTTATAATTGGAAATTTGATGACAACATTTAAGTGAAAAAGGAGCATGCAATGACAACAGGAGATGTAATATCAGTAGCAAGACAGACTATATGGATTATAACAAAGACTGCTATACCGATTCTGCTTGTTTCTATGGTTGTAGGTTTAATTATAAGCCTGTTTCAGACGTTGACATCTATTCAGGAACAGACACTGACATTTGTGCCAAAGCTTATTGCAATTTTATTGGCATTAATGGTTATGGGAACATGGATTCTTAACGAGATTGTTTCATTTATGAATACGCTGTGGGGCAGTTTCGCCCAATACATAGGCTGATATATGACAAAATCTATTAACTTATAGTAGAGGAATTTAACTATGCTTAATTATGAAGTGGCATTAACTCAATTTGAATTATTTGTTCTAATACTTATGCGCCTGGCTTCGTTTGTGTCCGTGGCGCCTTTTTTTAATACAACTGGTACGCCCATCAAGGTTAAGGTGGGTTTTTCCTTTGCATTAACAATGCTTGTGTATTCAATGCACACGGATATGAATGTGGAATATACAGGTGTTATTGGATTTGCGGCAGTTGCCATAAAGGAAGTCATTGTTGGGCTTATACTTGGAATGATTACATCGTTCTGCGTTCAGATTATAATGTTTTCCGGTAAGATTATAGATATGGATATTGGAATTTCCATGGCTCAGATATATGATCCTACAACAAGAATGCAGGTCGGTATTATGGGTAATTTCTATTATTATATATTGATGCTGCTGCTTATATTATCTGGAATGCATAGATATCTTGTTGCTGCCATTGTGGAAACATTTAATGTTATTCCTATAGGCGGCGTTAAGTTTGGCGGCACAATTTTGACGACAGTTGTCAGATTTATGACAGACTATTTTGTTATAGGCTTTAGAATTGCACTGCCAGTTTTTTCAGCGACATTAATGCTTAACTGTATTCTGGCTATTCTTGCAAAGATTGCTCCGCAGATGAATATGTTTGTTGTTGGTATGCAGCTGAAGCTGATAGTTGGTATCCTTATAATATTTTTTACGATAAGCATGATGCCGGCAGTATCAACATTTATTTTTGAAGAAATTAAAACTGTAATGTCAGCACTTGTGAGAGGAATGAGTTGAGTGAAAGAAATAGAATTACTTCGTTTAAACCTGCAGTTTTTTGCTAAAGACGGACCAGGTGGTGAGAAAACAGAGCCTGCAACAAGCAAGAAGTTAGATGATGTAAGAAAAGAAGGACAGGTGGCAAAAAGTAAGGAGATTATTACTGCGGTCACTTTAATGTCTCTGTTTATTATTATAAAGGTATATGTCAAAACGATGGGGAAATCTTTTATAAAAGCATTTTCTGAGATTTATTCAACATTTGACAGGATAATTGAAAGCAGCAGCAGCGGGTTGCCAATGAATCTTGCGGCTGGAACAATATATGAAACCTTTATACATATCCTTAACATAACAGTACCTATACTGCTTGTTGCAGTCGTTATATCCCTGCTTGGAAATGTCCTTCAGCAAAAATGGATGGTGACAGCTAAACCATTGACACCTAAGTTTTCCAAGCTCAGTCCGCTTAACGGATTTAAGAGAATGTTTTCCATGAAACAGGTTGTAGAGCTGTTAAAATCTATTGCCATGCTGTTTGTGATTGGCATAGTCGTATATACTACCGTAAAGAAAAAAATGGGGATTATTCTTACATTTTATGATGTGCCGCTCTACAAGGCACTGGCGGCAATAGGCGATGTGATTATAACTTTGGGAATACAAATCAGCGCAGTGTTTCTTGTAATTGGCTTTGTTGATCTTTTTTATCAGCGTCATAAGTTTAAGACAGATAATATGATGACAAAACAAGAGATTAAGGACGAATTTAAGAATGCAGAGGGAGACCCTCAGGTTAAAGGACAGATTAGAAGACGAATGCAGGAGGTTTCAAGGCGCAGAATGATGCAGCAGCTGCCTGAGGCAGACGTTGTAATTACGAATCCTACACATTTTGCTGTTGCTTTAAAATATGAGCCTAATCTTGGGAAAGCTCCTGTTGTAATTGCGAAGGGAGCAGATTATCTTGCTTTCCAGATTAAAGATAAGGCAAAAGAATATAAGATTGAAATAGTGGAAAATAAGCCTTTGGCACGAATACTATATCATAATGTAGAGGTTGGAATGGAAATACCTCCTGAGCTGTATCAGGCAGTTGCAGAAATTCTTGCTGTAGTATTACAGACAAATAATAGATTATAGTCGAAAAATGTAGTATAATAATTAATCATTATTTATAATAGGGATTAAATAAGATAATCCGGCAATAAATTGGGAAGGAGAAAGAGATGAATATAAAGAAGAATGACTTGTTTATGGGCATATATATACTTTCAGCTGTTTTATTCTTCATCATTTCAATTCCATCATGGCTGCTGGATTTTCTACTTGCTTTTAATATTGGAGTTGCTTTAGTTATTTTGTTTAATGCATTGTATGCGAAGGAAGTACTGGATATGGCTTCTTTTCCGACAATACTTTTGTTTACAACAATTTTTAGGATATCGCTTAATGTGTCGTCAACTAAACTGATTCTTAAAGATGGTGATGCAGGTCATGTTGTCAATGTATTCGGAGAATTTGTTGGCGGCGGTAATCTGGTTATTGGTATTATAATATTTATAGTTCTTATAATTATCCAGTTTGTTGTCATCAATAAAGGTTCTGAGCGAGTGGCAGAGGTTACTGCCAGATTCACGCTGGATGCCATGGCAGGTAAGCAGATGGCTATTGATTCTGATTTGAATACAGGGGCTATTACGGATAAGGAAGCCGCAGAGAGAAGAAAGAAGCTTCAGCGGGAGAACAGCTTCTTTGGTTCTATGGATGGTGCTACCAAGTATGTAAAAGGTGATGCAACAGCAGGTCTTATTATTACTGGTATCAATATTGTCGGTGGTATTGTTATGGGTATGATCTATGGAGATCTCTCAATTAATGAGGCACTTACAAAGTATACGATATTGACTATCGGTGACGGACTTTGTTCACAGATTCCTTCACTGCTTATTTCACTTGCTACAGGTATTCTTGTTACCAAGGCGTCAAGTGAGGGCGAATTAGGTGATGAGATGGTCGGACAGCTGCTGTCAATTGACAAGGTTTTACTGCTTGTAGGTGCAGCTCTGGCTTTATTGGGAGTTGTTACACCGCTTCCATGGTACATATTTATTCCTATGGGTGCAGGT
>JAUNPT010000145.1 GCA_030536565.1 Eubacteriales bacterium | reverse complement strand
TTATAAACAGTTGTCAGGAATTGGAGATACAACTGATAAAAATGAATCTGCTGACACTGATAATACAACAGATAAGGAAGATTCTTCTGGTACAGAAGATACTACAGATAAAACAGAGTAATACAGGTTGAAATGAAGCGAAAAAGGAGTTGAGCGATATGAGCCAGATTTCTAATGTTGGGTATGCTTCTATTGAACAGATGGCTGATGCAGCTGGCAGGAACAAAAGTAATAAAGTATCTGCTGAGGGTTATAATGGTGTTTCTTTTGCAGAAGTACTGAGCCAGAAATGTTCTATTGAACAGGTCATTGGCGAAACGGGCAGCCTGATACCAATTAAGTTTTCAAAGCATGCGTCTGCAAGGCTGGAAGAAAGGGATATTCAACTGACGGATGAACAGATGAGCAGGCTTGAAGAAGGAACTGCGAAAGCCGGTTCAAAGGGAATAAAAGAATCACTGGTTCTGCTGGATAATATGGCGTTTATAATAAATACACAGAATAAAACAGTCATAACAGCTATGGATCAGAATATGAATGAAGAAAACATTTTTACTAATATTGATGGAGCAGTCATTATTTAGCCGGACCGAAAGGAAGCTTACATCCCTGAATGACTGATGGGATGATGACAATTCATTAATAATGAATATTTTCTTTTTGAATTTTGGAGGTAATTTCATTATGATGAGATCATTGTACTCTGCTGTGTCAGGTTTAAAGGCACATCAGACAAGAATGGACGTTATTGGTAATAATATTGCCAATGTTAACACAGTTGCTTATAAGTCACAATCCATGACTTTCAGCGAAGTTTTTTATCAGACAACACAGACGGCCTCAGGTCCTAATGCGGAATCTGGTAAAGGTGGTACCAATGCAATGCAGATTGGTCTGGGTTCATCTGTTGGGAGCATTTCTACTGCGATATCTTCAGAGGGAGCATCAGAGCGTACTGATAATCCTTGGGATGTTATGATTTCAGGAAAGTCATTTTTTATTGTAAACAGTGCAGGTAATACATATTTTACAAGAGCCGGAAATTTTAAAGTCGATGAGTCGGGTGCGCTGGTTACTTCAGCTGGTGCTAATGTGCAGGGCTGGCAGGTAGATGAAAATGGCGCAATCGTAAAGGACAGAGTGTCTAACCTGTATGTAAAAAGCCCTAAGTTTACATATACAATGCCACAGGTAACTACAGCAGTATCTGCAGCAGGTAATGTTAATGCAAGCTCAAAAGAAGATGTTACAACAACCCTGAATTTTTATGACTCTTTAGGTAATTCTTATCAGGCGACAGTAACTCTTAAATATGAAGGTACAACGGGAGATACAACAACATATACAATGGCAGGTAATTCTATTTCAAAGAATGGAGAGGCAACAGATCTTCAGATTTCAATGGATGACCCACAGAGAATTTCATTTAATTCATTGACAGGTGCTTCACTGGCTGATAATTCAAATCTTACATTATCTATCAAGGATATGTCTGATGACGGAAAATGGAATATTGAATCAATTGGTACTAATGCAGGAGATACTTCAACACTCAGGTTTGATGCATCAGGACTTACAATGATTGCTGATAAGACAGCAATAACAAGTGATTATGGTATCAAGAATCCTACGACAGGCGTTATGGAAGGCGCTGGTAAGGCAGTTGGTAAAATGACAGCTGTTGGTATTGATAATTCAGGCTGTATTGTTGCAAGTTATAGTAATGGTGATACTAAAACGATAGGACAGATTGCTGTTACAAGCTTTTCTAATCCAGAGGGTCTTGAAAAGGTAGGAGAGAACCTTTACTCAGCGACATTGAATTCTGGTGAGTTTGATGGTATTGGTGAAGATGTTACTGCAACAGATGGTAAGATTACATCTGGTGTACTGGAAATGTCTAATGTTGACCTTTCATCAGAATTTACAACCATGATTACTACACAGCGTGGTTATCAGGCCAATTCAAGAATTATTACAGTGTCAGACTCGATGCTTGAGGAACTGATTAATCTGAAACGATAATTTAAAAGAGTAAATACAGGCGCAAGTTTTTTAGCTTGCGTCTTGTTTTTAGGTAAAAAATTCAAAAAAATGTCATATTTTCTTGCAATAATTGATTAATGGTGTTTTAATGTATATAGTTGCTTTTAACAGGCTTGTTATACATTATATTGTATTTGATATATAAGCTTGAATTATATATGCATTTTATTATAGAATATTATGGAGGTTGGTATGATAAGTGTAACAAGGCTGAATAATAAGCAGTTTATTGTTAATGCAGAGCTTATCGAAACAATTGAAGAAACACCAGATACGGTAATTACGCTGACTACAGGACGTAAGCTGGTGGTTAAGGAAAGCAGCTCTCAGTTGATAGATATGGTTATATCATATAAACAAAAAATTATAACTGGAGTATTTAACAAGGATAGTAATTAAATTTCTATAGAATGGATGGTGTTTTACAGTGGATATAGCTACACTTATAGGTTTGATTTTAGGTGCTGTAATGGTTGTGTTCGGCATTATATCGAGTGGCGGAGTAGCAGCTCTCGGAAACTTTTATGATTTGCCTTCAATTATTATTACAATTGGTGGTTCTTTGTCAGGTCTGATTGGCTCATATACATTGAAGGAATCAATTGCATATTTGAAGGGTTTTTCATATGCTATGAAGGATCCTAAAATAGATAATGGAACAACTATATCCAAGATTATAGAATTGTCAAATGTGGCCCGTAAAGAAGGTCTTCTGGCACTGGAGGAGGTCGCTCAGACATTAGAAGACAGTTTTATGCAGAAGGGTATTCTTCTGATTGTAGATGGTACAGAACCAGAGCTGGTGCGAGGTATCATGGAGACAGAACTGATTAATATGGATGAAAGGCATAAGGCTGGAGCAGGCTTTTTCGATACATGGGCTACATTAGGTCCTGCATGGGGTATGATTGGAACACTGGTTGGTCTTGTTAACATGCTTAAAAAGCTGGATGATGCTTCATCTATCGGACCTAATATGGCCGTAGCATTATTGACAACTCTTTATGGTTCATTGATTGCAAACTGGTTATGTACGCCAATTGCTAATAAATTGAAAAACATCAATTCAAAAGAGTATCAGATGAAGGAAATTGTAATTGAGGGACTTCTTTCAATTCAGGCTGGAGAGAATCCACGTGTAATTGAAGAAAAACTGAAGTCTTTCCTTGCTCCTAGTGAGAGAAAGGCAATTGGAGCTGAAGAGGGCGGAGGTGAAGCCTGATGGCTAAAAGAAGAGAGGAAATTCCACCAGCAGGTTCGCCGGCATGGATGGCAACTTTTAGCGATTTAATGAATCTGTTGTTGTGCTTCTTTGTATTATTGTTTTCAATGTCCACGGTAGATGCACAGAAATTTCAGGAGGTGGCTGCCTCACTTGCATCGAGCTTTAGTATCCTGCCATCAGGCGGTTCGGCACTGTCAGATGAAGGTATTCTTGTAAGCAGTGGAGCAAGCCAGCTTAATGACTTAAGCGATTTCTATAATAATATGGGACTGAATATGGACGGGGAGTTTAACGAATCAATAAACAGTGCTATAGAAGAAGTTGAAAAAGAGGGGCTTGAGCAGTCAGAAAAAATGGCTGAGAAAATAGAAGCACATCTGGAGGCTGCCAACGTAGCCGATATGGTGGAAGTAACAGCCACCAGTAAGTACGTCATGTTAAATCTTAATGGTGGAGTTTTATTTGATTCTGGAAGTGCTGATATAAAATCTGACGCATTGTCACTCCTTAATGCGGTTTCTGATTCCATATATGAATATAAGGACCATATTATTACCGTAGAAGGGCATACAGATAATGTGCCAATCAGTACATCACAGTATCCGGATAATATGATGCTGTCTTTATACAGAGCATATTCTGTGTTTGATTACTTTGTACAGGAAAAAGGC
This sequence comes from Eubacteriales bacterium, assembly GCA_030536565.1. GTDB lineage: Bacteria > Bacillota > Clostridia > Lachnospirales > Lachnospiraceae > Lachnospira. Next base: position 1,332 of record JAUNPT010000145.1, on the reverse strand, counting down.
TTTGATGAGAAAACAATTTCATCTTCCGGAAGGGGAGAAGCAGTTCCTATTTCATCAAACTCCTCTGCTGACGGAAGAGCTCAGAACAGAAGAGTTGAAATAAAAATATATAATTCATTAAATAGCTAATTTGGAGGATTTACCCATGAAAAAGAGTACAATGAATGTAATAATTCTGGCGCTTGTGTTAATTAATCTGGTGCTTACGGTTATTCTTACATTTTCACTGGTTTCAACTAATAACAAAACTAATTCGCTGATTACCAAGGTGGCTAAGATTATTGATCTTGATGTAGGCGGAATATCAGTTGATAAAGAATCAGCCGGTGCGACAAGTATTGATGACATTGAATACATGGATGTAACTAACAATGATAGTTCAGATATCACAATTTCATATACAGATTCTGGAAAGACACACTATGCTATTGTTTCAGTAACTCTTGGAATCAATAAAAAAGCTAAGAATTATGAGACAAAGAAAACATCTATCAACAATGGCATGAAGCTTATAGTAAATCAGGTTACAACGGAATGCCTGAAATACTCATATAGTACAATTACTCAGAATAAGTCAGCCGTAGAGACTAATCTTCTTAATGATTTAAGAGACTTATTCCAGACAGATATTATCGAATCAGTGCTTGTAAGTGTAGTGGTACAATAGAAGATACGATAATTCACAGAGGAGGTGAAGGAAGATATGGGAGAGGTTTTATCGCAAAATGAGATCGATAACCTCTTGAAAGCGTTAAGCAGTGGAGAGCTTGATGTTGAGGAAATAAAAAACAATGATGAAAAACAGGTGAAGAATTACGATTTTGCCAGACCTGCAAAGTTCTCAAAGGAACATCTGCGTACACTGGAAATTATATTTGAACATTTTGGAAGACTGTTAGGCTCAAATCTTCCTGCTTACCTTAGAAAATCTGTCAGTGTAGAGGTTATTAATTCAGAAGTTGTTATTTATTCGGAATTTTCAAATGCTTTATCAAATCCGGTGCTTTTAGGAGTGGTTGGTATGTCGCCTCTTTCTGGAAATGTAATTATGGAAATGGCATCTAACCTTGGGTTTGCAATTGTAGACAGACTTCTTGGAGGAGTAGGGGTATCGCTTGATAAAGAAAGGGATTTTTCTGAGATAGAACTGTCAATTCTGGAGAGAATATTTTCTATTTGTGTCAATCTGTTAAGGGAGCCATGGGAGAATGTTGTGAAAATTTCACCAAGACTTGAGCGGATAGAGACTAATTCACAGTTTGCCCAGATTATTTCGCCAAGTGAGACGATTGCCATTATTACAATCAACTTGAAAATTGGTGATGTGGAAGG
>JAUNPT010000144.1 GCA_030536565.1 Eubacteriales bacterium | reverse complement strand
TATAAGAGAGTATGGAAGCGGCAATGCAGGTACAACGAATATATCCCGGACACTGGGGAAAAAATACGGAATCTTAACTTATTTTATAGATGCATTAAAGGTGGTGCTGTCTGCTGCAATTTTACATGCGGTATTTTATGAAAATGACATACCTATGATGCTTATATATCTTTACAGTGGTCTTGGTGTGGTTATTGGACATAATTTTCCATTTTATCTTAAGTTTAAGGGTGGAAAAGGAATAGCAGCATCTTCAGGAGTTGTATTTTCACTGCTCCTTTTTCCACAGCACTGCTGGATTTTAACTGTTTTAGGTCTTCTTACATTTTCTTTGGTAACAATAATAACTAAATATGTATCTGTCGGCTCTCTTACATTTATTGGATTATTTTTAATAGAGTTTATTCTTTGGGGAAGTCTTGGCTGGCTTCCATTAGAGAATACAGCATTATATGAAGCCTATGCTGTTGTTTTTGCAATGACAGCTCTGGCATATTTCAGACACCGCGGTAATATCCTTCGGCTTATTCATGGAAATGAGCGGAAGATTGGACAAAAAAACAAGGAGGCTTGCAATGGCTGATATTACAATTATGGGCGCAGGAAGCTGGGGCTTAGGACTTGCTATTCTGCTTAATAACAATGGACATAGGGTGACTGTCTGGTCTGTCTTTAAGGAGGAGGTTATACAGCTTTCCAATGAACGGGAAAATAAGAAATGCCTTCCGGGAGTTCATATTCCAGAAACAGTTATGTTTGAAGCTGATACAAAAACAGCTGTAGAATCAGCAGATGTCATAGTTCTTGCAGTTGCATCTCCATATACAAGATCTACAGCAAAGCTTTTTTCCAAGTATGTAAAAGAGGGACAATATATCGTAAATGTAGGAAAAGGGATAGAGGAGGCTTCACTTATGACACTTTGCCAGGTCGTTGAAGATGAAATCCCTCAGGCAGTAGTTGCAGTATTGTCCGGTCCTAGCCATGCAGAAGAAGTTGGACGCGGGATTCCTACTACATGTGTAATCGGCACTCATAAAAAAGCTGACGCTGAGTATCTGCAGAATATATTTATGAGTGATGTGTTTAGAGTATATACCAGTCCTGATATGCTTGGGATATGTGTGGGAGGTGCATTGAAAAATGTTATTGCACTTGCAGCAGGTATGGCTGATGGATTAGGGTATGGTGATAATACCAAGGCCGCCCTTATTACAAGAGGAATTGCAGAAATTGCACGTCTTGGAATGGCAATGGGAGCTGATGAGATGACATTTACAGGGCTTTCCGGAATTGGTGATTTAATTGTTACCTGTGCAAGTATGCACAGCAGAAACAGACGTGCAGGTATTTTGATTGGCCAGGGATATACAAAAGATCAGGCAATGGAAGAAGTCCAAATGGTTGTTGAAGGCGTGTTTTCTGCTAAGGCAGCGTATGCTCTTGCAAAAAAATACAATGTTGAAATGCCAATTGTCGAACAGGTTAATCTTATTTTATTTGAGGATAAGAAGCCAGCCGATGCAGTAAAAGAGCTTATGCTTAGAGATAAGAAAATAGAAACTGATAACAGTCTCTGGAAGTAAGTGTATTTCATAGATAGGGGGTCTAGAATATGGCACATTTAAAACAGGTTTCTAATATAATTTATATTTCAAAAGATTTAAAGGATAAATTATCACAACTGGAACGATATCGTTATAGTTTTATATGTGCTCCATCCGGCTATGGAAAATCTGCTGTCTTACGAAGCTTTTTTAAAAATTATCCCGGTCACTCTGTTTTATGGATTGATGGGAACTGTTCAAAGGAATTGTTTTGGAAAAACCTATGTAATGCTATTAAACTGATAGCTCCTGCATATTCAAGCAGATTTTTGGAGCTGGATTTTCCTGAATCAGATTCAGACGTAGCAAGGCTTATCGAAGTTGTAAGCTGTATTAATGTAAAAAGTTCACCTGTGTTTTTGATTATAGAAAATTTTTCGGATATTGCCGACAAGTGTATTTTAGATTTTCTGCTTGCAACGTATAACAGCTCTGCTGAATATGTATTAAAGGTTATTTTTATTACTAAGGAAATACATAATAAACCAATTCTTCAATTAATTGGAAAAGATAATATTGGTTATGTTGGAAAAGAAGATTTTAAATTTCAAACAGAAGATATTATTGATTTCTTCAGGTTAAATGAATTGAAGATTTCAGAGAAGCAGGCGCAAGAAATATATAATTACTGTTTGGGCTGGCCATTTATTGTAGAGCTTGCAATGCAGGCATATCGCTATAACAGTTCTTTTGATAATCCTGTAAGACTTAATAATTTTTTAGGAACTAATATATGGATGCAGATTGATGATGATATCCGCAAATTTTTGCTTTCAGTCTGTGTGTTTCATGAATTTTCAATATATCAGAGTTCGGAGCATACAGGACTGTCGGCAGATGAATGCATTGAGATTATTAATAAATCAGGACTTTTCGATTATGAGCGTACTAAAAGAGTTTTTAAACTAAATCCGATAATAAAAGGCTTTGTCACTGAACTTTTAGAGGACAGACCAGTCAGGGAAAAAGCAGAAATATATGTATCCGCCGCAGATACATATATAAGCAGAAAAAAGTTCTTTTATGGAATAAAGCTGTATATTGCAGCTGACAGATATGATTGTATTTACCAGATTACCCCAAAGCTAAAGAATCTGTACCGTTACATAATTAAAGAAAACAAGAATCTGTTTTTCAATATTGCAAACCATTATTGGGACGTTGAAAAAAGCGGACATTATGATATGCCTATAATCATATGTTTTGCCATGTTTTTATATAATGAAAAAATCATGATGAAGAATATTCTTTGTGATTTAAAAGAAAATATACTTGCAGATAAACAGCTTTCAGCAAAGGATAAATCCAAATATCTTGCCGAAGTTCAGTATGTATCATGTTTTGCAGATTTTAATGATTTTGGTAAAATGAATAAAAGCCTTTCTAAGGTTTCTGATATTACAAAGCTTCCGGTTGACATAATAGCAGGACATTTCCCGTTTTCATTTGGCTGCCCATCATACCTTTCTCTTTATCACAAAGCAGAGGGGGCACTGGATACAGAGCTTGTTAATATTGATGAGTGTGCGCCTGATTATTACAGGATAACTAATGGCCATGGAAAAGGCTTCGAAGCAATAATGCGTGCAGAGGTTCTGTTTAACAGGTGTGAACTGGATGGGGCAGAGATTCTGTGCCATAAAGCAGCTTATATGGCAGAATCAAGAGAACAGGGCAGTATTTATATTATTGCCAACTATATGCTTGCATTAATTTCACTGTATCATGGCAGTAACGATGAATATAAGGAGTATGTTAATAATTTTTTAAATAAATACAGTGCTAAGTTAGATTATTCTGATCAGTTAAAACAAATGGCAGAAATCTGTATGGCAATGCTTAACATAGCTCTTGAAGAAACGGACAGGCTTCCAGAATGGCTTACTGATGAGAAGCTTATGGAGGACAGCTCTAACTTTATTACACTCAGCTATGTGAATATTATTTATGGGAAATATCTTATTCTCATAGGCGATTACCATCACTTTTTGGGAATAAGCGGGCAGCTTCTTGGGCTGAGCAAGGTGTATTCATATATTATTCCAAGAATATATACCTATATTTATCTTGCAATTGCCAATAATGCGGTCGGGGAGGGTTTAAAAGCACAAAGGTTTATAATTGAAGCCATGCAGCTTTCTGAACCAGATAAGCTTTATATGCCATTTGTGATGAATTTTGAACTTATTGAGGAAATACTAAAGGAAGCAAGTGTGAGCAAAACATTTTCAGCATTTGTAAAAACAGTGTGTAAATATTCTAAAATATATGGCAGAGGCATGAGGGTTATCCAAAAGGCAGGAAGGCTTTTATCTAATTTTGGTTTAACTGAAAGAGAAACAGAGGTTGCAAGACTGGCTGCACAGCGCCTTACAAATAAGGAAATTGCAGATACACTGTTTATTGCGGAAAGTACAGTAAAATCCAATATGAAGGTTATTTTTAACAAGCTTTCAATTACAGCAAGAGGCGATTTAAAAAACTTCTTTGATGTATAATATAGAAATGGAGAATATTATATGAGAGTTATAGCGGGTAAGGCAAGAAGCCTTCCATTAAAAACTGTTGAGGGCTTAGATACAAGACCTACAACTGATAGGATTAAAGAAACATTGTTCAATATGCTGCAGGGCGATATAGCTGGAAGCAGATTCCTTGATTTGTATGCCGGCAGCGGTGGGATTGGGATTGAAGCATTAAGCCGTGGAGCAAGGGAGGCTGTTTTTGTAGAACATTCAAAGGCTGCCTGTGCCTGCATAAATGATAATCTGGCTTTTACACATCTTTCTGAGTCGGCAGCTGTAATGGAACTAGACGTCCTGACAGCAATTAATAAACTTAAGGGTAAAGGAGTTTTTGATATAATATATATGGACGCTCCATATTCCTGTGATCTTGAGCAGGAGGTTCTTCTTAAACTTAAGGACAGTGATTTAGTTGATGAATATACAATTATAATTATTGAGGAAAAGAAAGATGAACAGCTTTCATATATTGAAGAATGCGGCTTTAAAGCTGTTAAAGTAAAGAATTATAAAACAAACAAGCACATATTTTTAAAGCTAAATAAATAGTTAATTGGAGATTCATATGAAAAAAGCAATTTATCCTGGCAGCTTTGATCCTGTCACATTAGGCCATTTGGATATTATTAGACGATCCTCTAAATTAGTTGACCATCTTATTGTAGGTGTTTTAAATAACAGTGGAAAATCACCATTGTTTTCAGTAGATGAACGTGTTAATATGTTAAAAGAAGTTACAAGCGATTTGGATAATGTTGAGATTTTAAGCTTTAGCGGCCTTTTGGTTGATTTTGCCAGAAAGCATGAAGTTCAGACAATTATCAGAGGGCTCCGGGCTGTTACAGATTTTGAGTATGAGCTGGCGATGTCTCAGACAAATCGTGTGGCTGCACCTGAGGTTGATACAATATTCTTAAATACCAGTCTGAAATATGCTTACTTAAGTTCAAGCATTGTAAAGGAAATGGCAATGTATGGCGGTGATATAAGTAAATTTGTTCCAAAGCTTATTGTGGACAAGGTATATGACAAGTACAATACAGCAGGTGAAATAAGTACATTAAAGGGAGAAGATTAGGTTATGAGTAGAATTGAACAGCTTATTAGTGATATTGAAGGCTATATTGACAATTGCCGTTTCCAGCCATTGTCTAAC
>JAUNPT010000143.1 GCA_030536565.1 Eubacteriales bacterium | reverse complement strand
CATTAGGATTATATACTGCTACGTCCTCACAATGAGAATAGCAGGTATCACCAATTGCAAAATGCGGCCCCATTTTCTCAACAATTAGAATCGGAAGCTTATACACAATATCATATTTATTTGCCATTACATAGGCAGCAGTATTTGTTCCAATTGCAAACTCTCCCATTGGCAGCCTGTCATGGTTCATCATGACATTTTCCCTGAAAAACGCTCTGTTCTTATCCTTATCAGAATAATTATCACAGGAATAATCTACCACATAGCCATCTTTAAAATACAGCTTGAGATTGATAAACTTCAAATCATTAAGATATACGCTGCTTACGTGGAGTACTCCTGTTGTGCCCTTAAGCACCGGAGAAGTAAACACCTCACCTAAAGGAATATTAACATCTGCAAGACAGTTTTCAAATACAGTTTCCTTTAATGGATCCTTAACAGGCATAATACTCACCTTAAGATCTGTCTCATTGCCATTACCTCCCTTAATCTGCACATATTCAGCCCTGTCCATAACATCAATAATATTCTGCTGAATCACCTTGTATTTTTCATAATCAAGAGTGTTAATTTTAACTATTTCGGAAAATATTTCCCTGTAGTTATCTCCAATCTCAGGGATTGGGTAGGCAATAATTGTATAACTTCTTTCTTCACCCTTAATATAATTATTTACAACAGCTCCCGAGTCACTATTATAACGAACTATAAGCTTTTGCTGGCGTTCATCAAAATGACAGCATTCATCATGGTCTATCGGTTCAAATGGATTTTCACCGAAAACCTCCATAACTGCAGGTCCTCCATGTACCGCAGCCAGTTCCCTGTTCTTTTCATATGCCAGCTTTAGTGCTCCAAGCTTTCTTTCTATAAACTGTGAATCCGTATATAATGCCGCATCGAATCTATGGTCATAATCCATCTGTCTGTTTGGGCTTGTGGAGTAATAACCTATTTTTAAATGCATTCTCTTATTAATAGTATTAACGGCAGCCCTGTATATCGTAGGCTTAAGCCCCATTTCTGCAAACTGCCGGATTTCTTCTCTGACAATCCTTTCAAAGCCCACGCAGAATCGTATATTTACCGTCTTCTTTTTCTTTAATGGCTTGTTTCCCAATTCAAAGCCTATGCGGTATCCTTCTGTAAATGTCCTTGCCATCGCATTAATATCCTCCTGAGGCAGGGAATTTAAATACTTAGCTGTCTCTATTTCATTTTCAGTAATATACTCTCCATATTTATAAAGATATCTAAGGTCGTTCAAATCAGAATTAATTATTATATCTGCAGCAAAAGAAAGGGATGGATCCAAAAGCTGCCTTGTCCTGTATTCAATAAAGTCATCGCTGTAATCACTCACATACCAGTAAACCGCTTCTCTGATTTGTCTTTCTGAGGGAAATGCCTCTCCATCAAACATGCAGTATATTTCAATAAAAAGCTCTGACAGCACTGTCATGTCTGCAAGCCTTCCCTCATAAGCATACACAATCATGCCACGTATTTCCATATATAAAAAGGAAAGGATTCTTCCATATTCCTCTCCCAATTCTCTGACTGCATATACCGGGTTCGCAAAGCTGGTATCATAGGCCTGTCCTGCTACGTCCTCATACAGCTTACTGTTAAGCTCCTGCTGTTCTTCAAATGACCAGTCTTCCATTGTTTTAGCTTTTACATTCTCGTACAGCCAGTTCATATTTTTTATAAACGCTGCTGATACTAAAAAGAATTTATTAAACTGTTCATTACTGATTCCCGAATCATCTGCAATTTCACAAATGCGTTCCATTGCCAGACAATACCGTTCTTCTAAATTATCATCAAACATACAATCCTCCCTGTTCTGCGAAGCAAAATGCAACTGCCATTATAAGTGCAGAGGATTTTCCTCCATCATATTCCCATCAAAAATACCGCTATCATAAATATTGACAACAACCCGCAAAGCAGCGAGCCAACTCTTGACAGCGTGTAAAACTTATTATCCTCCTTAAAGCTTAAAAGCCCGATAAGTGTTCCAATTGCAGCCAGCATAAGACTTAACAGTGCCAGACTCCCAACCTGAAGTCCTGCATTTCCATCTGTCCTAAAAGACAGATACGCCCCATAGCCAAAGCATACAAGTGCAAGAATCCCCATAATAGTTGATATTGTTCCCCCAAGCGTCTGGCTTTTATCCGAAAACTTATATTTATTAAACAGTTTCATAATTTAACCCTTTTTATTCTTCTTCATACACTGTAATATCCCTTTGCAGATACAGAACAAAATGTATCCTGCAATCCCGCCTGCTGTATTGAGTATAATATCATCAACATCAAAGCTTCCAACCATAGACACCAGCTGAACAAGCTCTATCATCAGGCTTAAACCTGCCGATAGAATCGTGACTCTGATAAATTTCATTCTATGATCTGTAACCATAGGCAGGCAGAATCCAAATGGAGCAAATGCTACAACATTCCCAAGGACATTGGCAAGCACAGCTCCCATGCCAAGTATATCTTCGTTATTTACGAATCTCATTATCTCTTTAAATGGATAAAGATTGTATCTGTATTCCCGGACATAAATCGCCCTGCCGAGAGATTCAGCGAAAAACATAAAATACACCAAAGCTAATATATATATAATAAAAACACACCACTTTAAAAATTTGTGCAATGATTTCTTTCCCATATTAAATCTGCCCGGCCTATATCTAATCACACCAGCATTCTCCCTGAGTAATTAATATATAAGCCCGGCAGTTCTCCTTAATTAAAATAATGTTTCTGATTTATGTGCAAGAAGCCTTGCTCCATTGACAATCACCATAACGCCCGCACCAATTCCAAACAGCATAATTAATATTCCAAACACAAGATTTGAAACTCCTACTGATTTAAACTTCTTATATAATTTCTCATCCATACTCTTAGTCCTCCATATATGCAGATAAATCAATATTAAACATTGTCAGGATTATTAATTCTTTGCACCATACTGCTCATAATATTCATCAATAGCAGCTTTTATGCCATCATTAATAATAACTTTACCATTATATTCCTTATTGTATAAATATTCAACTACTTCTGCCATGGAAACAATAGCATTAGTTTCAAAGCCATATTTTTCTTTTATCTCAACAAGAGCACTTTTTTCTCCCATGCCTACTTCCATACGGTTAAGTGAAACCATAAGACCTACGATTTCAACATTAGCTGCACCTCTAACCTTAGGAACAGTCTCCTCCATAGATTTTCCAGATGTTGTAACATCCTCTATCATAACCACGCGGTCACCATCTCTTAAAGGACTTCCAAGGAATCCCCCCTTATCAGCGCCATGATCTTTTTCTTCTTTACGGTCTGAGCAGTAACGAACCTCTTTTCCATACAGTTCACTATATGCAATCGCTGTCACAACACTTATCGGAATCCCCTTATATGCTGGCCCAAACAACACATCAAAATCATCACCATACTTATCATGTATTGCCCTTGCATAGTATTCACCAAGCTTTTTCAACTGTGAACCAGTAACATAAAGTCCTGCATTCATAAAGAAAGGGGACTTTCTGCCGCTCTTTAATGTAAATTCACCAAAACGTAACACCTCGCTGTCTACCATAAAATCGATAAATTCCTGTTTGTACTGCTCCATTATATAATTCCTCCATCTTTTCAGGAGGAGTTAACCTCCCGTATTTACTTATTTTTAAGCCGCTTTCTTATCTTAAGCCACCCTGCCGCACACTTTTGAAGCAATCCTTCATCTGCGCCTATTTATATACATTATTCTATCATAAAACTTTACAATTATCAATCCGTTACAAAAGCCAAAACTTATCACTGCAGTTTTCTTATTAATGCAGCATACATACCCCACTGCATAAGAAGCATTGCCGGAAGCAGCAATATGCACCATGCAGACTCTCTGAAAGCCTCCAGCATACATACTTTTAGAATAACTCTGCGTTCAGCACCAAGACGCAGCATCTGAATATATTCTTTCCGCTATAACAAGACACGCTGCTCCATAAAAAAGCCTGATTCCAAGATTCATGCCAGCGCCGCTTTTCTTCACAAAGCGAAGATGAAGACGCCAGACCATATTCCCGCCTGCAATGCTTCTTTTTGGTGCTTTATATGTTCCAGTCTTTTTATAAGCATTTTTTCTGCCCTTATCTGCTCTTTTTTCTTTCCAGAGCATAATAACTGACAACACCTCCCAGACAGCAAGTGCAATTACTATAGCCAAAAGTCCCTTTATAACGGCTGACAGCTCAACATGATAAAACATAATCCCCATTTTCTTTTCTATAAATAAGCATATACTTTTTCCAGCAATAAATGCAGTTACAACTCCAAAAAGCCCTGCCGGAATAAGCATCAATATATTTTCAGCCATTGTAATAAGTGCTGTCTGCATTCTGCCTGCCCTTGCATTACCTACATCAAGATTTCCCGTGGGCTCGTCTGCCAAAATCACAGATGGGTGGGCAGCTAGCGCTCTTGCAATAGCAGCTCTTTGCTGCTCTCCTCCAGACATCTGTGCCGGGTATTTATTCTTGCAGTGTGTAATCTCCAACTCCTCAAGAAGCATGTCAATCTCCGCCTCATCTGGCTTTCTATTGTCAAACACTTCATCAATTACTACGCTTCCCTGATCCGGCTTATCTAATGTACCAAGAATACGAAGAAGAGTTGATTTACCAGAACCGCTTTTTCCTATTATTGCGGTAAACTGTCCCCTTGCAAATTCCAGTGTGCAGGGCTTTAATGCTGGTACCTCTACAGAACCACTGTGATATGTTCTGCAAATATTCTCGACTTTCATAATAATCTCCATGCTTATTACCTCCTCCATGTATTATATATGATTATTTTACCCTGCAAACCTTACAGCCGCCTTACAAATATATGATATTTATATTTTTCCTTTTTTTAACTGATACTGTGGAAGCACAATTTTAAACACAGCTCCTCCAGCTTCATAGTCATTATAAGCGGATATTTTTCCATAATGAGCCTCAATTACCAGTTTAGCCAGGTTTAATCCAATACCCATATGAAATGTTTTCGCCCCATTACCACTCTCAAACCTGTCAAATATTTTATCTATGTTTTCCTTTTCAAAGCCTCCGCCGTTATCCTTAATAGTGATAACACATTTTTCCCTGCTTGTTTCTACACCTATATAAACCTTATCTGCATGTTCAGCTGAATTACTGATAACATTAGAAAATGCATCAAGAAGCCAGTCATAATCTCCATCAATACAATATCCCACATCATCAAAATCTATGTCC
>JAUNPT010000010.1 GCA_030536565.1 Eubacteriales bacterium | reverse complement strand
CATTTACACCCTGAGCTTCAGCAAACTTTATTACCTAATTTATTAAATGCTTTTCCTAATGTACAATTTATTGTTGCTACGCATAATCCATTTATTATTTCTTCTGTAGAATCTTCCGCTATTTATGTCTTGAAATATAACGAGAATAACAAAGTTGTATCCACATTACTTGAAGATGTTACTACAGCTGCTTCTTCAAATGAAATTTTACGAGAAATTCTTGGAATTACAAGTACCTTCCCTTTATGGGCATCATCCAAAATAGATTTCCTAATTAAAGAAACAATATCTAAAGGAATTTCTGAGGATAGTCTTTCTGCCTTTCGTGAACAGATGGAAAAACTTGGATTTGATAATGTTATTCCTACGGCACTTAATCAATTATTCGAAGGTGACAGAAATGATTAAAATAAAAAAAGATACAAAACCACAAATACTAAAAGATAATGCACAACAATGGACTACCGAATATGTGACAGCTTTGCAGCAAAAAACTCCTGTTCCAAATCATATAAAATATCGATATCAAAATTCCGAAATAAAAGAAGCTTTAGAAAAAGAAACTCATAGTAAATGTGCTTATTGTGAGAGTAAATTAAAGCATATTGCATTTGGAGATATCGAACACATTTTACCCAAAAACAAAAATGCTCGACCCGATTTATATGTTGAATGGAACAACTTGACTTTAGCTTGTGAAGTTTGCAATCGTACCAATAAAAAAGACTATTATAACCCTTCTGATCCATTAATAAACCCGATTGAAGATGAGCCTGATAAACAATTAATTGCATTGGGACCATTTATATATCAATCTCCTGGTTCACGAAAAGGTGAATTATCTATTGCTATTTTAGATTTAAATCGCCCAGAGTTAGTAGAACGCAGAAAAGAAAAAATTGAAAATTTATTACCATTAATTGATAAATGGAAAAGAGAAAGTAATGAAACCTTCAAAAAATTATTACATACACAAATAAGTAAAGAGGCGGAATCAGATAAAGAATTTTCATTTATCATTAAGACCTATCTCAAACAGATTAATTTTTATAACTAATATATTTATATTCAATTCGAACATAATTCGTAAAGAAGTATTCCAAAGAATTATTGTCATTCTATTGTCACCAGACAAAACAAGAGCCAAGAAATGCCGTAAATTAGGCATTTCTTGGCTCATTTGCATTATTCAAACTCAATCGTAGCTGGTGGTTTACTCGTGCAGTCATACAGCACTCTGTTGACTCCTTTTACCTCATTTACAATTCTGTTAGCAACTATGCTTAAAACTTCCCATGGAATCTGGGCGCAATCGGCTGTCATAAAGTCGGCTGTGCAGACAGCACGCAGTGCTACAGCATAGTCGTAGGTTCTTTCATCACCCATGACACCTACCGAACGCATATTAGTAAGGGCGGCAAAGTATTGTCCAAGATTCTTGTCAACACCTGCTTTGGCAATTTCCTCCCTGTAAATGTAATCTGCATCCTGAACAATCTTAACTTTCTCTGGCGTAACTGCACCAATTATACGTATTCCAAGGCCTGGACCTGGAAATGGCTGACGGCTCACAAGATATTCTGGAATCCCCAGCTCCCTGCCTGCCTTTCTTACTTCATCCTTAAAGAGCATTCTAAGCGGTTCAACAATTTCCTTGAAATCAACATAATCAGGAAGACCTCCTACATTGTGATGAGACTTGATTGTTGCCGATTTGCCAAGACCTGACTCAATAACATCAGGATAAATTGTTCCCTGAACAAGAAAATCAACAGCACCTATCTTCTTCGCTTCTTCCTCAAATACACGGATAAATTCCTCGCCAATAATTTTTCTCTTAGCTTCCGGTTCTTCTACCCCTGCAAGCTTTTCATAAAAACGGTCCTGAGCGTTAACTCTGATAAAATTCAAATCGTATGGGCCTTCCGGGCCAAACACTGCCTCTACCTCATCACCTTCGTTCTTACGAAGAAGACCATGGTCAACAAATACACATGTAAGCTGCTTTCCTACTGCCTTTGCAAGCATAACAGCTGCAACTGATGAATCAACACCTCCAGAAAGAGCACATAACACCTTTCCTTCTCCAACCTTTTCCCTGATTTCCCCAATTGTCTTTTCAACAAAAGAATCCATCTTCCAATCGCCTGAACACTCACATACATTAAACAGAAAATTCTTCAACATCTGCTGCCCTTCAACTGAATGCATAACTTCTGGGTGAAACTGCACCGCATAAAGCTTCTTTTCAGCATTTTCCATAGCTGCTACAGGGCAGTTGCCTGTATGTCCTGTAACCCTAAAATCAGCTGGTGCCTCAGCAATATAATCTGTGTGGCTCATCCATGTTGTAGTTGTTGGATGTACATACTGGAAAATCTTAGAATTTGTGTCAACTTCAACATCTGTCTTGCCATATTCGCTGACTGGTGCAGTAGCTACACGCCCTCCAAGCTTATGGGCCATAAGCTGTGAACCGTAACAAATTCCCAAAATAGGAACTCCAATCTCAAATATCTCTTTATCATAACTAGGTGAAGTTTCCTCATATACACTATTAGGCCCACCTGTGAAAATAATACCCTTTGGGTTCTTAGCCTTGATATCTTCGAGTGATGTAGTATAAGGCAATACCTCCGCATACACGTTACATTCTCTGACACGTCTTGCAATAAGCTGATTATACTGTCCACCGAAATCAAGAACGATAACTAATTCGCTCAATTTATCCTCCTAATCTGTCGCATTTGCAACAATCAAATCCAGATAATAACACAACAGCCCTTGAAGCTGCCAGCAATTTCTGAATATTCCTGCGTAACATATTACTTTTATCCGTTCATATTAGTCATACGCACAATAATTATACATAAACAACATATTTTACGCAAGCCATTTCTTATTACGTCAAACCCTTTCCAAACCTTGCCTGAGTCAATCATAAGAATACTGAATGTCCTGCACAACATAATAAAACAGACATTTTGAAAATCACTGTATCAATAATATTTTTACATTTCCCCTTCAAGCACATCAATCACCTCAGAAAGACTGTCACATATTCTATAAGTCAGCTTCCTTATATCATCGCCAATAATTATAGTATCTGGAACATGGACTACCCTCATTCCGGCTGCAAATCCGGCTTTAATTCCATTAATACTGTCCTCAATTACAATAATATTCTCCGGCTCCACTCCAATCTCCTCTGCTGCCTTTAGAAAAATGTCTGGCTCCGGCTTTCCATGCTCCACCTGATTACCATACACAACTGCATTAAGATAATCCCATGCACCAATATTATGAAGCGTAGCCTCTGCACTTTCCTTTCTTGTGGAAGTTGCAACAGCACATTTTAACCCGTTATCCTTAATAAAGCACAAAAGCTCCATAAGCCCTGGTTTTACCGGAAGACCCTCAGTCTTACGCAAGTCAAGTACATACTTTGTACGAAGCTGCCTTGCTTCCATATAATCAATCCTGCCCCTGTAATAATCATCAAAATACTTCTTGGAAAGCTCCATCGGTGCTCCCTTGAAGCTGTCAATCAACCATTCCGGCATCTCTACGTGTAACTGGCTGGCAGCCCAGTTCCACCCGGCATTTGACTGTCTCTCAGAATCCACCATAACGCCATCCATATCGAATATTATCCCATCAACCATATTTAATCTCCCTTGCACCAATTTTTAAATAACCGTTCTAAATGGCTGATACCTCATAGTCTGCTTTTATAGGTATCTCTTTACATACTGTCCAGTATAAGATTTTTTAACTCTGGCAACCTCCTCCGGTGTACCCTTTGCAATAACAGTACCGCCTCTGTCTCCGCCTTCCGGCCCAATATCAATAATATAATCTGCAGTTTTAATCACATCCAGATTATGCTCAATCACAACCACTGTATTGCCCCCCTCTGTAAGCTTATGAAGTATTTCCACGAGCTTGTGTACATCGGCAAAATGCAGTCCGGTAGTAGGCTCATCTAAAATGTAAATAGTCTTTCCAGTACTTCTCTTAGAAAGCTCCGTAGCAAGCTTAATTCTCTGGGCCTCACCGCCTGACAGCTCTGTAGATGGCTGTCCAAGCTTAATATAGGAAAGTCCGACATCATTTAATGTCTCTATTTTCCTCTTAATAGACGGAACATTTTCAAAGAAGCCCACAGCTTCCTCAACTGTCATATCAAGTACATCATATATATTCCTGCCCTTATATTTAACCTCAAGAGTTTCCCTGTTATAACGCTTACCCTCGCAGACTTCACAAGGCACATAAACGTCCGGTAAAAAATGCATTTCTATCTTAATAATTCCATCACCAGAGCAGGCCTCACATCGTCCACCCTTAACATTAAAACTGAAACGTCCCTTACTATAGCCACGCTCCTTAGCATCAGCTGTCGATGCAAATAAATCCCTGATCTGATCAAACACCCCTGTATATGTTGCAGGATTTGATCTCGGAGTTCTTCCAATTGGCGACTGGTCAATATCAATAACCTTGTCTAACTGCTCTACTCCATCAATACCATCATGCTTTCCGGGAATACATCTTGCACGGTTAAGCTCCTTCGCCAAATGCTTATACAAAATTTCATTTACTAAAGAGCTCTTACCTGAACCAGAAACACCTGTAACACAGGTCAGCACTCCAAGTGGAATATCCACATCAATATTTTTCAAATTATTCTCTCTTGCGCCCCTAATCTTAATCCAGCCCGTAGGTTCTCCACGTCTGGCAGGCACAGGAATCTTAATTCTTCCGCTAAGGTATGCGCCTGTAACTGACTCCTGGCAATTCATTAAATCCTCTGCTGTCCCTGTGGCTACAACTTCTCCTCCTTCCTTGCCGGCTCCTGGGCCAATATCTACAATAAAATCTGCCTCTCGCATTGTATCCTCATCATGTTCAACTACAATAACTGAATTTCCCAAGTCCCGCAAATGCGTCAATGTCTTTAGAAGCTTATCATTATCCCGCTGATGAAGACCTATGCTTGGCTCATCTAAAATATATGCTACCCCCACAAGCCCTGAGCCAATTTGAGTTGCAAGCCTTATTCTCTGGGCCTCACCGCCTGACAGAGTTGACGTCGCACGTGAAAGAGACAGATAATCCAGTCCTACATCCATAAGAAAGCTTATCCTTGCCTTAATCTCTTTTAAAATCTGTGAGCCAATCATAAGCTGCCTCTCATTAAGCTCCATATTCTTCAGAAACTCCTGCAGCTTGACTATAGAAAGATTAGTAATCTCATAAATATTTTTATCTGCCACTGTAACAGCTAACGACGCAGGCTTTAATCTCTGACCCTTACATGAAGTACATGGCGTAATACTCATGAACTCCTCATACGACTGCTTCATAGTGTCAGAACCCGTTTCGCGATAACGCTTTTCCAGATTGCGAAGCAGGCCCTCAAATGCAATATCATAATCTCCAACACCCCTCTGCCCCACATAATGAACACTCACTGAATGGCCCTTAGTACCATTTACAATAATATCCTTAACTTCATCTGAATAGTCTCTAAATGGTGTAGAAAGACTAAAATTATATTCCTCTGCCAAAGCCTTCATAATAGCTCTGCTGAAGCTTCCATCCTCTGTCACTGACTGCCAGCCCATAGCTGCAATCGCACCTTCATCAATACTTAAGCTTTCGTCTGGAATAATCAGCTCTAATGAAAATTCCATCTTATAACCAAGCCCAAAACAGGCAGGGCAGGCACCAAACGGATTGTTAAACGAAAAGCTTCTGGGCTCTATCTCATCAATACTTATTCCGCAGTCAGGACATGAAAAACTCTGACTGAAATTGATAGTCTCTCCACCAATAACATCGACGCTCATAAGTCCCTCCGCAAGCTTTAAAGTAGTTTCAATAGAATCTGTAAGACGCTTATTTATACCCTCTTTTACTGAAAGACGATCTACAACAATATCAATATTGTGTTTTTTATTCTTATCAAGCTTTATCTCATCTGTAAGCTCATACATGCTTCCATCTACAATTACTCTAACATATCCACTTTTCTTGGCCTGCTCAAAAAGTTTTACATGCTCGCCTTTACGCCCCCGGACTACTGGTGCTAACAGCTGAATCCTGGTTCTTTCCGGCAGTCCTAATATAACATCAACCATCTGGTCAACTGTCTGTTTCATAATTTCTCTGCCGCACTTAGGACAATGAGGCACGCCAATTCTCGCATACAGCAGCCTGAAATAATCATAGATTTCTGTCACAGTTCCCACTGTAGAACGTGGATTCCTGTTCGTTGATTTCTGGTCAATTGATATAGCTGGTGACAACCCCTCTATACTCTCAACATTTGGCTTCTCCATCTGCCCTAAGAACTGCCTTGCATAAGATGACAATGACTCCATATACCGTCTCTGTCCCTCAGCATAGATTGTATCAAATGCCAGTGAGGATTTCCCTGAACCCGACAGCCCGGTAAGTACTACTAACTGATCTCTTGGAATATCCACTGAAATATTCTTAAGATTATGCTCGTTAGCTCCTCTTATCCTGATATAGTTGCGGAACTTTCCCCGCTCCAGCTTCTCAATATTCTTATCCATAACTTCTCCTAAATCTTCAAAATTCCTGTTTATTATTTATTCTCATAAATGTATTTGTTAACTTCAATCATTTTATCACGCAGTCTTGCAGCTTCCTCAAAATTCAATTCTGCTGCCGCCTTGTGCATATTCTTTTCAATAGTCTTCTTAACCTTCTCCAATTCCTTAATACTCATGGATTCAAAATCCTTATCAATCTTAATGCCCCTGCCGCCATCTGTTTCTGCGGCTTTAGAAATGCTGATAAGGTCTCTGACTGCTTTCTTAATGGTCTGTGGAGTAATACCATGCTCATTATTATATGCCTGCTGAATGCTGCGTCGTCTTTCTGTTTCTGAAATAGCCTTATCCATAGACTCCGTAATCCTGTCAGCATACATAATAACATGTCCATCTGCATTTCTTGCAGCTCGTCCAATAGTCTGAATAAGAGACGTTTCCGTACGAAGAAATCCTTCCTTATCAGCATCAAGTATCGCAACCAGACTGATTTCAGGAATATCAAGGCCCTCTCGCAAAAGATTAATACCTACCAGAACATCGAAACCGTCCAGACGCATATCCCGGATTATCTTCTGTCTCTCCAACGTATCAATATCTGCATGAAGATACTGGACACGAATCCCAAGCTCCTTAAGATAATCTGTTAAATCTTCTGCCATTCTCTTAGTAAGTGTAGTCACAAGTATCTTATTATGAAGATGTGTTTCCTTATTAATTTCTGACACAAGGTCATCAATCTGCCCCTCAATTGGTCTTACCTCCACTGGCGGGTCTAACAGTCCTGTGGGACGAATAACCTGCTGTGCCTCTAAAAGCTCATGTTCACGCTCATAAGCCGCAGGCGTAGCCGACACAAACATCATCTGGGAAATCTTATTCTCAAATTCTGTAAAATTAAGGGGTCTGTTATCCTTTGCAGATGGAAGTCTGAAACCATAATCAACCAGCGTGGATTTTCTTGACTGGTCACCTGCATACATTCCTCTTATCTGTGGAATCGTGATATGCGACTCATCTACAATAATAAGAAAATCATCCGGGAAATAGTCCATAAGCGTATATGGAGGGCAGCCAGCAGGCAGACCTGACAAATGTCTTGAATAATTTTCAATTCCTGAACAAAAGCCTGTTTCCTGCAGCATCTCTATATCAAAATTAGTTCTCTCCTCAATTCTCTGTGCCTCTAAAAGCTTATCCTCACTCTTAAAGTATGCCACCCTTTCTGCCAGTTCAGCCTTAATATTCTCAATTGCTGCTGCCATTTTTTCCTTATCAACAACATAATGTGAATTAGGAAATATAGCTATATGCTCCAGCTCACTGTGCACCTCACCTGTAAGAGAATCAATTTCTCTTATTCTGTCAACCTCATCTCCAAAAAATTCTATTCTAATTGCATCACCGCTCGATGCAGATGGATATATTTCCACAACGTCTCCTCTGACACGGAAGGTACCCCGCTTAAAGTCCTGCTCGTTTCTAATATATTGAATATCAATAAGCTTGCGAATCACCTCATCTCTATCCTTTATCATGCCTGGACGCAGGGAAATGACCATATTCTGATAATCCACTGGCGCACCCAGCCCATATATGCAGGAAACCGATGCCACAATAATAACATCTTTTCTCTCAGACAATGCCGCAGTTGCTGAATGTCTCAGTTTATCAATCTCATCGTTGATAGATGAATCTTTTGCAATATAGGTATCACTTTGAGGCACATACGCCTCTGGCTGATAATAATCGTAATAGGACACAAAATACTCCACGGCATTCTTTGGGAAAAACTCCTTCATCTCACCATAGAGCTGTGCAGCCAATGTTTTATTATGAGCTATAATAAGCGTTGGCTTATTCAGCTCCTGAATCACATTTGCCATTGTAAATGTTTTACCTGAGCCTGTTACACCGAGCAGCGTCTCAAACTGATTTCCATCTTTAAATCCCTGCACCAGCTGCCCGATAGCCTGTGGCTGATCACCGGTCGGTGCAAATTCACTGTGTAATTCAAAATGATCCATGAAAGCCCTCCTTTATCAGAATGAAGTTCTTTTGTTTACAAATTAATAAGATTTATTTGAACGTACTATAATACCACTTATCACTTTCTATACGAGTTTATTGTAACACAATTTTCCCTCAAATTCAAACATTTGTTCTAATTTCGTAATATTAAATCAAAAAAGACTATATCATAAAAGTTCCCCTCTATAATATAGCCCCCTGAATTTTAATTTATCTGGTTATTCAAGTAATTTAATGCCGCATTCAGCTGTTCATCACCCTCAGCATCACTGTTCAATTCAACCATCTCATCTGGCATGACGCCTTTGCCATGAATATCCTGTCCCTTTGGTGTAAAATACTTTGCAATTGTAAATTTCACAGCACTTCCATCTGTCAGTGGTTTAATAGTCTGAACAATACCCTTACCAAAAGTCTGTGTACCAATAATTCTGCCCTTTCCATAGTCCTGCAGTGCTCCTGCAAATATTTCAGATGCACTTGCACTGTCGCCATTTACCAATACAGCCATAGGCACAGTAAGCTCTGCACTGTTTTTACCAGAATACTCTGTCCTTTTGCCATTCTTGTCCTCAGTATAAACAATAAGTCCATCTGGTAAAATATAATCTAACATATCTACTACAGTTGTAAGCATACCTCCCGGATTACTTCTTATGTCCACAATAAGGCCTTTCATTCCCTGAGCCATCAAATCCTCAACTGCCATTTTAAATTGATTAGTTGTTACCTCTTCAAACTGGGAAATGGCAACATATCCAATACCATTTTCTTTTAGCTCATACTTAACCGTCTGGGTGCTTACCTTATCTCTTGTAACCATCACATTAAAATGTTTTTCTTCTCTGATAACCTCCAGCTCAACTGTAGTTCCAATATCACCCTTAATCAATGCAACGGCTGAACTTAAATCCATATCTCTGATATCTGTTCCATTAACCTTACTGATAAAATCGCCTGTACGTATTCCTGCTTTAAAGGCTGGTGCTTCCTCATAGGCATCAATAATTTTTATAGTACCATCTTCATGCTTCTGACATACTGCCCCAATGCCATAAAACGTGCCCGTCGTAGATTCCACAAGCGCCTTGTATTCCTCTGGTGTATAATAAACCGTATATTTATCACCATATGAAGCAAGATAGGCTTTGTAAATATTACTTTGTGCAAGCTCCTCATCTACATTATCAAAATAGAAATAATCCATAAGAGAATCTAATGCATTAAGCTTGCCTTCGACATTACTTCCAACACCCCTGCTGTCTGTGGCGGCATCACCCTGAACATATACTTCTCCATTAATTCCTATGTGTATATACCCCAAATTAAACGCAACTCCGAAAGCTGTACACACTACTGCAAGCACTGCAAACACGCCTGCTATAATGCCTGTCATAACGCCTCTGGTATATGCTGCTTCTTTCCTTTTTTTCTTTGGCCACTCATCTGTCATATTTTCATAATCCATTGCAGGTCTCCATTCATTTTTAACAATATATTTCCCAATTTATGCTTCTAATATTTAGAAAGCGTTTTATCCTAAATAATTCCACGGATTAACATAGCTTCCGTTTAATCTTACGTCAAAATGTAAATGCACTCCTGTTGAATTACCCGTTGTACCCATAAGGGCAATAGTCTCTCCTCTGGATACCATCTGTCCCGGTGATACCAGCACAGCGGAACAATGAAGATATCTCGTATACAAACCATCTCCATGATAAATTGTCACATAATTTCCGGCGCCGCCATTCCAGCCGCCATTATTATATGCTTCGACAACTTTTCCTCCATACGCTGCATAAAGCGGGTCTCCTGAAACTCCTATTGTTAAAGGTGCAACATCTATTCCCTTGTGTGGTGCATTACGGTCCTCCAAATCGCCATAATCTGATGTTATATAAGTATTAACTGTAGGCCATTTAAACATACCGCCATCATAATTCGGAAGATTTCCATCTGGTATAGATGCATTTCCATTATTATTAGCTGCTTCCTGCTGTCTAATCTGCTCCTCAATTATAGCTGTCTGTGCATCTAACTGTGAAAGATCTGATTCAATAGATGCCTGCAGATCTTCTGCTTCTGATGTTTTTTGGTGCAATGCAAGCAGTTCATTAGTCTTTGTATTCTGTAAATATGTCAGGGACTCCCTCTGTGTTACCAGCGAAGCCTCCATCTGGGACATTTCAGCATAATCAGCCTCAAGCTGTGTCTTTGTGTCTGCAATATAATTCATGGTCTCCTGATATCTCATAAGCATATTTCTGTCATACTCTGATATCTTAGAAATATATTCCACCCTGTTAAGCATTTCCGCCATACTCTGTGCTGTTAAAAGCAATGCAAAATATGTCTCATCATTATGCTCATACATAAACTGAATACGAAGCTTCATAGCCTCATACTGCTCAGCCTTATCTGCTTCTGCTTTTACAAGCCCGGCCTCTGCTTCTGCAATCTGTCCCTCCAATTCTTCAATCTGCTGCTTAAGGTTATACAAAGCGGTATCCAGCTCCGTAATCATACCATCAAGACTGCTGATATAATTCTGTGTATCACTAGACTCCTGTTTCAGCTGCGATATTCTATTCTTGGTTTCCTCCAATTCACCTTTCTTCTGCTCCTTCTGGCCCTGCAGCTGTGAAAGATCATCTGACGAGACGCCATATACATCTCCATTGCCAGCTAAAATACACGAAAAAACCATACAAATCATCAGTACTGTGGGGATTATTTTCTTTACAAATTTTTTATTCATATGTCTACCTCACTTTTTACTGTAAATAAAGTAATATAAGGACTTTTGCACAAAACTTTATGCATCGGTCCTTATATCAATATCAATCTGCTTTATACGTTGGCATGTTTTCTTACAGCAAAGAATGTACCAACAATACCTATTCCCATTCCGAGTACAATAGAAACAGGTGTAAGTACCTTAAAGATATCTCCTGAAGGCATAAATACCAGAATATTACCTAAAACCGAGAACTTTGACAACACATATCCCACAATATTCTGATATAGATAAGCTAAAATAGCAAGTGGAATTACAGAACCCAAAACTCCAATCGTAATGCCTTCTACAAAGAATGGTGCATTTACAAAGGTATCTGTAGCACCAATATATTTCATAATAGAAATTTCATCTTTACGTACTGTAATACCAATAACAATAGTATTAGTTATAAGGAATATAGACACCGCCAGCAAAATTACCACAACCGCAATAGCTACATACCCAACCAGCCTTGCTGCACTGGCAAGTCCGGTAGCTGTTGCCTCTGAACGGTTAACCTGCCTGATTCCGTCTAAATTTTCCAAATATGTAACAAGCGTCGACTGCATATTAGCGTCGCTTAAATACACTTCATAAGAAGACGAGTTTGCAAGAGGATTATCATTCTTAAAGCCCTCTGCCAAATCTGGATAATCTGCAAAATACTCTGTTTTATAATTCTCCCATGCCTCTTCTGCAGAAGTATAATGAATGCTTGAAACCTCAACTCTGTCGCTGATTGTTTCACCCAGCTTACGTATCTGCGTATCCGTTAAGCCCTCGTCAAAAAATACTGTAACACACACCTCATTCTCAGCCTTCTGAATCATGTACTGAAAATTCATTACAATAGAATAAAATACACCAAACAGAAAAAGGCATGCTGTAATTGTAGCAATTGAAGCAAGAGAAAACAGCCTGTTTCTGTAAATGTTCTTTAATCCCTCTTTAATATGATATAATAACGACCTAATCTTCATAGAAATAACCACCCTTTTCTAAATCACTGATGATCTTGCCATCACTCATGGTGATTGTTCTTTTTTTCATCTGCTGAACGATTTCCATGTTATGTGTAACCACAAGCACAGTAGTCCCCTGCTTGTTTGCCTGATCAAGGATTTTCATAATTTCATTTGAATTTGCAGGGTCCAGATTTCCTGTAGGCTCATCACACAGCAAAATTGCAGGTTTATTAACCAAAGCCCTGGCTATGGCAACTCTCTGCTGCTCACCGCCTGACAGCTCGTTTGGAAATGCTTTATATTTATCAAGAAGTCCTACCATGGACAGCATCGCAAGAACCCTGCTCTTAATTTTCTTTGTAGGAGCCTCAACTACCTTTTGTGCAAATGCTATATTCTCATATATGTTATGGTCTGCCAGAAGTCTGAAGTCCTGAAACACAACTCCAATATCCCTTCTTAAATATGGCAGCTTCTTCCTTGTGATTTTATTCAGATATTTTTTATTAATATATATTTTACCCGTTGTTGGATCAAGCTCTTTTAACAGCAGCTTAATCAGAGTAGATTTACCAGAACCACTCTTTCCAACTATGAATACAAATTCGCCCTTCTGAATGTGCAGATTAATACCATTAAGTGCCGGCACACCAGTAGCATACGTCTTTGTAACATTTTCTAAGATAATCATCTATTGTTTCCTCCAAATTGTCTAAAACGTATCTTTACTTTCCATATACTTCATATATTTAACAACCATTAACGCAATCTTAAATGTAATGGCATCATCGAATACACGCAGGTCAAGACCTGTGCTTTTCTGAAGCTTATCCAGTCTGTATACAAGCGTGTTTCTGTGAATGTATAACTGCCTTGATGTCTCAGAAACATTAAGGCTGTTCTCAAAGAATTTATTAATAGTGGATAATGTCTCATCATCAAAATCGTCCGGTGACTTTCCGCCAAAAATTTCTTTAATAAACATCTGGCAGAGCGGAATTGGGAGCTGGTAAATCAGACGTCCAATACCAAGTCTGCTGTAAGCCACTACGTTCTTCTCACTGTAGAAAATTTTGCCTACATCAAGTGCCATCTTTGCTTCCTTATATGACCTTGACACCTCACGTATATCATTAACAATTGTACCATATGCAATATGCGCTGCACTCATGGCATCCGTATTTAGCATATCAATAATAACATCTGCCGTCTTGTCCAGCTCCTCATAAGTTTCTCCTCCCTTAACTTCCTTAACGAGGATAATACTCTTCTCATCAACGGCCGTTATAAAGTCCCTTACTCTGCTTGCAAAAAGAGTCCGCACTGTTTCCAAAGCATTGGTATCCTTCTCATGCTTTGTCTCAATAATATATACAACTCTCTTAACATCAGTATCAATATGCAGCTTCTCAGCCCTTGTATACATATCAACACGAAGAAGATTATCTAAAAGAAGATTCTTAATAAAATTGTCCTTATCAAACCGCTCCTTATAAGCGACCAAAAGGTTCTGAATCTGGAACGCAGCCAGCTTACCAAGCATATATACATCATCGCTTGTTCCTTTTGCAAGTAATATATATTCAAGATTACCATCATCCATAACCTTAAAAAACTGATAACCATTAACAACCTGACTCTCTGCCGGTGAATCAATAAACGCAATAGCATCAGCTATACAGCCTGATGCATCATCAAATGTCTTGGCAGCTGCTTTTCCATCTGCATCTATGACACATAAATCAACCCGTGAAATTGACTTTAAGCCATCCACCGTTGTCTGTAAAATTTGATTTGAAATCATATCGGACTCCCTTTCTCACAATATGGTTAAATAAATCCCCTCAACCTCAGATTTATACAACCACATTTACTCATTCTTTATTATTGTAAAGCAAATCAGAAAAAAAAAAAGAGGAAATGTATAATTTCTATACATTTCCTCTAAATTTTATAGTTTGATTATATTCCTGCTAAAATTAGTGTGTGATAACCTGCTCTGTTTCCTTATCAAATACATGAACTCTTGCGATATCCATAGCAAACTTAACCATATCACCAGGACGAGCTGGAGTACGTGGGCTAACCTTAGCTGTACATGTCTGATCAGCAATATCGAAATGTAAGTTAACCTCTGAACCTAACAATTCATAAACCTTACATTCTGCTTCAAATGTAGTCTTTGTATTCTTAGATACAAATTCTTCATCATCCTTAATATCTTCTGGACGAACACCAACTACAACTGTCTTACCAACATAACCGCCATCAATAATCTTCTTGCTCTTAGCATCATCAAGTGTGATTGTAACTGTATCACCCATAACAAGCTGAACATCATTGCCTGACTGAACAACTGTTGCATCAACCAGATTCATCTGAGGTGAACCAATGAAACCAGCAACGAAGATGTTGTTTGGTGTGTTGTAAAGATTCTGTGGTGTATCTACCTGCTGAACAATACCGTCCTTAAGAACTACAATTCTTGTACCAAGTGTCATAGCCTCTGTCTGGTCATGTGTTACGTAAATAATAGTTGTTGCAAGTCTTCTATGTAACTTAGAAATCTCAACACGCATCTGAACTCTTAACTTAGCATCAAGGTTTGAAAGAGGCTCATCCATAAGGAATACCTTAGGCTGACGAACGATAGCACGTCCCATGGCAACTCTCTGTCTCTGACCACCTGAAAGAGCCTTTGGCTTACGATCAAGTAAATGCTCAATATCAAGAATCTTAGCAGCTTCATGAACTGACTTATCAATATCAGCCTTAGAAACTTTTCTTAACTTAAGACCGAATGCCATGTTGTCATAAACTGTCATATGTGGATACAAAGCATAGTTCTGGAATACCATAGCGATATCTCTATCCTTAGGCTCTATATCGTTAACTAACTTATCGCCAATCCATAATTCACCTGAACTGATTTCCTCAAGTCCGGCAATCATACGAAGTGTTGTAGACTTACCACAACCTGATGGGCCTACGAAAATAATAAATTCCTGATCTGCAATTTCAAGATTGAAGTCCTTAACAGCTACGAAACCGTTAGGATATACTTTACAAACATTCTTAAGTGATAAACTTGCCATTAAAATAATCCTCCTAATAAATAACTGCGTAAATTATAATTCATAGACCGTAATGCCTAAACAAACTATAATCCGCATAATTTAACGCACAATGCGTTTTTCAATGTACTTACTATACAATAAACAGAATTGGATTTCCATATTGTAATTTGCTAAATATAAAAGGATTTTTTAGGCAAATATCACTAAACAAGCCTTTTCACTGTAACTTTTGTACAAAACCCTCCCCAAAAACTTCACGAACATCACCAATAAAACAAAATGCACTGGCATCCTGCCTAGCAACAATCTCTTTTATTTGTGGAATTTGTTTCTTTGATACAACGCACAGCAATATTTTCCTTTGCCTTAGAGAGTAAACTCCTTCGCCATATAAGTAAGTAACACCCCTGCCAACTTCTTTCATTATAAGCGACGAAAGCTCCTCATAATGTTCAGATATAATATAAACTGACCTTGCATGCTTAACTCCCTCCATAACACTGTCGGACACAAGTGTCGTGACATAGACAGCAATAACTGCATACAGACTCACATGTATGCCAAATACCGCAACTCCCAAAAGAATAACAGCCCCATCGATAATCTGCATTATATATGCCACAGAGACATGTTTAACCCTCAAATGAATCAATGTCGATAAAAGATCCGTTCCCCCTGTAGTTGCTCCGCCACGAAGCACCAGTCCAATACCGGTACCGCAAACTGCGCCCCCAAACAGTGCTGCCAGCAAATAATCCGCTTCATTAAGTGGAAAGGCTGGCAGAATACCCAAAAATACTGTGAGCAGCAATGTCCCAAATACAGATTTTCCTATAAACCTTCCTCCCTTAAGTTTCCATGCTGCCAAAAACAGAGGAACATTCAGCACCAGATTGTTAAGCCAGAGCGGAACACCAAATATTCTTCCAGCAATAATTCCAATACCGGAAAAACCCCCGGTGACCATACCCACCGAATCAAAAATCATGCGGTAAGCTATAGCCATAAGAAGTGTTCCCACTACTATCTCACTGATATTTTTTCTTCTATATATATTATGCATATACATCTCCATTTCCGCCTAATCTTAAAATTCCGGCAATATTTATCTGTCATTATTGCCAAAATATTCTAAAAAAATCAGCAGTCTATTGATTTTAACAAATATTAATAATATAATAAACTAACCAAAAGATGATTGTCTGTGTTTTTACAACTTTGGCGCAGACTGCTAAAGAATGGAGATTTTTATGGATATTGCAGGTTTATCAACAGCATTAAGTACGGCACAGGTTAATAATGATGTAAGTGTTGCAGTGCTCAAAAAAAGCCTTGATACTTTAGATACTACAGGTGAAAACATGATTAAGATGATGGAAGCATCTGTTTATCCTAATCTTGGACAGAATATTGATTATTCAATTTAATATTTTTCTGGGCATCTTTTCAGCACGAAAAAATGAACTGCCGCTTTACGAAGTTTTTCGTTAAAGCGGCAGTTCCCTTTTTCAGGCAAAACACCTTCATATTTCAATTAAAATCATATATATAATACAAACTGCTGCTGTTATAATAACAGGCAGGGAAACTATATTTTTAATGTTTCCTCTCTTTTGAGTAATATTATCTAAGCGTCCATTTCTTCTTGCCATGCCGCGAATCATAACAGCCGCAAAAAACATAAAGCATACTGCTGTACCTGCCAGTGTAACCAGCTGCGGTATAACTGTTCCTAAAGACTGTCCAGCCGCTGTTGACTGTGCCGCCTCATACTGAGACTTAAATTCAGCACTATGGCTGCTTAAATATCTTACAAGTGCCATCATACCTACAGAATAAGTGTTCACTGCAAAATGAGCCAGAACAGAAGACCACATAGAACCTGTCGCCTCTACCATATAAGCAAAAATAATTCCCATTATAAATGCATAGCAGAATTGGTTAATATTAAAATGAAACAGTCCAAATATAAAACCACTCAGCACTGCAGCAGCCAATATCCCCTGCTTTCTATAAGAATGATAAAACAATCCTCTGAAAATAAATTCTTCAACAAAAGGCGGAATAACTGCAACAATCAAAAGCTGTATCATAAAAGGATACTGTAAAAGTCCATCTGCAGATTCCTGAATATGATTTGCCGCAAACAGCATTGTAAGATTACCGATAAAAAGTACCATTGGAATCAACGCATAGCCTGTTAATAATGAAACTAATGCATCTATTGGTTTAAGCGGTTTGTAGGAAATCTCTTTCGGAAAATATCTCTTATAGGCAGCAGCGTAAATTACTGCTGGAATAATCGCAATAACCTGGCTCAAAACATACTGTGGCCATACAGGCATAGTATATTTACCAAGCTGTACAATAATACCGACTACAAATGACATTCCCAGATAAAAAACAATTAATACAGAAAAAAATATATTAACTGCCTTGGTTTTATTGTGTTCCATATATTACTTCCACGCAATTGCTTCAACTTCAAGCAAAACATCTTTAGGAAGCCTTGCAACTTCTACACATGAACGTGCCGGAAATGGCTCTTTAAAATACTTCTTATAAATCTCATTAATCCTGCCAAAGTCATTCATTTCTTTAATAAAAACTGTAGTCTTTACGATATTTTCCACCTTTGAGCCTGAGGCCTCAACAAGATTACAAAGATTCTTAAATGCCTGCTCTGCCTGAGCCTCAACTCCCTCAGGAATATTACCTGTTGGCGGATCTACCGGAATAACCCCTGAAGTATATACCATATTGTTAATCTCAATTGCCTGTGAATAAGGTCCTATTGCACTTGGAGCCTTATCTGTACTAATTACTTTCTGCATAATAATCCTCATTTCTGAGCGAACTGTCACAAAGATGCAGCCTGAAATTCCCAAAGGTAATTTCTCCTCTGCCATCAAACCTGTTTGTTTTCGCTCTTAAACAAACAGACTTGTGAATTTTCCATCTTATTGTACTCCATCGCAGTCCTGTATTCAAGCCTTAGTGTATCTACTTTCCTGTACTTACGATTGAATCTGCATTAATCTTAATTCTGCCTTCCTTCAAAAGGCGTCCGACAGCACGTTTAAATGCATTTTTGCTCATATTAAACTTATCTTTAATAAGCTCTGGCTCTGCCTTATCTGTAAACGGAAGGCTCCCGCCATTAGCCTTTATAGCATCATATATAAGCCTGGAATCCTCGTCCATCTGGATATATGCCTTCTGCTTCAGGCTAATTGTAAGCTTCCCGTCATCTCTTACCTTAGTCACTCTTCCATGAAATGTATCTCCGATTTTAATCTTTCCAAACATTTCATTCTTAAGAATCATTCCAAAATACTTATTATCAACCGCAACATATATTCCAAAATCAGGATTGATTTCAATTACTGTTCCTGTAACTGCACTGTCTTTAACATACTGACTTCCAGTTGAGAGATAATCGTACACACGCATAGTTGCCGCCAGTCTGTTGCTCTTGTCAATATATAAAGCAACCAGACACTCATCTCCCTCCTGGACATGTGTAGTCTGCTCCTTAAATGGAAGGAGAATGTCCTTTTCAAGACCCCAGTCAAGAAAAGCGCCGATTTTACCTGTCTGTGACACCTTAAGCACAGCTGTCTGGCCAAGTAAGATTTTAGGGGTTTTTGTTGTGGCAATAAGTCTGTCGCTGGAATCCCTATACACAAATACTGTCATCGCATCTCCGATTTCAATATCGGCAGGCACCTGCTTTGCCGGAAGAAGCACCTTATCAGTCTCAGTTCCAAGGTAAATTCCAAACTCTACCTTTTTTACAACATTTAAACATTGTATTTTTCCTAATTCAACCATTCCCTATCCACCTTTCCTAAAAGCTAAAACGGAGTGGGTGGGATTCGAACCCACGTGCCCAGTTAAGGACAACCGCATTTCGAGTGCGGCTCGTTACAGCCACTTCGATACCACTCCACAATCAAATCATCTCTGCATAAAACCGTCATGCACAACAATCTTATACAGTAAAAAAGCCCCCGCAAAACTGCGAGGGGCAAGCTGGGCTTGAGGGATTCGAACCCCCGAAATGCCAGAATCAGAATCTGGTGCCTTACCACTTGGCGAAAGCCCAATATCGTGACGACATGTTGTATTATACACAACTACCCTATATAATGCAAGCACTTTTTTTATTTTTTTGTAATTTTTTGCGGTACAATTGTATAGCTCTCAAATCCCCTCTATTTCAGCCTTTTCAATCTCTTTTCAGCCTTACAGTACCATCAGAATCTGTTCCCAGTCTGGCATGATTCACAAAAAATTTATACCTGTCCAGAACATTGTCCTTCTTCATATCAAGAAGTGCCTTGCTCACATCAATATCCTCGGCTTCACTGGTTGCCGCCACCAGATTATACTTGTTGTTTTTCTTAAGTTCCAGCGTGCAGTCTGTTATGTCAGCCTTTGCTCTGCCATTTTGTGTCGTGTCTGTATTCTGATTAGTATCATTTTTATACTGATACGTATATTCCTGTGAATAACCACCAATGCCATGAACTGCCATATCCTGCTCCCTTCTGAAATATATTAAGTCACAAATAAATATATATTCGCACTCTGCTTAAAATATGCTGCCTATTCCTTCTGCATAACAGATATCGGATATAAATCACAAAAACTTGACCCCTGAATCATATATAATTTTACGCCAGAAGAATCTTTGTATATTCGTCCTTAGGTTCATTAAACAGTCTCTCTGTCTGCCCAATCTCAACAATTGAAC
Source organism: Eubacteriales bacterium (assembly GCA_030536565.1). GTDB lineage: Bacteria > Bacillota > Clostridia > Lachnospirales > Lachnospiraceae > Lachnospira. Next base: position 9,553 of record JAUNPT010000010.1, on the reverse strand, counting down.
CATCACGCATAACCATAATCCTGTCGCTGATCTGATACACTATATTAATGTCGTGAGAAATAAACAAATAGGATAATCCCATATCCTCTTTAAGCTCCATCATTAAATCCATAATCTGTGCCTGAATTGTAACATCGAGAGCTGATACAGGCTCATCAGCTATCACAAATTCCGGCTTTGTAATCAATGCCTGAGCAATGCTTATTCTCTGTCTCTGCCCTCCTGATAACTCAGCCGGCCTTCTATTATAAAAGCCTTCGTCCAGCCCGACCTTCTTAAGCATCTCAACAGCAGCCTGCTTTAATGCACTGCCCCGTTCTCCCCTTACCCGAAGCGGTTCTTCAAGAAGCCAGCCAATAGTTTTTGAAGGATTAAGCGAGCTGTATGGATCCTGAAAAATCATCTGTGGTCTTTCTGTAAAATGCTGTATCTGACCTGTATAGTTATCATTTAATCCAATAATTGCTCTGGAAAGAGAGGTTTTTCCACAGCCGCTTTCCCCTACCAGGCCAAGGACTTCCCCCTTATATATAGAAAATTCAGCACTTTTGACAACCTGCTTCTGATTTTTCTTTGCAGAAACAAGCATACGGTTTCCTTCCTTATAAAAGACATCTAAATCCTTCACCGTCAGAACAGGATTCCCGTAATTGTTTTTTTCTGTTTTATCCAGATTCTCCCCCTGCTTTGTTTTCTTTTTTCTCTGAGGCACCGCAGATATCAGCATTTTAGTATATTCCTTAGCTGGTGCTCTAAATATTTCCTCTGGCGTTCCTGTTTCAACAACATGTCCATTATGCATAACAATAAGCTTTGATGCCAGCTTCTTTGCAAGATTCAGGTCATGTGTAATAAACAGCATCGAATTATGATGCCTCTGATTAATTCCTTTAAGAAGTTCAATAATCTGCGCCTGAATCGTAACATCTAAGGCAGTTGTAGGCTCATCAGCAATAATGAGTGATGGCTCCAGCACCAGCGCAATTGCAATCATCACACGCTGCCTCATTCCGCCTGAAAGCTCATGCGGATATTTAAAATAAACAGTCTCCGGATTTTTCAAGCCTGCCTCTTTAAAGATATCAAGAACCTTTTCCTTTACCCTGCTTCCCCTCAAATCAGTATGCAGCAGCAAAACCTCCTCCACCTGCTTTCCAACCCTCATAGTTGGATTGAGTGAAGTCATGGGTTCCTGAAAGACCATAGACATACGTCTCCCCTGATATTGCCTGAGCAAATTGTCATCTCTTTTTTTTCCTGCTTCTACAAGCACCATTTCATCAAATGTAATCTTTCCCGATTCGACCTTGGCACTATCCGAAAGCAACCCCATCATAGTCAGTGCTGTAACAGATTTTCCTGAGCCAGACTCTCCAACAATCCCTACTATTTCACCCTCTTTAATAGAGAAGCTTACATTTTCAACAGCATTTCTTCCTTCAAAGCTAACAGTCAGATTTTCTATATTAATCATTCCGGCACCTCCTAATTCCCTCACCCAGCAAAGAAACGCCAAGCACCAGAATAACAATACTAATACCTGCTGACATGGCATACCATGGTGCAGCAAACATATATCCTTGTGCATCTGACAGCATCTTTCCTAAGGACGCGTCAGGCGGCTGTACTCCAATTCCTAAATAACTCATGCCTGATTCTGCTAAAATTGCGTTATTAAACCCAATAAGCACTGAAACCCAAAACACTGAAAGCACATTTGGCAAAATGTGTACGAACAGAATCCGTACCTTAGAAACTCCCATTATCCTCGCACTGTTTACATATTCCATGTCTCTGAGGCGTATATATTCGCTTCTTACAATCCGCACAAAGCTTGGAACAAATACTATAGACAACGCAAAAATAACATTTAACTGTCCTGTTCCAAGGACACTTATAACAACCAGTGATAAAAGAATACTCGGAAAACCATTGATTGCATCATTAATTCTCATAATGGCCTCATCTACAATCCCTCCGAAAAATCCCGTAAGTGCTCCAATAAAAATCCCCACGGCTCCTGACACAGACACAACAAGTATTCCAACAACCATTGTTGTCCCAAGCCCCTTCATAACTCTCGAAAATATATCTCTGCCAAAGTTATCCGTTCCCATAATGTGTTTAAAGGAAGGAGCTGCAAACTTCTCGGCCGCTGACATAGACGTAGTACTGTATGGAGTCCAGAATGTTCCAACAATGGCAAGCAGCAACATAACTATTGTTATAATGCCTCCTGCAATAAGATATTTATTCCATTTGAACTGATTTCGCATACTAATCCCCATTTCCAGATGTATTGCCGCAAAGCTGCGGCGGTAAATCCACATAGTCAATTTCTCTCATGCCATAAAAGCTATTTGCCTTTGCCCAAAAACAAACAGACAAAAAATCATCTGCTGCTAATCCGCGGATCCATTATTCTGTATAAAATATCCACAATAAAATAAACTATAATTACAACCGCTGCTATATATAAAACCAGAATTTCTACCACAGGAAAATCCCTTGTGGATATAGAGCTTATAAGAAGCCTTCCGATACCTGGAAGGGAAAACACCTGCTCTACAACTATACTTCCGGCAACTACTTCCGCAATAATCATTCCAATAAATGTCACAACCGGCATCATGGCATTTTTAAGTACATGTCCATACATAACTCTGGCCTTACTACAGCCTTTACTGTAGGCTGTTCTGACATAATCCTGCCTAAGCTCGCCAAGCATTGCATTGCGTAAAAATCTCGCCGTCATGGCAATCTTTGGAACTGCAATAGCAATAGCCGGGAATATCAGATACCCTAAAAAGCCTGCAAAATTCTCCTGATAACTTATATATCTTCCCGGCGTAAACATTTTCATAACAATTCCAAATATATAAATCACCAGTACCCCAAGGAAAAATGACGGAACCGCCATAGCCCCCTGCGTAAGTACGCCCAAAAAAGCATCAAGATACTTATTATTACTATAAGCCCATAAAACCCCGAGAGGTATAGACACTAATATTATCAATACCAGTGAAATTGCTGCAAGACACAACGTCACTGGCAGTTTATTTCCAATCAATTCAGCTACAGGCATCATCTCATTCATACTCTTGGAGTATCTGTAGCTGGTACCCAGATCACCTTTCAGCACCCCGCTAATCCAATTTCCATATCGTTCTACTACCGGTTTATCAAGTCCAAGCTCCCTGCGAAGCTGTTCTTCCCTCTCAACCGTAGCCTCAGTCCCAAGAATGGAAGATACCACATCTCCCGGAATAATCTGAAACGCAATAAAGGCAGCAACAGAAACTATGAACAATGTAATAATGAGAGAAACTATTTTCTTTCCTAAATATTTCATATTGCTGCCTCCTTGTCATCTTTTTATTATCAATTATTGTTTATCCAAACTATTTTGTATAGTACACTGTACTCATATCCTGAACATATACAGGATAGAATTTGTATCCTGCAAGTTTTTTATTAATTGCAATTGTAAGTGGACATGCCTGAATAAATGCACTTCCTGCCTCATCACATAAAATCTTCTGCAGCTCCTTATAATATCCATCAACCTCTGACTGATTGACAGTCGTCAGTATCTTTGAATATACAGCATCATACTTTTCACTGTTAAAGTTAACAAAATTCTTTGATGCATCTGATACAAACCTGTTAAGCAGATAGCTTGGTGTTAAATCACATGTAATTCCACATATTGTAGACTGGTAATTTCTTCCGTTATATACATCTGACAGCCATGAGCTCCACTCCACTGCATCAATCTTAGCATTAATTCCAACCGCCTTAAGCTGCTCTACCACAACCTCAGCTGTTTCCATATGAAATTCATAGCTTGAAGGAACTGTAATAGTCAAATCAAAGCCATTAGGATAACCTGCCTCAGATAAAAGCTGCTTTGCCTTTTCAGTGTTAGCTGTATTACCATATGTTGAATTTAAATCCACATAATAATTCTTTAATGTTGGCAGCATCGCTGAGCTTATAGGCACACCTGTTCCTCCAGCCACAAAGCCATTTATTGCATCCTTGTCCAATGCATAATTAATGGCCTGCCGAACCTTAACATTATTTAATGGCTCCACAGCGTTGTTAAAAAACAATGCCTGAAGTACATCTGAGGTTGCTGATTTCACATTAAACAAGCTTTCTACCTCTGACTTCTGTGAATCTGTCAAATATGGATAAATATCTATTGAACCACCCTGCAGCTCTAAAAGCGCTGTGTCTGAGCTGGTTACAATCTTAAATGTAACCTGGTCAAGATATGGCAGACCTGCCTGCCAGTAATCTGCATTCTTCTCAACAACAATGCTCTGCTGTGGTGTATAAGAAACGAACTTGAAAGGTCCGGTTCCAACTGGCTGTGAAGCTTCCTGCCCGCCGCTTCCCTCTGGAATAATAGCCACGGTCATATTATAAATAAACTCCGCACTAGCTGAACTAACAGTAACCTTTACTGATTTGTCGGAAGCAATTTCAACACTCTTAATTTTCTTAAGTGCGCCGACAAGTGCCTTGCCATCAAGTAATCCTGATGCTCTCTCAAGTGAATATTTTACATCGTTTACGGTCACAGCATTTCCATTATGGAACTTGATGCCATCGCGAATCGTAAAGGTATATACCAGTCCGTCATCTGACACAGTATAATCACTTGCTACCGCATTAATTAGATTTCCATTTTCATCAGGCTTTACAAGCCCCTCAAAAATGTTAAATAAGATTTCTTTAGTTCCTGCCGCAGTTGCCTTATGTGGGTCAAGACTATCAATATCCTGTTGTACTCCTACAACAACGGAACCACCAAGCTCTGGTTCCTTCGAGGAATTATCCTCCGAAGACTGATTCGTACCGCCTGCGCATCCGCTCAGTGCAGCCGTAGCCAGCATTGTAAATCCAAGTGCTAAACTTAACATACGTTTTTTCATGATCATATGTCTCTCCTTCTGAAGATTCTTCTCATTATTCTATTGTCAGAAACATTGTACCTATTCATTTACAATTATGCAACAAAAACATGGATTGCACTTTATTTTAAGCAAAAAATTGTCAAAACCGGTTGACCTGCCATATATCATAATTTAAAATGTAAATTACTATATAAATATATAATTTTAGAAGGGAGCAGACACATTTTGTCTGAGTTAAGTTTATGAACAAAAAAAATATCAGCCTGATTCTTCTGGGAATTTTCATGATTTCCATGCGGTTCATGATTACAATAGGGCCCGTTAACATTGATATTGCTAATGACATAATCGCATTCATCATAATTATTATCGGAGTATCGGGTGTTGCCAACCGAAACAAAATGTTTAAAAAAACGCGAATTAACGCATTCCTTGGACTTGTCTTTGCTGCAGGTGCCCAGATTCTCAACTGTCTAAGCTGGGGAGAGGCCGGTGCTACAATGCATTCTGTTGCATATGGGCTAACAACAGTATTTGCAATATACTTCAGCTACTACTTCACAGAAGCATTAATTTTAGAAGCAAAATTCCAGGAAAAATCTGCCGCTACAAGCTCCCTGAATATAACCTGGCTTGTTTTATCGGCCTCCATTTTTGTTCATTTCATGGCATTTTCATCAGTGGTAAACACTGCGTCAATTATCGTTGAAGCCATTATTGGAATCTGTGCCATCTACTATTGTTCAACTGTTCTTACTGCATGTAAACAGCTTTACATGGATGGACTGCCAATAAAGCATATGGATATTTAAGAAAGAGCGGGTTATAATATGAAAAAATTAGAAATTATCATCAGACCTGAGCGCCTTGATGATTTAAAAACAATATTGAATAACTGCAATGCACATGGATTAATGATTTCCAATATCATGGGATATGGAAGCCAGCGTGGACATAAACAGGTATATAACGGCGTTGATTTTGGAGGCAACCTGCTTCCAAAAGTCAAGGTTGAATCTATCGTAGACGATACCACTGCCGAGAAAATCATCGACTTAGTAATTGAACAGATAAATACTGGTATATATGGAGATGGCAAAATTTTCGTCTATGACGTATGCGACGCCATCAGAATAAGAACCGGCGAGCGCGGTGAGGATGCTTTATAAGCAGCCTCACTTTTTTATCTGCACACTGCCTTCATTTCATCAACTCTCGCCTGTGTTGATGTTGCAGCCACATTGTTAACAAAAACCACTGTATCAATATTATACTGGTCAACTATCTCTGATACAGTTCCTTTGAAATACCTGTAATCCAGTGCATACACATTTTCAAAGCTCTCTGTAAAAAAAGGAATTATCGCATTACCATAAGACTCTTTGACAATTAAAATTGATGAATCATCATGAAGCTGTGGATTATTGATAAACAAAAACGGATTATCTCCTCCGATAAAGGTACTGTACTTGCCTGTAGCATTCCAGCCGCTTACATCTGTAATAATATTATATTCCGTCCAGTCATAGGTTCTGTTATATAACTGAATATAATTAGTTGAAAGGGGCTTATATGCAACAATTGTATCAGGATTTTCTCCTAATGCGGTTATTCCCGTTTTAGTGAACAAGCTTCCTTTAAACCCAGGAAATTCTATTTTTTCAAACCGCTCCAGCCCGGCAGTTTCTTTTCCAAGCTGTTTCATTAAGGCTGCATATGCATAATAAGCGCCATCTGCAGTCCAATGATGGTCTGTTCTGAAATATATGTATTCGTTCCTGTGTGCTTTTAAAGCATCATAAACATATGTCTTCCCAACATTTGCATTCATGCGGCTGTACATATAAAATATAGCCTTCTGCTGATTACTGCTCGTAATGCTGTTTCTTGTTGCATCATCAAGTGTAATATCAATGCTCGTTGGAACGAGCATACTGTAAACTGCTGCCTTCCCCTTAAGCTTCTCAGCAGTATTGTTAACTACACTCACATATTCATCAGAAACACTTTGGGAAAATGCGTAATAACTGTATGCACAATCACCCACGGCAAAAACTGAGCCTAATGATTCTCCTTCCTTTGCATCTGTTGAACCATCTGTGTCCTCAACATCTGTGCCTACATCTTCCGCATCAATATCCATCTGATTAAATACATTTCCCTGTCCGGCTCCCTCTGCCTGTACATCTTTTCCCACTCCAGTAAGCTTCAGCAAATCATCTGCATCAAACTCTACATCAGGAATTTCATCACCTGCAATTACACCGCCATGAACCACATTAGTCCTGATTCCATACATACTGTCAACTGCTTCACTACACACAATAAGCTGGTCCCTGAATGGAAACGTATCAGAAAACCACATTTCCACATCTGCAAAATATGTTCCATCAACAAAATCCTTTACAGTAAACTTTGGAAAGCTGGTCAGCATACGTTTTTCATAGGACGATTCCTTTGGACGCAGCGGGAGCAGCATAGAAACAACCGCACCAACACATACAAAGGAAAGAAAGACTGCTATTTTTACCAGTGCAGCCTTTTTCATAATATATTCCCTGTATCTTTTATCTGTTCTGTTTATATACATCTTATTATTACTTTTATTATCATATTTCTTCATAGCAGTAATCACACCTAAAATCTAAAATAAATAAATGGGTTATAACTGTTGCCAATAAGCGCAATTGTTGACAGAAACAGTAAAATTCCCGGCAGAAGGATATTTAACACATTATATGCGTATGTACAGCAAATGCTTTCTGAACAGCTCTTATTTTTAAGCCACGCAGCAGTTTTCTTTACTATAGGCGTACATGCCAGAATACAAACTGCTATAAATATAATATTATTCAAAATCAAAGTATTAGTCTCTAAATTCGTAAATCTGTTCCCATTAAGACCAAACATTGATTTAACCATTGCACCAGCCATAGATAAATCTGTAAATCTGAAAATCACCCAGCCAAAAAAGACTATTATAAATGTGTATAAGCGCCCTGCTGCTGCCGACACTGCATCAGGAAGCCTTTCAAAGCACTTTAACAGAAATAATTTTTCTATAGCTAAAAATACAAAATAGTACAGCCCCCAGAGCACAAAATTATAATCTGCACCATGCCACAAGCCTGTCAGTGCCCATACCACAAGCATATTGAATATTTGTCTAACTATACCCTTACGGTTTCCTCCAAGCGGAATATACACATAATCCCTGAAAAATGTACTTAATGAAATGTGCCATCTGCGCCAGAAATCTGTTACAGAACGTGCTGTATATGGATAATTAAAGTTCTCTCTGTAATGAAAGCCTGTCATCTTTCCAAGCCCAATAGCCATATCCGAATAAGCCGAAAAATCCAGATATATCTGAAGCATATACAAAATACCGCCCAGCCATGCAGCAAGTATTGTAACTGAGCTAATCTGGCTTATACCTTCAGGAACTGCCATATCCAGTATGGACGCACAGGAATTAGCAAGCAGCGTTTTCTTGGCAAGTCCCATACAAAACCTTGATATGCCATCACTCATACTGTTGATATCTGTTTTCCTCTCCATGAGGTCATTGGCAATATCCTTGTACCTGACAATAGGGCCGGCAATGCACTGATGAAAAAGAGAGGTGTACAAAAGCACTCTCCCAAAGCTTTTATCAGCCCTTATACTCCCCTTATAAACATCAGCCACATAAGATATCAGCTGGAATGTATAAAAGGATATTCCAACAGGCAGCACAATCTGTGGAATAGCACCCTGCCATGCGCCTGCACTTTTAAGCACACCTGCAAAAAATCCAAAATATTTAAAATAACCAAGTATTCCAAGGCTTGCAGTTAAATCAGCCACCAGTGCAATCACAGCCTTTGATGTTCCCCTGTACTTATCTATAGCCCCTGCCCCTATATAATTTATAAAAGCCATTATTATCAGAAGCAGCAGATACATCGGTGAAGACCATGAATAAAACAATAAAGAAAACAAAAGTATGCATATGTTTTTCTTTCTAATATCAGAAAATAAAGCATAGCATACTAAGTTTGCCGGAAGAAAAATATATATAAATAACAGACTGGAAAAAACCATAACTTCACTCCACACATATACTTCTAGTAAATCTATGGAATTATCATATCACAAAATTTTACATTAGTCGTCATTTTTTTCAGATTTTTTTTCAATTGAAGCTTCTTCCGCCTGCTTAATAAATGGACGGAACACTCTTTCTAAAATATATGCGTTAATATACAGAATTAACGGAATCGTAACTATAAATGCTGAGAAATAAACTGTTGAAAAATATAATAGCCCATATGTCGCAACAACCATAAAAATTGTCTGTGGCAGATGATGTGTGCATATAATCAGTGAATTTTTAATTGTGTTAATTACCGTATTATCAAACTGTGACAGCACTGCAAATACATAAAGCAGCACGGCTCCGAAAATAACTCCCAGTCCAATGACTGCATACATAAAAAACATGCCAGTCCTGCTTCCCTCTAAATAATACCAGTTTCCTGCTGCCCTAAGGTCTATGAATAAAATCAATCCAATAACAATAAGAATAAGTTCAATTATCAGGCTCTGTTTGAAATTCTGCTTAAAAGATTTCCAAAAGCTTCTCC
>JAUNPT010000009.1 GCA_030536565.1 Eubacteriales bacterium | reverse complement strand
TTATTATTTATTTCAATACATTCACAGGCTCTATTTTAAACGCTGATTTTGGAGCTGTATTTCCTATTGCTTCCAGCAATGCGTCGTTAGGTTCTATAAATATTCTTACTAACTCATTGTTCTCGTCATATGTATGGATAACCACCGCTTTATCTCTGTTCTCAGGTACATTAGACGTATAGTCTGCATTCCTTAAATTCTGGTGTGACAGCCTTAATGCGTCCTGAGAATCTGGTCTTGCAACCAGCGTCGCCTTAGATATATCATAAACACCGCATCTTCTTCTTGATGACTGTGACGTAATGCGGTCAATTGTAAGAGATTCCGCCATAAGCGAATATTCGTATTCCATATCGTAATATCTGAAAAGGAACACTGTGAACACTACTAATATTATTGTGAGGAAGAAGCCCCATACAAGCATTGAAGGAATCGTCAGGGCTGATGCTATACATGCAGCTGTCATTATAATTTTAAATGCAAGCGCACTCTTTGGCGGCTTAGCTTTTATTAAATATTCTACTGGTAAATTTTCCATGTGACCGTTTCCTTTTCTTTGTAATTTTGTTATGTCCATTGTGACATATTATTAGAGGTTTTGCAAGGGGAACACACACTCCGCTTCGCTGGTGCGCTTACGGTAACACATATACTACGAACCCCCATTAAATGCCAGAAAATCTTCGATTTTCAAAAACAGGAGAAGACAGATGAAAGCTTGCTTTCATCTGTCCCCTCCTGTTTTTTATTACGCAGCGCTTATAATATACGCATTACATTCCCATTCCGCCCATTCCTGGAGCTGGCATTGCTGGTGCGTCTTCCTTAATTGCTGCAACTACTGATTCTGTTGTGAGTAATGTAGAAGCTACGCTTGTTGCATTCTGTAATGCACTTCTTGTAACCTTAGCTGGGTCAAGAATGCCTGCTTCTATCATATTTACATATTCACCATTAAGAGCATCAAAGCCTGTTCCTGCTTCTGATTCTCTTACTTTATTTATAATTACTGCACCTTCAAGGCCTGCATTATATGCAATATGGAACAATGGAGCCTCAAGTGCCTTTAAAATGATTTCTGCGCCAGTTTTTTCATCTCCGGTAAGTGTCTTAGCAAGCTCTGAAACCTTCTTAGCTGCATGTATATAAGCTGAACCGCCGCCTGAGATTACACCTTCCTCAACAGCAGCTCTCGTTGCATTAAGTGCGTCCTCCATACGAAGCTTTGCTTCCTTCATTTCTGTTTCAGTTGCAGCACCTACTCTGATAACTGCCACACCACCTGCAAGCTTTGCAAGTCTTTCCTGTAACTTCTCCTTATCAAAGTCTGATGTTGTCTCTTCAAGCTGTGCTTTAATCTGAGCAACTCTTGCATCAATATCTTCCTTGGCTCCTTCGCCATCAACAATTACTGTATTTTCTTTCTGAACCTTAACTGACTTAGCTCTTCCAAGCATTTCAATTGTTGTATCCTTTAACTCCAGCCCTAATTCTTCTGAAATTACCTGACCGCCTGTAAGAATTGCTATATCCTTAAGCATTTCCTTACGTCTGTCGCCATAGCCTGGTGCCTTAACTGCAACTACATTAAATGTTCCTCTTAACTTGTTGACAATAAGAGTAGTCAATGCTTCGCCTTCAACGTCCTCAGCAATAATTAAAAGCTTAGCGCCGCTCTGTACAATTTGCTCCAGTACTGGAAGAATTTCCTGAATATTTGAAATCTTCTTATCTGTAATAAGAATATATGGATTGTCAAGTGTTGCTTCCATCTTATCCATATCTGTTGCCATATATGCTGAAATGTATCCTCTGTCAAACTGCATTCCTTCTACAAGGTCAAGCTCTGTCTTCATAGTCTTTGATTCCTCGATTGTTATAACGCCATCGTTAGAAACCTTTTCCATAGCATCAGCTACCATCTGGCCTACTTCCCTGTCTCCTGCAGAAATTGCTGCAACCTTTGCAATCTGGTCTTTTCCATTAACCTTCTGGCTCATCTTTGCAATTGCCTCTACTGCACAGTCTGTTGCCTTTCTCATACCTCTTCTTAAGATAATTGGATTAGCTCCTGCTGCTAAATTCTTCATACCAGCATTAACCATTGCCTGTGCAAGGACTGTAGCTGTTGTTGTACCATCACCTGCCACATCATTAGTCTTTGTAGCAACTTCCTTTACAAGCTGAGCGCCCATATTTTCAAATGAATCTTCTAACTCAATATCCTTTGCAATTGTAACACCATCGTTAGTTATAAGAGGTGCACCATATGATTTATCAAGAACAACATTACGTCCCTTAGGTCCCAATGTAACCCTTACTGTATTCGCAAGCTTGTTAACGCCTTCTTCTAAAGCTTTTCTGGCTTCAATGCCATATTTAATTTCCTTTGCCATGATTTTGATTCCTCCAAATTAATTCTTCAACTTAAATTTATATAATCATTACCAATTCATTTAATGTGTAATTTATTCTATAATTGCAAGAATATCTGACTGCTTAACGATAATCATATCTTCGTCTTCCAGTTTTACTTCTGTTCCTGAATATTTTGAATATATTACTTTATCCCCTGGCTTAACCTGCATTGTCACTTCCTTACCGTCTACCATACCTCCTGGTCCAACTGCAACAACCTCTGCCTGCTGTGGTTTTTCCTTAGCCTGTCCTGGCAATACAATGCCTGACTTAGTAGTTTCTTCAGCAATTAAAGCCTTAATTACAACTCTGTCTCCTAATGGTACTAATTTCATAATAAGCCTCCTTATTCAAATCCATTTGTTAGCACTCTTTTCTTATGAGTGCTAATTTCAATACAATTAAAATATCACTCAGCTATTTGTTTGTCAACAGCTATTTCTAAATATATGAAGGTTTTTACACTTTCATAATATTTATTTAATAATTTTATTGTTAACAGCTTCACTGCTGATAGTCCTTTTAGCACCTACCTTCATGGTTTTTCCATAATAAAACAAATACTGCTGTGCATATCCCCCAAGACAGCCAAACTGTTCTCTTGCAAATGCTGATATTCTCTCCTTTGGCGTATCCCTTCCTTCATAATATAATACTTCCATTATGCGTTTAATCCATACATCAACAGGAAATGCACTCCTATGTCCCAGTGCAAACAGCATAACGCAGTTTGCGACCTTGCTTCCCACTCCTTTAATCTGGCAAAGCTGTTTTTCACATTCCTCCGGCGAAATACTCCTTAAAACATTTTCGTCTAATATGTTCTGGGAAAGCTTTGATGCAGCATCTAAAAGATATGGCGCACGAAAGCCTGTTTTACAATCTCTGTAATCCTGCTCTGTAATTGCCGACATTTCTTCTATAGTAGGAAACGCATACATGTCTATACCATTAACAGTCCCCTTAAACTGGCCATACTGTTTAGACAGCTCTGCCACTATCTGTTTTATATGGGGTATCTGTTTATTCTGCGAAATAATAAACGACATAAGCAGCTCTGAAAATTCCTGATTCATAATCCTGACACCGCTCATAGTTTCAATTGCTTCCCGAAGCTTATTATCCTTACTAAGCAGCTCACATTTTATTTTCTTATAATCCCTGCCCAGATCAAAATAGTTCTTCCATATTGCATAATACTCTTCCCTGCCTGTATTATGAAAAATAAGCCTGCTTCCTTTCTGGCTTACCCTTAGAAAATGTCCAAATGCGGTAAGTGCATAATCCTTTTCATCTATCTTTACAAAGTGGAAGCTTTGTCCACATTCCAGTGTCTGTTCCAAATCAAAATCCACAATATTATCAACTGTAAAATCTGCCATGGCCGGTCTCCATTCTTAAATAACTTATTGAATACCTGCATTATAGCATTCTTTTGCTTTTTTGTCTTTTCAATTGTTCCAATAAGTATTACAATATGTATATCTATAAAACCGTCTTGTATTTAAGGCGTAGAATGGAGCTGTTTATGGAAAAAAATAATAAAAACCTTAAAATATATGTTGCGTTTACGGCAATAATAGGTACTATTGCTGCCACAGTCGCTGCCCTGTTACATTTTAAAAACAAAAAAAGGATTTCTTCGGACGAAATTGAAGATGACCTTGAGGATTTTGACACGATTGATTTCTCATCTATAGATAACGACACTCCCAGAGACTATGTTTCAATCAAGATTAATAACAATGATAATAACTAATTAAATACTAACCCTGGAGGCTCAATGAAATTCAAAAAACAAACCATCACTCTTATTATCTGCGTATTGGCTATGTTTGCTATATATGGATGTTCAATTCCAATTTTTACAGGCAGTGCTTCCAAAGCCCAGTCAATTCCATACACTGCATTTGCCAACAAGGTATCAACTACTGACCAGATTCTGCAAAGCTTAATCGCTTCTATGGAAAAAAATGAAAACAGCTGCCAGCTGCTTATAACTGACGAAAGCTTAATTGATGCTGAAAGCTGGATGAACACTCTGCCTGGTATAGACCAGATTCACTGTGAATATAGAAAAGTTAAAGACGGCTTTAATGCTGTTGTTTCATTTGCATACTGGGACAATTACGCTATTGTTAATGCACACAAAACCCAGAACCTTTCTCACCTGAATGCGCGTCAGACAGAGCTTTATGGCAAATACATTCAGGTGCTTAATGACTATACCTCTCCTTTTAACTCAGACTGCGCTAACGAGTTAGCTATACATGATTATCTCGTAACACATATTGAGTACGAAGAACAGGAGGATACCATTTACAATGCCTACGATGCCATGATTAAAGGAAAGTCTGTATGCAGCGGATACACAGAAGCCTTTAAAACATTTATGGATTTACTGGGGATAGAAAACACAACAATTTCAGGTACTGCAGGAAACCAGCAGCATATCTGGAATGCTGTGAAGCTTGATAACGAATGGTATCATGTAGATGTTACCTGGGATGACCCTGTAGGCTCGCCCGGCACAGATGTTGACCACGCTTATTTCAATATTACCGATAATGATATGGCTATTGACCATACATGGGATTTGGGCCAGAGCAACGGACTCACTGCAAACGGAACAAAATATTCCTACCCAGAATATGCCGGTCTGGTAAATATTTCTTCCCAGTCACAGTTAGACTCTTATATAGCAGAGCGTATCAATAACAGGTCAACGTATATTGAATTTACCTCGAACAGTATATTGGATTTGAAATCAGCAATAACTGCTTCTGATACAACTCTTTCTTATTCTTACAGGATTGTTGAGCGTGTGCCATATTCGTTATATCTTATCACATTAAACTATTGATATTTCTATAAAAAAAGCTTATGTATGAACGGGATTTATCCCTGCCAGTCCGGCATTTTCATACATAAGCTGATTTTTATAATATGGAAGAATCCTTTGTCATTGCACGAGTAAGAGAATCCTTTGCATTCCTCCATGGCTCATTGGCATACTTATGGTCAAATTTATTTATAAACCACGCAACATCATCACGTACTCTCCTCATATTCTCAAGATACAGCCTGTTGGTACAGCTTATAAAACTGTCCAGCACACTGCCCGACAGCCTTTTTTGTGCTTCCTCTATCAAAAGCCCGTAATGCTCTGTACAAAAGCCTCTGCAGCTTTCATACATTTTTCTAAAATTATCATCGTGACTATACATATAAAATATTGTATCTACATATCTTATAAATGTATTCTCTATCCTGTCACATACAAAGCACTGCGCCTGCAGCTTATGAATATATTCGACAGACCGTGGGGACTGCGGCTTCTTAAATAATGATTTACCCTGAACCTGTTCTTTTGAACACTTTTCAAGCTCCATTATAACCCTATCCATATGTGTTTTCATTACAAGTGCAAAGCCCAGCCGGTTTTCCCGTTCGTATATTTTTTTTAAATGCTTCTGACAAAATCCCATTCTATCTGTTTTGTCCCGAATATCGTCCTCCATATAACTTGGTCCCATTGTATAAGCCACTGACTCCTCCTCCAGCTTCTTATACATTAGGCATACAGGACATTCACAGTCCTCTCTGAACGCATCGTTAACCGGTATTGTATATATTTTTTCTTTCATAGTTCTCCATTTTTAATATATTTTATTGTTAAATAATTATTTCTTATTGCATTTATCAAACTGAGGATTGTAGGCATAGAAATTATTAGAATCCAATGAATCCTGCACATGTGATAATGCCTCACCAAATCTCTGAAAATGCACAATTTCCCTCTGACGCAGGAATTTTAACGGTTCAAGGACATCTGGGTCATCTGTGAGCCGGATTAAATTATCATAGGTCGTTCTTGCTTTCTGCTCTGCTGCCATATCCTCGACTAAATCTGTAATACTGTCTCCCTTTGACTGAAATTCACATGCATTAAATGGTATTCCGCCAGCCGCCATCGGCCAGACTGCAGCTGTATGGTCAACATAATAAGCCTCAAATGGCGTACCCTTTATCTGCTCAATTGTAAGTCCTCTTGTAAGCTGATGAACCATGGTGCTGACCATTTCAAGATGCGCCAGCTCCTCCGTGCCAATATCTGTCAAGAGTCCAGCCACCCTTCTGTCCTTCATAGAATATCTCTGGGACAGGTATCTCATTGAGGCTGCGCTCTCACCATCCGGCCCACCATACTGGCTGATAATCATAGCTGCAAGGGTAGGATTTTTCTGCTTGATGTTAATAGGATATTCCAGTCTTTTCTCATAACTCCACATATTAACAATCCTCCATTTCCCAAGGCATTGGCGTTGCTACCCACATCCAGTAGTTTTCATTGGTCATGTTTGTCATGTTAACAGGGCCATAATAATTGGCATATTTTTCTATTGCATCTTTATATTTTTCTTTCATATGAGCATAATAGTCAATTGCCTCCTGATCGTCTGGATGAGTATCCAGATAAAGCAAAGCCTCCGTCAACACAAATCCCAGCTCATATATGCTGCTCATAGCACGGTTTCTGTCGTTTCTGCGGCAGCTGTTACAGCCTCCGTTATTTCTGGTCATATTCTGATTCACCATCTGCAGCCTCCCACAAATGGCTTGTTAAGAATAGGAAACAGTGTTCCACACTGTAATGCAGGTCCCGGCTCATATATCTTTTGCCAGCGCTGCCATGGAACATAACACATTCCCGGCACCTGAACCTGGTCATAGTTGATGCATCCCATAACGAATCCACCTTAAAATATATTCACTTATAGTATATGAAAAAAGCAAAGAAATGCTACCAGCTCATAACCTCATAACCGCTCTCTGTGACAAGAACCATAATCTCCCACTGGGCCGAAGGCTTTTCATCATCAGTGTATATTGTCCAGCCATTATTCTCATCAATATAGATGTCACTTGTTCCCATGTTAATCATAGGCTCAATTGTAAAGACCATGCCTGGTGCCATAAGCATACCCGTTCCCTTTTTAATTACATAGCTTACAAATGGTGTCTCATGGAACTCTAATCCGATTCCATGCCCGCCTACATCTCTTACAACCGTATAGCCATTAGCCTGTGCATGGTCATTGATTGCCTGGGCAACATCTCCCAAATGGCCCCATGGCTTAACCTGTGCAAGCCCCAGCTCAACACATTCCTTAGCCACATCAACAAGCCTCTTATTTTCAGGTGACACATTTCCAATACAATACATTCTTGATGAATCAGAAAAATATCCATTATAAATTGTAGAAACATCAACATTTACAATATCACCATCAATAAGCTGAATACTTGAAGACGGAATACCATGACATACCTGTTCATTAATCGAAGTACACACGCTTTTTGGATACCCCTCATAATTAAGCGGGGCAGGAATGCCCCCCAGCTGTGTTGTCTTCTGATATACCATCTGGTCAATTTCCTCTGTCGTCATGCCTGCGTGTATATGTTCACCCACATAGTCAAGCACAGCCACATTAATTTTACTGCTCTCTCTCATTTTCTGAAGCTGTTCTTCATTCTTTATTATACTTCTTGGAGGTACCTTATGGAACTTCCTTCTGTACATGTCAATCTTTTTATCAAAATCCATATGGCACTGTCCATAAGGCTTACCACTCTGGCACCAGCAGGGTGCGTCCTTCATTAACTTCTTCACTGTTACTCCATTCTGTGTATATAATCGCACATTTATTAATGATTTTTATAAATAATTATTGCTGAAGCGCCTCCATAATTGCTGGAAACAATTGCTTCTTTCTTGAAACCACGCCTTTTAGTATAACACATTTATCCCTGATGTCCACATTAAATGCCCCTGCCAAAAGTTCGGCCGCATTTCTTCCCGCACATAATACCTCTGAGGACTCCGTCATAATATTAGTCAGCATAAAGAATGCCATATGGTTACCACCCTGGCCGACTGCATTTTCAATACATGGGAGAAGTCGTCGTTTAAGGTCTTTTATTTCTTCTTCACTCATAGAATTAACCTGACCAACTCCTATAGAAACATCATTTACAGTAAAGCATTTATAATCCTGATACATAATATCCTCTGGTGACTTAGTGCTTAAATTGCTTCCTGCTTTAAACATTTCTTTTCCAAATGTCTCAGGCTCAATTTCTGCAATAGCTGCAAGCGCCTTCCCCGCCTCAACATCATCCTCAGTGCATGTAGGTGACTTAAATATAAGAGTATCTGATATAATTGCTGCGCAAAGAAGCAGTGCAGTATTCTTATCTATGTCCACCTTATTTTCATTATACATTTTATAAATAATTGTCGCTGTACAGCCCAATGGCTGGTTCCTGAAAAATACAGGCGACATAGTCTGAATCGCACCAAGTCTGTGATGGTCTATTATTTCCAGAATATCCGTCGTTTCAATCCCATACACAGCCTGGTTTTTTTCATTATGATCTACAAGTATAACCTTCTTCTTTCCTGCCCCCATAAGATTCCGGCGGGAAATCATTCCAACATAATCACCATTTTCATCTTCAATCGGAAAATCCCTATGTCGTTTTTTAGCCATAATATCCTGAATATCCTCTATGAAATCATTAGTCTGAAACTTAATAAGACTTTCTGTATTCTTCATAAAAAACCGGATTGGCATGCTCTGGTTTATAAGTCTTGCCGCAGTATATGGATCATAGCTGGTAACTATAATAATACAATTATGCTCCTGTGCAATCTTTTGTATAGTCATAGACACATTTGCCCCATCACAGACAATAAGGCACTTGGCATTCATCTCTATGGCGCACAGCTGCGATTCATACCTGTTTCCCAAAATAACCAGATCATTCTCCTCAATATAATTTTCCATCATATCCGGATTAGCAGCAGCAATAAGCACCTTACCATTTTCATAAATCTCATCTTTATTACCAGTAATAACAGTTCCTTCTAAAGTCTCAACAATATTCTTAAACGAAGTTTTTGCTGTTGATAATATATTGCTGTCAAAGATTTCAAAATATGACCTCGCAACATCACCTATGGTAACAAGTCCCTTCAGCTTAGTTTTGTCAGTAATCGGGAGCGTAACAACATCAAGGCTTTTCATTAACTTCCACGCATTTCTGACAGAAAGCTCATCTGAAACACCCTGTGTTCTTCTAATCTCAATGTCCTTTACCTGCGGCCTTACGTCCTTAATGTACTGGGGAGGATTAACACCACTCCTGTTCATTACATACTGCGTTTCCTCATTCAGGTGTCCCGCGCGCTTGGCAATATACTCATTACCTGTTATTTCTGACTTTAATCTTGCATAACATATAGCTGAACAGACTGAATCCGTATCCGGGTTTTTGTGACCAATTACAAATACTGGCTTACTGCTTTCTGTCATTCCCACATTTCTCCTTTTATACTGTTTCTGATTTTGTTAATAATAACACAAAGTTTTGAACAAATAAAGCAGGCAGAAATAATTCCCGCCTGCTCTGTTATTATTTTCTGAATACTACAATCTCCGTCTCGTCCTTAAAACCTATCTGTCTCATTCTTTCTTTCATTGCTGCAATCTTATCCTTATATACAAAGAAGGCATCATATGTCCTCTGGAAATATTCCAGTGCTTTGTCAACATCACCATTATCCTTTGCCTTCCATGATTCACATGCCCATCTGTGTATCTGCTTATGTGCATCTGATAATTCCCTAAATTCCCTGCAGTCTGTAATATTTTTGTCAGTCTGCGCTGCCAGCCACTTACCAAGCTTACAGCTGTCTGGATTGTTTAGCTGTGTAAGCTTTAACTGTTCAAAGCCTACAGCATTATTATAAACTCTCCACATAAGAATAAAATGGTCAATCTGGAAAATTCTCAGCCAATCCTGCTGTGTCACCTCAGCAAAGCCTCTGACCATATCACTTCTTGCTGTATCTATGTACCTGCCTATCTTATAAACATGGGTTCCCTGCTCCATGCAGTCCTGTGATAACTCAGCATAACTGTCTGATATGCTGGAAACCTGACTACTGAAGTCCTTTGTTATATCTAACTGGGTATCAATATCATGGAAAATACTCTCCACAGAGTCATTAATAGATACCATCTGATTATTCATCGCTTCCAAATCTGATAAAGATGTCTCTACCTTTTCATTACCCTCTGAAAGCTTAAGCGTTGTCTCGTTCATAGACACAGCCAGTGTATCTATATCTGTCTTTAACTGGCCTACATATTTTACAATATCTTCTGCCGATTCCGATGTATTACTGGATAACTGCCTTACCTGATCTGCTACAACTGCAAACCCTTTTCCTGCCTCACCAGCTCTTGCTGCTTCGATTGAAGCATTAAGCGCAAGAAGATTACTCTGTGCGGCAACCTTCTTTACAATATCAACAATCTCACTAATCTTATCAATCTTATCCCTAAATTCCTGAACCTGTCCATTAATCTTAGAAATATTCTCTGATGATTCGTTAACCACCTGAATGCTCTCATTCATATTAGCTGTGCTATTCTGGGAAGCTGCAAGCATTTCATGCGTATTATTACGAATTGCTGCCATAGAATCTGATATATTACCAATAGACTGCTCCAGATTCTGGCTTGCACTGCTCATATCATCAATTGATTTTCTCTGTGACAATACCTGATCCATTGTCTTCTTGACATATGAATTATCGCCAATAGATTCCATAGCTTCATTAAGTCTCATAACAAAATTATTATTTGCCTTTTTAAATGCATTAATAGTTTTATTAAACTTATCAGCGTATTCGCTGTTAGAAAACTCCTGAACATCAATTTCCCCGTAATCCCCCGCTATTACTCTGTCCATTGCCTCCATTAAAAGAGCAAGGTCTTTTTCTGCTGAATTACTGACAGTATTCTTCTTTCCAAACATAAAATCCTCCTAAGTAGATATCCTCTATTTATATATTTCAAATGTTCTATGTGTTATCGTCATCAATCATAGCACATTTTTCTATAAATTACTCACGATTAATACTTTTTTACCATATTATTACAGACTTTTTAATATTTTCTTTAATTTAGGCATATTCCACAAAGCACCCAGCTTATTGTATATCCAATATCCTATCACGCCAAGCTTCTCAACAAACAGATTCCCCTTTTCAAGCATTTTATCATGAACTTGTCCACCAGCCCCCTGAAGCTTGCCATTCTTAATTGCGTGAATCAAATCATTATTATTTCTGATATTATGGTTAAACTCTGTAAATGCTTTTCCAATAACATTTTCCTTATGTGCATCTGAACCTGCTGTCTGCGGTATTCTTACAATCCTTGCCATAAGCTCTGCCTTTTTATTAGCCAGCGGTCTTGTACACGCATTAAAAGACTCTACAAAATCAAATTTATGAAGAAACTCAAGGTTATTCTTTCCAAAATGTGTATTCATGAAAGCAAAAAAACCAGTTCCAAACGGGTGTGCAGCTCCAATAATCCCACCCAGGTTATGGACAAAATGCTCAAGCTGTGCTATAGTCATTCCCTTTACTTCAAGCGCTGTAGAATTAACACAGTCCGGTAATACTGCAATCACATGCCCGCCGTCTCTGGTATCATATTCTATTCCCTTTAACACAACAAATGGCCTTTGAAATTCCTGCAAAATCCTTCCCGCTGCTTTCTGAAAAGCTCTATAGCCATTATAAGAATTATGGTCTGTAACCAGCATTCCGTCAAAGCCATGCTCCACCAGCCTGCGAATATACATCTCAATTGGCACTTTAGCGTCAATTGAACCTTCCTTAGTATGACAATGCATATCTATCTTCATAACCTAATACACTCCATGCTTATTCTACAAATCTTTTTTCACCAGCTGAAATCTCCACATATAGAAAACTAATAAATAGTGTATCACATATTATTCATTTCAGCCATACTATATAATAAATTAATTCTAAAATTGAGGTATACATGAAAAACTTATCAAAAAAAGCTCTGTCACTATTTTTGTGTCTGGTTTTAATATGCTCTTTCGCCGGCTGCTCCCCAAACAGGACAGAAAAGACTTCAAATGCTGCATTGACAAAAATCACTTTAAACGAGGTTGCACACTCAATATTTTATGCGCCCCAGTATGCAGCTATTGAACTGGGATATTTTAAGGACGAGGGAATTGACTTAGAGCTTGTAACAGGCTTCGGTGCGGACAAAGTAATGACATCACTAGTCTCCGGTGATGCAGATATTGGTTTTATGGGCTCAGAATCTTCTGTCTATGTTTATGAAGAAGGCTCCAGCGATTATTGTGTGAATTTTGCACAGCTTACCCAGCGTGCCGGAAATTTTCTTGTTTCCAGAAACAGCGAGCCAGATTTCAAATGGACAGATTTAAAGGGAAAAAATGTCATAGGCGGCAGAGATGGCGGTATGCCGGAAATGTTATTCGAGTATATACTTAAAAAGCACGGCATCTCTCCTAAAGAAGATCTTAATATTATTCAAAATGTAGATTTTGGTTCTACCTCAGCCGCCTTTACCTCTGGTATAGGCGACTATACAATTGAATTTGAACCATCAGCCACCTTACTTGAACAGCAAAACAGCGGATATGTGGTATCTTCTCTTGGAACTGAAAGCGGATATGTCCCTTACACTGCATATTGTGTTAAATCAAGCTATTTAAAAAAGAATCCGAAAATAGTCCAGTCCTTTACAAACGCAATCCAAAAAGGCCTTGACTATGTAAACTCACATTCCAGTGAAGAAATAGCTAATGTAATTGCCCCACAGTTTAAGGAAACTGATATCGCAACAATTACCGCCATTGTGGAAAGGTACAGCAGTCAGGATACATGGAAAGAAGACACTGTCTTTGCCAAAGAAAGCTTTGAGCTTCTGCTTGATATCTTAAAAGATGCAGGTAAAGTAACTGCAGAGATTCCATATGAAAAGCTGGTAACAACCCAGTATTCCAAGGACGCTCTGCAGAACAAATAAGTTTATTTATACAATTGGTTTCAAGGCACTTACCTTCTTCAAGGTTTTCTTTAAGAAAACAAGACACATTATAAATGATACTCCCTCTGCAATAGGATATGACCACCATACCGCGTCTACGGTTCCAAGCAGGGAAAGCAGATACGCTGCAGGAAGTATTACTATAAGCTGTCTTGTAACAGACATTAAAAGGCTGTGAATAGGATTTCCAATTGCCTGAAATACCGTACTGCTGACAATTCCCACACCTGCGAATGTAAAACTTAAGGAAATAATTCTTAAAGCCACAACACCTATTGACATAACAGCCTCATTAGCACTGAATATCATTAACAGCTTGTCTGGAATCAGCTGAAAAACAGCCAGACCAACAAGCATATAGCACACGGCGCTTGTCATACCAAGCTTAATTGTTTTTTTAATTCTGTCCGGTCTGACAGCGCCATAATTATAGGCAAGAATTGGAACCAGTCCATTATTAAGACCAAACACCGGCATGAATATAAAACTGTTCAGTTTAAAGTAAACACCAAAAACAGTAATTGCGTCCTCTGAAAATTTCTTCAGTATGAGATTCATTCCCACTGTTAAAAATGAAGTGATTGATGCCATAATAATTGATGGAATACCAATTGCATATATTCTTTTGATTTCGTCCATATCCGGTTTAAATATTTTCCTAAACTTAAGATTAATTTCATGATTAACCCTGATATTAAAATATAAAGCCAGAATAAATGAAACTGTCTGTCCTATCACCGTTGCAATCGCAGCTCCCGCAACTCCCATGCCTGGAATCACACCAAAGCCAAAAATCATCAGCGGGTCAAGTATAATATTTATAATTGCGCCTGTACCCTGGGTAATCATTGAATAAAATGTTCTTCCTGTTGCCTGCAAAAGCCTTTCACATATAATCTCACCAAAAATACCAATCCCGCCAACAGTTATAATAGATAAATATTCCTCACCATATATAATAACCTCATGAATATCCGACTGCATTGCATAATATGGATACATAACTGTTAATCCGATTACGGCAAAAACAATATAACTGCATATTGCTAAAAAAACGCCAGTGTTGGCAGTATGATTTGCAGCATCACCTTTTCCCTCTCCCAAATGTCTGGATAAAAGAGCATTGACACCAACCCCGGTACCCGTCGCCACTGCAATCATAAGATTCTGAATTGGAAACGCAATTGACACTGCCTCCAGTGCCTCAGAACTAAAACGTCCCACAAAAGCACTGTCCACAATATTATACAATGCCTGAATCAGCATAGATATAATCATCGGAAGTGCCATATTTATCACAAGTTTGGGAATCGGCATAACCCCCATCTTATTTTCTGTCTGTATTTCATTTGTGTTACTCATATTTCCTCCATTAAATATCTGTATTTTATACTGGCAATATTATTCCCCGCAGCTTAACTTATTATTTCTATGCCTGTCCTTTTTCTCAAACATGAAGTATACCACCTTACACATTCCATAAAACAATGGTATTGCTGCGGACATAGAAACTGCTGCAACAATCAGCTGTTCCATACTGAGCGGGTAAATAGCAAAGACCTTAGGTAAGAATATTATACAAAATATAATTCCTGCTACCATACAGCAGCACACACTAAGCCTGAGTGCGTCCAATGGCCTGCATATCCTTATAAGAGCAGCAATCCCTACAGTCAGCAGTATTAGAATTGAAATGGTAGACAGCTGCTCATGTTCAATTCCAACAATACCACCATATACAAGCATAACTGCAACAACAATAAAATCCGTCAAAGCCGCAGGCATCGCCTTAACTGCAACATTTCTTATAAAATTCCCCTCAATAAGGTTCCTGTTTGGCTGCAGTGCAAGAAAGAAAGCAGGTGTTCCGATTGTAAAGGCTCCCAGCAGCGAAAGCTGTGTCGGATATAAAGGATATAAATTTGCCGCAAAAATTGTAAAAAATGTCATAAGCATTGAAAATATATTTTTTACAAGGAACAATGAAGCCGACCTTTGTATATTATTTACAACACGCCTTCCCTCTAAAACAACCGAAGGCATGCATGAAAAATCCGAATCAAGCAAAACCACCTGTGCAGCATTGCTTGCAGCATCACTTCCTGAGGCCATTGCGACACTGCAGTCCGCGCATTTTAATGCCAGAACATCATTGACGCCATCTCCTGTCATGGCTACTACCTTTCCGTTATCCTTTAATGCCTGTACAAGCTTACGCTTCTGCTCTGGTGCCACACGCCCAAAGACCGTATAACGCAGTGCCGCTTCAGATAGTTTTGCATCACTTGTAAGCGTTGAAGCATCTATATAATTTTGTGCATTCTCAATTCCTGCTTTAATTGCAACACTTGAAGCAGTCGCTGGATTATCTCCGGAAATAACTTTAATTTCCACTCCCTGCTCCCTAAAATATGCAAAGGTTTCCTTTGCCTCCGGCCTAATCTGATTGCTTATTACAATCATTGCATACGGAATGACAGGCATAGTAAGCGGCCTTCCATCAATTTCACCCTCGTAGCTTCCAAAAATGAGAATCCTTGCCCCATTTTCAGTATAATAGGAAATATAGTCTTTATACCTGTCATAATCGCCAAGTAATACTTTTTCCGGTGCCCCAATAATGAAGCTGCCCTCAGCCAGTTTTACACCGCTGTACTTAACCTCAGAAGAAAACGGGCTTATTTTAATTGCTGCCGGATAATCTTTTTCCTCCCCATTGTTAAAATAATTTTTTAATGCTGCCATAGTAATATTGTCAGCATTAAGATTATGTACTACATCTCCAATAAGTTTGTGCAATGGTTCATAGATTTCCTCATGATTTTCATATTCAGGCAGTGGAACGACCTTCTCCACAGACATTTCATTTTCAGTAATCGTTCCCGTTTTATCCACACAGAGCACATTTACCCTTGCCAGTGTCTCAACACATGCCATTTCATGCACAAGAACATTCTTCTTTCCAAGGCGCATAACACTTACTACCAGTGCCACACTTGCAAGAAGATACAGCCCCTCCGGAATCATACCCACAAGTGATGCTGTTACAGACACAACACTGCTCTTTAACGTATTTCCCAGAAAAAATCTGGATTGTACAAACAAAATTATTCCAATTGGGATAATTGCTGCCCCTATGCATTTGACAAGGCGGTCTAGCGACTGCATCATCTGAGTCTGCTCCTTTTTTCTTGATGCCTTCGCCTCCATTGTAAGCTTTGCAGCATAAGCCTCGTGTCCAACTTTTTCAAGAACTGCACGACATCGTCCTGACACAACAAAGCTTCCGGAAAACAATTTATCTCCTGCAGACTTCGTAATCTCATCGGCTTCTCCTGTAATTAATGCCTCGTTAACCCGCACGCTTCCAAAAACCACCCTTGCATCTGCACATATCTGGTTTCCTGCTTCAAATATACACAAATCGTCTTTAACCAGCTTCTCAGAAAACACCAGCTTTTCATTGCCGTTTCTAATGACCTTGGTTTTTGACGCATTGACCACTATAAGCTTGTCCAGAACTCTTTTTGAACGAATCTCCTGAATTATACCAATCAAAGTATTAATAACTATTATCGGGAGAAAAGTCATATCAAAATAAGAACGCACAAGTATAAGCAGTCCTGCAAATATTGCAAACACAAAATTAAAATAGGTAAAAACATTGCCAAAAACAATCTGTCCAACTGTTTTTGACTGTTTTCCCACGCTTACATTCTCTAATCCGCTCTGTATTCTTTCCTGTACCTGAATTTCCGTTAATCCCTTGTTGATATCTGTCATAGCAGTCTCCATTCTTGCTACTTATGTTTAATCTTCATTATAAGTAATCTGCAGCGCAAGTATCTTGTGTACATACCATTCAACAGCTGCAAACAGTATCACCTTAACTAAAAATGCCAGCAGCACGTTAGTAAGGCTTGTGCTTCCAACAACCTGTAATGGAACTGAAACAAAAAACTGGGCAAGACCTGAGAAAAATATCCACATTAAAGGAAGCTGCTTTGCAATACAGCCTCTTACTACAATCATAAGTGTAATACACAATACAACATCAAGCACTGCATTAATTCCATATATCAGCCACACTGGTGCAGGGGTGGTAAATAAAGCCTCCATTGTCTGGTATGTGGAAGCCATTTCCTCTGCGGGCATACCTTCAAATAATTTTTCCAGCCCCACATTTACAATTCCCATAGACATGACAACATAAGAAAGTGCTGTCATTCCGTACAGAACTGCATCTCCAAGACCAATTCCAATTCCGCCAAGCATAACATCGCCCTGACGCTCATATCTTTCTGTCAACATATGTGAAACCAGAACTCTTGCTACTGTAAATCCAATCGCACTCACGCCACAGTAAATAACCGAATATACAGTCGGATTATTTTCAAACGCCATATCAAAGGATGGCAAAAGTATTAATGCTGACATTACAAGATTTGCAAATATAAAGACAAACATTGCATATGAAATTGCTCCGAGCAGTATAGGTATAAAACGTCCATGCCATCTTTTAATGATAACAACAGTCATAACAATCAATGCTGAAAGCAGCAGTATTCCTCCTGCTGTAAGCATTGAAGATACGCTGGCATCTATTGTCTGTGTCAAATCTATATTTTCCATAGTTATATTTCTCCAATCATATTTTTATCTGGTTAGATTAACAAATCACTAAATTATGGCTTCAATGCCATAGATACATAAAGAGCAGCCGCAAAAACAGCAGCTGCTCCCCTCATAATCTTTATTGTGTAACAATATATCTTTTCAATAACTTAGATGTATAGAAAAAGGCACACTGTATAAACAACCCTGATTATAATTTTGTTACGTTAGTAGCCTGAGGTCCCTTAGCGCCATCTGTTACATCAAACTGAACCTGAGCGCCTTCCTCTAATGACTTGAAGCCTTCCATGTTAAGACCTGAATAATGTACGAATACATCATTGCCTTCCTCGTCACTAATAAATCCGTAACCCTTCTGGTTGTTGAACCATTTAACTGTACCTTTCATTTCAAGTACCTCCAAAAAAAATATGCGGTGTGAAACACCTTTTTCATAGTATCATTTTGGTGTTGCAATGTCAACTAATTTTGAGAATTCAAGGGACTTTCTGGTAATTTTCTGAAAATTCAGCCTCCATTCAGTGTAACCGCATAAGTAACCCTGCTTAATTCTATCTTATCTGTCCCTCTCTGAGCTACCGCAACAACATCATAATTTTTAACCTGGGCCTTTGGCACTCTTATAAGCGTATCATTTATAACCTCGCAGGAATACTCCTTATCATTTACAAGCACTGTGCTGAAATCATTAAAATTTGTCCCTTCTATACAGAAGTAATCCTTATAGTTATACACATTCGCCACAGTTATATCATCAATGCCCATCTTAAGGTCAGTCTCCTTATACGGATTCTCACCATTATAAATATCATGTTCTCCATATAGGATATCATACTCTAATATCTTTAAATTCTTAAGATAATCCTTCGTATTATACTGCTGCTGGTGAAACTTCATAATATAACCCTGTGATATATTTAAACGCTTTAACACATATGCTGACAGCTGAAAAGCCTCCAAATCAACCTTTTTCTTTTCCATTTCAAAGTTGCTCCACATAACATATTGCGTCTTGTATATATCATTGCTTATAAGCCTGTCATCTGTAAAAGAAAATGTAGGAAGATGATCTCCATACATAACAAGAATTGTCTTTTCACTTCTTTCTGACAGATAATCTGTCAGCTGCCCTATAAAAGTATCCATCTCCTTTATCTGATTTACATAATACTCAAAGGAGGCCCGTTCTTCCTCAGCAAAAAAATCACTGACCGTAATCTGCGGCACATACCCCTCAGGCATAGCTGACGGATAATCTCCATGCCCCTGAACCGAAATTGTATAAATATAATCCGAACCATCTGTAGAATTAAGTATTTTTTCAATCTCTGACGTAAGAATATTATCCTTTGCCCAGCCCGTAGGCGTCGTTTCATAGCCATTCATATATTCAATTGAAGTAAATGTTTCATAACCCAAATGTGAAAAAACCTTATATCTGTTATAAAATGTCGCATCATTATTATGGAGCGCATGTGTAGAATAACCCAGTCCCATTAAATCATATGCCGTAGATTCACATATTGCCGACTGGAGCACTGTCTTATATGGATATTCTCCCGGCCCAAAATCGTCCAGATTAATTCCTGTCTGAACCTCAAATTCCGTATTTGCTGTTCCAGCTCCAAAGCATGGAACAGACAGATAACCAGATGTAAAACCATATTTTAACCTGTCAAAATTAGGAATAGGATTCTCTGAGAATTTAACACCCTTAACAGTTTTTGGATCAAAGAAGGATTCAAGCTGTAAAAATATAATATTAGGCGTATCCTCTGTATTGATTACATTTTCACCATTTTCATCTATCCTCTGCTTCAGCTCATCAATATATTCCTGTGAATATTCCTCTGATTTGCTGATTCCTCTGTTAACAACACTTGTGGAAAAGCAATACACAAAGCCATACTTCTTATATGACTGGGCCAGATTGCCAAAATATGTCCCCATGATTCCCACTGATGTAAGAATCCAGGTAACTATATACAAAGCTATTATCAGTATGCATACCTGCAGTGAACCGATAACATAAAATTTCTTTTTGCTATCACCAATTTCCTGTTTAGGACCCTTAATCCACAAAACGACTAATGCACCGATTACAGCGGCAGCTCCTGCTGCTATCAAAATCATCTGGAACACATTAAGATAGATAGGAATCACCTTTACCGCATCTTCAATAAGAAATATGTCCATCGCCGTAAACGGAGTTTTTCGTGAACAAAGCACTACAAAATTTGTCACAGCCAGAGCAAGCCATACTGTACTGACCATGCAGTATACAAACATTTTTCTTCTAACCAGCAGTGCTGCTGACATAAACACCATTACAATTAAAGCATTATAAAAAAACACAATCGGATTAGTAAATATTGTTACCAACCCGATTAAGCTTCTTTTATTTAAGGCTTCAATTACCATTGTCAGCAATATCGAATACGCTGCTGCATGAACAGCATCATAACGCCATACCTTCCCAGCTATTGCCTTTATTCTTTTCATTTTATACCTTCATTCCTTTTTGCTTTTATCTGGTCTGCCAAAACTCTGGCTTTCTCTTTAAGTCCTGAGGCTGCAGATCTTGAACCTATAATCGCAAATGCATATTTAAGTGCATCATCATACTCTCCGCACTCAACAGCCAGGCTCGTCATAAGATAATTCAAAGTCATCTCATCAATATTACATATTGGCGGATATTCTGTCTCAAGCGCTTTTGCAAAACCATTATATGCATCAACCAGATACTCGTGCTGTGACAGCTGATACTTTTTAATTTTAGTCTCGTTATCCTTAAGCGTTTTCATCTCATCAATAGCTCCGCGGTATATCCAGGCAAGCTTAAGACAGAGATAGGCATTTTCACTGACCTTCTGCTTTATTACCATTGCTGTAAGCATTGCCATCTTGCATCGCCTGATAGCCATGTCATAGCTGTAAACCGGTTCTTCTTTAAGAATCGCAGTATATCTGTCCGCAATGTCCCTTTTAACCGCCTGTATCTGCTTTGGTGTAATATGGCCATAGGTTCTGTTTAATGCGGCATACCCGCAATGCGGGCACATAACCACATCATACTTGGTAACATCTACACCCGTATAGCTTGGACGCAACACCTCGTCTGTACCCAAAAATCTTGCTTTTCCCGTTCTTACCTGCTTTGTGGTAAATGTTCGGTCACAGACAGGACATTTCATTGTTTTATCAAAAATATATACAGACTCATCTTTGGTAAGTTTATCCTCAGCCATTCTTATCTCCATTCTTATTATTAAACCGAAAGCTTAAAAGAACTCTTTAACGATACAATTCTGTTAAACACTGGCGCTCCTGCCTTTGAATCCCTGCAGTCCACACAGAAATAACCATTCCTTACGAACTGGAATTTATCATTAACTGCAGCTTTTAAAAGCTCTGGCTCCAGATAGCATTCCTTTAAGACCGTTAACGAATCAGGATTTATATTAATTGAACCGTCTTCTTCATTATATACGCCTTTTTCCTCATCAACAATATTCTCATAAAGCCTTACCTCGGCCTTAACTCCCTGTGTTGCTGAAACCCAGTGTATTGTTCCTTTAACCTTACGCTCTGTAAAGTTACCGCCCTTTGTTGCCGGGTCATAGGTACAATGTATCTCTGTGACTTTTCCATTCTCGTCCTTCTTGAAATCAGTACAGGTTACAAAATATGCATTCATAAGACGCACTTCATTACCCGGATACAGCCTGAAATATTTTTTAGGCGGTTCTTCCATAAAATCTTCTCTTTCAATATAAAGCTCTTTTGTAAATGGAACCTTTCTTGTTCCCAGCTCAGGCTGCTCCTGATTATTAGAGACCTCCATATATTCTACCTGTCCATCTGGATAATTATCAATAATCAGCTTTACAGGATCCAAAACCGCCATCATTCTTTTGGCCTTAAGCTTTAAGTCCTCACGAATGCAATATTCAAGCATTGGATACTCAACTGCACCCTGCGCCTTGGTAACACCCACAAGCTCAACAAACTTTCTTATTGACTCAGGTGTAAACCCTCTTCTTCTAAGCGCCGCAATTGAAACAAGCCTTGGATCGTCCCAGCCATCTACAACACCATCTTCCACAAGCTTCTTAATATATCTCTTGCCCGTTACTACATTGTTAAGATAAAGCTTTGCAAATTCTATCTGCTTAGGCGTTCCATTTAAATCCTTCTTATATCCAAGCTCCATAACAACCCAGTCATACAAAGGTCTGTGATCCTCAAATTCTAATGTACAGATAGAGTGTGTTACCCCTTCAATAGCATCTTCAATCGGATGTGCAAAATCATACATAGGATATATGCACCATTTATCGCCTGTCCTGTGATGTGTCATATGAGCAACTCTGTATATAATTGGATCACGCATATTAATATTAGGTGATGCCATATCAATTTTAGCTCTAAGCACTTTCTCTCCATCAGCGTATCTGCCATTTTTCATTTCTTCAAAAAGTGCTAAATTTTCCTCAACCGTCCTGTTCCTATATGGGCTCTCTTTCCCTGGCTCTGTTAAGGTTCCTCTGTACTCACGCATCTGCTCTGCTGATAAATCACACACAAACGCCTTCCCCTTGTGAATAAGCGTAACTGCTGCTTCATACATCTGCTGGAAATAATCTGACGCAAATAAGACATCTCCATGCCACCTTGCTCCCAGCCACTCAACATCTTTCTTAATTGAATCTACGAATTCAATCTTCTCTTTAGTTGGGTTTGTATCGTCAAATCTCATATTAAACTGTCCGTTATACTGCTTTGCCAATCCATAATTTAAAAGAATAGACTTTGCATGTCCAATATGAAGATATCCATTAGGTTCCGGCGGGAACCTTGTGATTACCTTTTCACAGTTTCCCTCCTTTACATCTTTATCAATAATCTGCTCAATAAAATTCCTTGAAACAGCTTCATTTTCCATGACTGTACTCCTTTTCTTAGCAGTAAGCTTCCACGCTCCGCTTTTTCTCGTATTTTTTATTATATATCAAAAAATATATCTATTCAACTGTATTTATTTTACCTTCTTTAATCAGGCTGTATAACCTTTCCACCGTTTTATAAAGTATTTCCCCATTCTGTCTGAATGTAATATCAGCATATTTTTCATATAACCTTTTTCGGTCTTCAAATATTTCTTTTATGGTGTTTCTGCCATTAGCTACTACTCCACGCTCCTTCAGGCTTCCTAAGCGTTCTTCCAGCTCCTGTTCTTGCACTTCAAGATAAATTAAAGTCCCTATTTCCTTAAAATGCTTCATGGCCTCCTCTCCATAAACAACGCTGCCTCCTGTGGCAATAACTGTCTTTTGTGGAGCTATTGAACAATTCACATCATTTTCAAGCTTTATAAATCCTGCGTCCTTATACTTGTCAATCAGTTTTTCTAATGTATTACCATATTTTTCCTGAATAACCAAATCTGAATCAATAAAGCCATACCCCAGCTTCTTTGCAAGAACTACACCAACTGTACTTTTTCCACAGCCCGGCATACCAATTAATATTATGTTACTCTTTTCTGTACTCACAATTTTTACCTCATCTGGTGCAGCATTTAAGCATTTCCTTCAATTCTTCCACAGAAAATGAATAATGGCTGTTGCAGAAATGACAATTTACCTCTATAGGCTTATTGTCATCAATCATTTCCTGGATTTCCTTTGCGCCAATACTTATAACTGCCTTACTCACTCTGTCTTTTGAGCAGTTACAATAAAACTCTGTTGGAATTGTATCAAGTATGTTAAGCTCCATTCCCTCAAATATATGCTCTAATATCTGCTCAGGGGTCATTCCCTGCTCAAGCATCTGTGTAACTGACTTAATCTCATGGATTCTGTTCTCAAGCTGCTTAGCAAATTCATCTGATGCATTCGGCATAATCTGAATAATGAAGCCTCCGGCCTCATGAACCGTGTTATCTTTAGACATAAGCACACCAAGTCCAACTGATGAAGGCACCTGCTCACTTGTCGCAAAATAATATGTAAGGTCATCTGCAATCTCACTGGTTATAAGGATTGTATCACCAACATATGGCTCCTTAAGCCCGATATCTTTAATTACGCTAAGCACACCAATCCCCAACGCTCCTGCAATATCTAACCTTCCATTCTTAAGAGGAAGCATAACCTGTGGGTTTGCCACATATCCCTTAACTCTGCCCTTTGAATCTGCTGTAACTGTCATTGAACCTATTGGGCCATCTCCCTTAATCTGAATAGTGACCAAATCTGCATCGCCCTTCATCATAGTACCCATCATAGCCCCGCCTGTTAACAGCCTGCCCAAAGCGACTGTGGCAATCGGGCTGAAATTATGAAGCTGTCTTGCCTTCTCAACTAAATCCTTTGTTGTTGCAGCAAAGGCTCTTACCTGTCCTCCTGCCGCTGTTGCCCTTACAATATAATCACTCATTTTAATCCTCCATTCCACCAAATTATCACAATTACTTTTCCAGCACATAATACAGACGCTCTGAAGCTTCCTGCGGTGCATTATGCGTAAATGCGTCATATACGTGACGTATAGAAAGCCCCGCTGCTTTCACGCAGTCTTCCACCTCTTCAAGCGTGAAGCCATGCTGAAAATGATTCTCCTCATAGCGCTCAAAGGTTCCATCATTTTCATTTTCAACAAAAACAGCTAAATCATATTCATTATTGCAATTGTCCTCATCATAATAATTATCCCATATAAAAGCCGAGCTTTCCCTGTTTTCTGCAAATGTATTATCTCCCAGCACATCTTTAAAAAAATGTATGGTCTTTAAATCAAATATAAATACGCCTCCAGGCTTAAGTCCCTTATATACGCAGCTAAACACTTTCTTTAAGTCCTCAGATGTTGTGATATAATTCATCGAATCACCAATGCTTACCATTCCATCTGCTTCATATGGGAGTTCAAAATCTCTCATATCCTGCTGTGTATATATTATCTGCTGCCCTGCTTCATACATTTTATCCATAGCCATTGAGAGCATTTCTGACGACAAATCTATGCCAACCATATTATAGCCTGCCCCGTCCAGCTTCATAGTCACTGTACCTGTACCGCAGCCCAGCTCTGTAATATCCGCAGGAGCATCAATACCATTTTCCTTCATCAATTCCAACAAATACACAGTCCATTCATCGTAAGGAATGTTATCCATATATTCATCATAAACATATGCAAAACCAGTATATGCATCCATCTGTTATTTACCTCCCTTAACGCTCTGCATACTTAATGTCTTCTCCGATATTATCAATTTTTTCACTAAAATGCAATGGTTATGGTTGAATTGAACCGCAAAATCCCATATACTTAAGTGCGGAGGATAGAAACTAAATTATACTACATTTCTATCAATATTTAAAATGATAAATTTATTTAAAAAAATGAAATTACATCCAACACACTTTACATTAATCATCTGCTCACATATATTGTTGATCCTTGTGATTGCACACTGTATCTGCACAAACCTGTTCAGCATATTTACTCCGGCTGAATTTACTCCGCCAGCCCTCCCACAGCCCTCTGAGACAGACAGCTTAACAAACAATGCCAGACCGGAGGAAACATCAGATTCTTTAAGTACTGCTCCTCTAAATTCACGTCAGCAGCTGGAAGAACTTTACAGGAAGGGCACACGTTTTGTCCACTGCACAATCCCTGTGCTCTATTATTCCGGTTATGACAATACAAGCTTTAACAAGGTAACCGGACATTATTACTATTCTCTTGATGATTCAAGCTGTACAATCTATCTTCTGCCCTGCAGCATAACAGACGGTAACGATACTGTTCCTCTTACCATCACAGATTTAAGCTTTAATGCCCGGCTCAACCGCAGTGACACTAACCTAAAAGATTTACTGCGCTATATTTCTGCTGACATAAACTGGAACTATTACAGTCTCTCCCAATGCGCCGGCCCTATAGTCGTTGACCAGACACAATACCCTGCTTTTCAGCCAATTGCTTTCATTGCAGCAATAATCGGCCTGTCAGTAATTAATATAGTACAGCTTATAAATATTAAGCGGCTGTTATAATCTGTATGTCTGCAGCTTTTACAAAATAAATCCACCACATAAAAGCCAGAATTAAATCACATAATTTAATTCTGGCTTTTATGAATCTTATTTTCAATTTTAAACCTTATGCATTCTTTCCGCAGCACTGCTTATACTTCTTGCCGCTGCCACATGGACATGGTTCATTACGTCCTATTTTCTTTCCCTTAACAACTGTTCCTGAAAGCTTCTGCTTCTTATAAAGCTCTTTTCTTGTATCTTCATCAAGAAGTTCATTCCACTGTGGAAGCTCATATAACCAGTCAGCCTTACAACCAACCATGTTGTAATATAACTTTTCTTTATCATAGTCAAGATTTACAACTGTATCTTCTTCCATAGTTTCAATCGGATTAGGATTCTTCAAGCTGTCGTTAATCCCATCAAGAAATCCTGCCATTAATAAAACTTCAACGCCAAATTTCTTTGCAAGCTCCTCAACTGTTCCAGACACTGGTGCGTCCGGAGTACTAAGAATCTGTTCATAGATTCCCTTTTCCTGCTGAAAATATGCTCCCCAAAATTCTGATGCCTGATTCTGGTTCATCTCTGTTTCATATGCAAGATTTCTCCATGTTTCTAATAAAGCCATGTTCATTTACCTCTCAAAAATAATATAATTCAATTACAGGTACTTATCATATGCAGAAGCGCTGATATAATTATATGTACCAGCCGACGTATATGTATTGGTTGTTGCCTGCTTTGCAAGCTGGGAAACAGCCGAACTGTAAATTGACGCTGCACGACTTGATACCGACATGCCAAAGGAACCTTGTCCCTTAAACAATGACTTAACCGTTGTCATATCTGCTTTTTTAAATGTGTCCTCATCAATCTTTAACTTATTATCAATTCCAATGGAAACACCAATATCCTTAAGTAAATCTGTATTCTGTCTTGTATAAGACACCATATTAGCTGCCGACCTAAGAACCGCAGTATCACCTGACTTACCAGTTCCACTAACAAGAGCATTGTAATCATCTACAAAACCTGACACAGCCTTATAAATAGCATCTGTATCATAATCTGTAACTGTTTTACCCTCAGAATCTGTAGTTGTTTTTCTGCTCCACATAGAAGCCTTCTGAAAATCCTTTGCTGAATCCACCAAAGAAGCAGCGCTGTCTCTTACAGATACAGCATTTACCTTCTGTGATGCCTCCGGCTTTACCGTATTATCTGCGTCCGTATCTTCTACAGAATCCTCCTGCTTTGCATAATAGGCTCTCATAAGCTTTGCATATCCGCCGCTTCTGATACTGTTATACGTATTAAGGTCGATTCCCGAAAAAATACCATTGAAACCCGAATTGGAATTAGTGCCATTCAAAGATGAGAACAACGATGAAATGGTACTTGAATTATAAAATGAAATAGTTGACATAATATCACACTCCTTTGTAAAAACGGCCTCCATGCCTGCCAATGATATATTATATATCGTCACATACTATATATTAATTATACCATCTAAAAAAAATATATCAACTCCTAGTTATCCTGTAAACGCTGAATCATTTCCCACATAGCTTCCGCTGAATTGAAGTTTTCTGGTACTATATCAACTGGTGTAATCTCAATATCAAATGCATCATTTAATTCACCAACAATTGAAACAATATCAAAAGAATCAAGAATACCATCATCAATCAGTGTTTCGCATGTTTCAAAATCAACATCTGCATTAACCTCTGTTAAAATATCCATTAACTGATCCATAAAAATTACCTAACCTTTCTGTACATATGAAAATATTTCGTAAATTTTATTATTACGTCGAATTTAAAATACAACATGATATATTCCATGTCAATAGTTAAAGCTGACTAATTCTTGAATTAATTGTGTCAGTAGGCATAAAATCTCTGTAAACAATCACTCCATTTTCCTTAGAATACGCCGCAATAGCTGGCATTTTACGGCTTAGGAACAGATAAATCCCTTCTGTGACAGAATATGCACCAATATTGTAAAATATAATCATATCTCCCTCGGATACTTCCCCTAATGGAAGGTTTTTTACAATCACATCACCTACTGTACATAATGAACCGCATATCGTACATTTCTCATTATCACCAAGATTAGTATCCTGTCCATCAACCACTGTCCCGTCTTTTTTTACCATTGTAAATGCAGGAATCTTCATAGCCATAGTCTGTCCATAATAATTTATATGATTAATCCCGCCATCTATAATACAGTACCTTACTCCCTTATTATTTTTAACATCTGCAACTGTGGAAATAAACATGCCGCATTCAGCCGCAATATACCTTCCCATCTCAAGGGTAATCTTATACTTTGACTTTAATGGCTTAAGCATATCCGAAAGCTCTGTCAGCTCAATAAAATCATTGGCATATGCTTCCTGTCCAAAATAATGGTATGAAAGACCCGGCCCATACTCTAATTCCTCTGCGATAAATCCATAGGAAGCTTTAAGCCTGTCACACAGCTTATCAAGCCATATAAGCTCATCACCTATAATTGACATTTTCTTTTTCTGAGTTCCCGTATAACACTGAATCCCTTTAATACAGATATGTGGATAATCCTGCCTTTCTTCAACTATTTTCTCAAGCTGTTCTTCATCAAGGCCGAACTGGTTTCCGCTTGTAACCCTCAGAAGCACATCTGCAGTCACATTATATTTAACTGCACATTCATTTATAAGGTTAAACTGGCTGACCGACTCAATTGTATATATGCCAGCTCCGCCACAATCCTTCATTACATGCTCAATGTCAGCTCTTTCCTTATTAACACCTGAAAGAACTATATGCTCCATTGCAATATTTTCTCTCTCACATATTGCAAACTCTCCCGGAGAACATACTTCATACTTTGGTGCATTATTTCTCATTGCGTCCACAAGGAAAGGATTTGCTTTCATAGCATAGCACAATGTTACATTCTCTCCAAGAATAGCTTTCATATTCTTTATTCTTTCATTAAGTGCATCTAAATCGAACAAATACATTGGTGTACTAACATTTTTTGCAATTTCTATAATCTTATTTCTCTCCATTGTTTTTCGCCTCATATTCTTCCATTAATACTTTTCTGTCAATTTTACCATTTTTCGTAATCGGCATGGCTTCAACATGGATAAGCTCCGATGGGAGCATATACTTTGGCAGCTTTTGCATAAGCTCATGGGTAATTGCTTTTTTGGTTGCCGTACCTTCGTAAAAGCCAAGAATCCTGTTGTTATCTTTATCGAAAATACAACATGCCCTCTGCACATCATTTTCTGCATTAATTGCCATCTCAATTTCTCCCAGCTCAATACGGTGCCCCATATGCTTAATCTGGAAATCTTTTCTGGACGAGAAGCACATCATGCCTTCTCTGTTATAATAGCCTAAATCTCCGGTGCGGTATATAATCTCATTATACACCTTATTAAGAGGATTCTGTACAAATGCCTGCTCTGTTTTTTCTTTGTTATTATAATATCCCATTGTCACCGCAGTACCTGAAACACAGATTTCACCAATTGCATTATGCCTGTCAGGTGTAATAAGACTGTCTTTTTCATCTAATAAAAACACTCTTTCATTAGGGAATGGCCTGCCCATTGGCAATGTTTCATCAAGCTCAAAATCCCTGTCAACAATATAATAAGTACAGTTGCAGGTGATTTCTGTTGGCCCGTATACATTCACAAACACAGCCTTTGGATAATATGCTCTCCACTGGTTCAAATGTTTAATTGGCATAACCTCTCCGGAAAAAATCACCTTGTCTATAAATCTTGGTATCTTATACT
>JAUNPT010000008.1 GCA_030536565.1 Eubacteriales bacterium | reverse complement strand
AACCAGTGACACGAGGATTTTCAGTCCTCTGCTCTACCGACTGAGCTATCTAGGCTTATTGACTTATAAAATGCCTTATTATACTATCACAACATTTAGGTTTCGTCAACATTTCTTCTTAAATTATTCTTTCCGCTGCCTGTTTCAAATTCCTCCGGATGCTCTTTAACATATCTTTCATACAAATCCGGCCTTATCTTCTTTGTACGCTCAAGAGACTGCTCATGTCTCCATTCATCAACTTTTCCATGATTACCTGAAAGCAGTACGTCCGGCACCTTCATTCCCTTATATTCATAAGGCCTTGAATACTGCGGATACTCTAAAAGGCCATCGCAAAAGCTCTCTGTCCTTGCTGACTCCTCATTATTCAAAACTCCCGGAACCAGCCTTGATATAGCGTCTATCATAACCATAGCCGGGAGCTCCCCTCCCGTTAATACATAATCACCAATAGATACATAATCAGTCACAATGAGATTCAGGGCACGCTCATCAATTCCTTCATAATGTCCGCAAAGAATCACTAAATCATCTTCTTTAGCAAAATCCTGTGCCATTTTCTGATTAAATGTATGTCCCTGCGGTGTCATATAAACCACTCTTGGCTTTTTGCCAATGCTTTCTATAATACTGTCATAAGCATCACATACCGGCTGTGCCTGCATAACAAGGCCTGCTCCTCCCCCATATGGGTAATCATCTACCTTGAGGTGCTTACTGTTTGTAAAATCCCGAATGTTAACCGCATTAACAGACAGGACACCTTTATCTAATGCCCTGCCTGTTATGCTTGTATTAAGCCCATCCAGAATCTGTGGAAAAAGTGTTAATACGTGAAATCTCATTACTGCATTACTCCTGCAATCCCATTCAGTAAGAATGGATAATATTCATTGTAAATGTTGCTGCCATTCCCCGTATATGAAGTATTCATATATCCTGTTCCATCTTTATATGCCGCTGCTGCATCAATAAAGGTATAATTTTTTTGC
This sequence comes from Eubacteriales bacterium, assembly GCA_030536565.1. GTDB lineage: Bacteria > Bacillota > Clostridia > Lachnospirales > Lachnospiraceae > Lachnospira. The sequence continues at coordinate 29,048 of JAUNPT010000008.1, read as the reverse complement.
GCCGCCCTGTCAGAGAGTTTTCCATTAAGCTCATCAATTCCACTCTGCGTAATGCTCACACTGCCGCCAGACTCAAAGCCAGCTGTTACCGGAAGTACTGATAATACGTAAATCTTTGCTGAAGGCACACTGCTCTTTACCTGTGAAACAAAATCTGCAATATAATCCGCAATTGTATCTGTTCCTCTTGTACCATAATTCAAATCATTAAGGCCCACCATTAAAACAACCTTAGATGGATTTGACGCTGCTATCTGCCCGATATAATCTGCTGCCCTGTCACTGGTCATGCTGCCATCTGTAATTACATTTGCTTCATCAATATATCCATAGTAAGAAAATCCACTTATAATTGCATCTCCGACAAATGTAACTCCAGTAAGCTTATCTTTTCCGACATAATCTTCCTGCTTTGCAGTTCCAGAAATCTTTAAAGATGTACCTGTCTGCTGAACAGCTGTAGTCGTCTGAGGTACCGTAGTCTGCTCCTGTTGTACCGTGGTCTGCTCCTGCTGAGGCATAGGCTGTGTTGTCTGTACAGGCGTAGTAATCTCTCCCTGCTCTGAATCATTATCTGCGCTGCAGCCTCTTAAAATAAATACCATCAGGAGTACTAAAACTAATATTCCTCCACCTACAATAATATAGTTTTTATATTTGTTCCAGGTTCTCATTTTTCTGTTCAGCCTGATTTCAACCTTTTCCTCACCGCTGCTGCGGCCTTTTAAATTCATTGCCAATTTCCTTTGCACCTTTCCAATTTATTTTTCCTCATTAATCTTTTCTATTCTACCATTTTAATTTGCGTAACACAACAGCCGAAGTTTTTCTCAAACCAATTTCCAGCCAGCCTTCCTTCAAACGGTATCCCAAATGCTGTTTTCCAAAGCCTCCGTCATAAGTAACCAGAATCTGCTCCACATCATCATCATATCCAAGACCAAGCTCCCACACCGGAATCCTTGCCTTTTTTTCATCATCATTGTTATTAATTACCACTATTACCGCATCTTCATCATCAAACCGGCCATAGGCAATAAAATTATATTCCGAATAAAGCTGCTTATATGAACCCTTTAACAGTACCTTATTTTCCTTATGCATTCTGATTACTTCCCTGTGGAACTCTATAAGCAGTTTATCTTCCCTGCCCCATGGATACGTTCTTCTGTTGTCCGGATCAGTCCAGCCGCATACACCCGCTTCATCTCCATAATATATAGTTGGAGCTCCCGGCCATGTCATCTGCATAACAACAGCCTCCATAAACACCGCTTTATCCACACCGCGGTCAGCAGCCTCAGGCCCGACAGTATTAACCCTGCCCACCGTCCTATTCGTCCTTGTAAGGAACCTTGAATGGTCATGATTTGACAGCTCATTCATAGATACACTATATGCCTCTGAGCCCATTCTTGACATATTATGATGCATTCCTCCAAAGAAATAATCCGGATTTCCAAGCATATCAGCCCGGTACTCATCACTGTGCTTTTGCATTCCTGTCAGAAACCACGTTACCGGCTCCATAAATGCATCATAATTCATTATTGTATCCCACTGGTCTCCCAAAAGCCAGTCATGAGAGTCCCCATAATTTTCCGCAATAATAACAGCTTCCGGATTAGCCTCCTTAACCGCCTTCCTGAACCTTCTCCAAAATTCATGATTATACTCACAGCTGTGTCCTAAATCAGCTGCCACATCAAGTCTCCAGCCATCTACATTAAACGGAGGTGACACCCATTTTTTTGCTATTCCCAGAATATAATCTTCCAGCTTTTTAGAACCTTCATAATTAAGCTTAGGAAGGGTATCATGCCCCCACCAGCCATCATATGAATTATTGTCAGGCCACTGGTTTGAATAAAACTGGAAAAAACTGGCGTATGGACTGTCATGGCTTTCGTATGCACCTGAATCATACTGTTCATTGCTTGCGCTGTAAATATGCTCCTTATCAAGCCATTTATTAAAGGAACCACAATGATTAAATACGCCGTCAATAATAACACGCATTCCTCTTTTGTGAATTTCCTCCACAACCTCTGCAAAAAAGCGATTGCTCGCCTCAAGATTTTTTCTGTTTGTTACTCTGTCAAGATATCTTGTGGCATTTGCATTATTATTGTCACCATCTTTAAGCAAATCCCCATTATCAGAAATTATTTTCCCAAAATGAGGATCAATATAGTCATAGTCCTGTATATCATACTTATGATTAGACGGAGATACAAATAAGGGATTAAAATATATAGCATCAATTCCTAATCCCTGTAAATAATCTAATTTATCAAGCACTCCCTGAAGGTCGCCTCCATAAAACTCCCGAACCCCCATCTGTGCAGGATATTTATTCCAGTCCGTAACCCCGGTTACATGTTCACCAATATAAGCATATTCATTATCAAGGACATTATTAGATTTATCACCATCACAAAATCTGTCCACAAAAATCTGATACATAACAGCGCCTTTTGCCCATTCTGGTGTTTCAAAGCCCGGATGTATCTCATAATCATAATACGGATTATGGTCTTTTTGCGGTCCAATCTGATTATAATAACAGACTGCCTTGCCGCTTTCTATTCTGAAATAATATATCAGCTTATTTTCTCCCACATCAATACGCACCTGATAATAATCAAAAAGCTCATCATTTTTATATCTTGACATCTCATACTCTTTATTATCTGCTACCAAAATCACATTATCCGCATTGTAACGTCCTGTGCGTATACGTAAAACAACCTGCTCGCCAGCCTTAGGCTCCGCCGGTTCTCTATAGCGGCTGGTAGCATCACTAAAAAGCGCCCTCATTTTAATCGTTGGACGCACATTACACATATATATAAGTTTTTTCTGAGTATCTGAAAGATTCTCTATTGTCTTTGTTATTTTCATGGAATAAGTTCTCCTTATTCTATTATTGCCTTTATTTTATAACGAATATACGCGGATTGCAAGCAAACACGTGCTTCAATATTAAATTACATAATGAAAAAGGACAGCCTGGGGGGACTGTCCTTTTTCGGAGAAGGTATTTCACTTATTATGGGGTGTAGCAAAAAAATATATAATGTATTGGGGGGTTTTTACAATAATTATAGTATCATAAGCCCTCCCTCAAGTGTTCACAAAGTTGACAATTTTCGACATGTTTTTTTATGCACTTTTCACAACAAGCATTATACCAACCTAATACAATCATATAATTCAGCTGATTACTTAAATAATCGTGCTTTCAAATAAAGCTTCAAATTCTTCTCTTGTAATCTTTTCCTTTTCAAGAAGAAGCTGTGAGCTTCTCTTTAGCACGTCCATATTTTCACCAATAATCTTTCGTGCTCTGGCATAACATTCGTCAATGATACTCTTAACTTCTCTGTCTATCTCTGAAGCTATGTCCTCACCATAAGGTCTTGTGTGAGCTAAGTCTCTTCCAATAAACACCTCGTCATTATCATTATCATAATTAATAAGACCAAGCTTTGATGAAAAACCATACTTTGTAACCATTGCCCTTGCTGTCTGCGTTGCCTGTTTAATATCCTGCGATGCACCCGTTGTAATGTCATCAAATACAAGTTCTTCAGCCACACGTCCGCCAAGACTTACCACAATATTCTGAAGCATTTTTCCACGTGTATTAAACATTTCATCACGTTCTGGCAGCGGCATTGTATAGCCGGCCGCACCTGAGCCCGTTGGGATAATCGAAACAGTATGGACAGGACCGACATCTGGAAGCACATGGAACAAAATAGCATGTCCGGATTCATGATATGCTGTAATCTTCTTCTCTTTTTCTGATATTACCCTGCTGTGCTTCTCAACACCAATTCCTATTTTTACAAATGCATAATTCAAATCTGCATTATTAATAAACTTCCTCTTATCCTTAGCTGCATTAATTGCAGCCTCATTAAGCAGATTCTCCAAATCTGCACCAGTAAAGCCTGACGTAGTCCTTGAAAGACTGTCCAAATCAACGTCATCTCCAAGAGGCTTCTTTGCCGCATGAACATTTAAAATAGCAAGCCTTCCTGCAACATCTGGTCTTCCGACAACTACCTTTCTGTCAAAACGTCCCGGTCTTAAAATAGCCGGATCTAAAATATCCATTCGGTTAGTTGCTGCCATTACTATAATACCTTCATTTACACCAAAACCGTCCATCTCAACAAGCATCTGGTTTAAAGTCTGTTCACGCTCATCGTGTCCGCCTCCCATACCAGTTCCCCTTCTTCTGGCAACAGCATCAATTTCATCTATAAATATAATACATGGTGCATTCTTCTTTCCCTCCTCGAATAAATCCCTTACACGAGAAGCACCTACACCAACAAACATCTCAACAAAATCCGAACCCGAAATACTAAAGAATGGCACATCTGCCTCTCCTGCGACCGCTTTGGCAAGAAGCGTCTTACCTGTACCCGGAGGTCCTGTAAGAATTACGCCCTTCGGGATTCTTGCTCCCAGCTCAGTATATTTTGCAGGGTTCTTCAAAAAATCCACAATCTCCTCTAATTCTTCCTTTTCTTCCTGAAGTCCCGCAACATCTTTAAATGTTACCTTCTTCGACGCATCATTCATAAGCTTTGCCCTGCTCTTGCCAAAATTCATCATCTTGGCATTAGCACCGCCTCCAGCCTGGCGTGTCATCATCGTCATAAAAAATATAACTACCAAAAGGCACATTCCTATAGGAAGTATTGTAGTAATCCATACGCTTTCCCTTGTTACATCTTTAAGGGTATAGTCTACATTATTCTCTAAAAGAATTGCTTCTGCCTCGCTTATATCCGATACATTAAGCTTAACATTTGCCCTTGCGTCCTTAAAGGAAATTGTAAGAACTCCTGTTGGGACCTCATTGTTCTGTTTAATATTAACTGTCTTTATTTTTTCTTCCTTAACATCTGACTGGAAATCCCTGTAGGAATATGAGCCTGACGCTGCATTCATATTTACAAATGCAGTGTATATCACTGCAGCTGCTGCGATTATAAGGATATATATTCCAATACCGCCTAATCTTCCTTTACTACTATTCATTTAATTCTCCTTTGAGCCTTTCTTATTCTTCGTCCATATGGATTACACCAATAAATGGGAGATTTCTGTACTTCTGGTCATAATCAAGACCAAAGCCTACAACAAATTCATCTGGAATCTGGAACCCGTTATACTTCACTTCCATCTCTACCTCACGTCGTTCTGGTTTATCAAGCATAGTGCATACTGCCAGACTGGCAGGTTTTCTCTCCAGAAGCATTGGTATAAGTCTTGAAAGCGTATTGCCTGAATCAATAATATCCTCAACAACTATAACATAATCACCTTCAATACTCTCATCTAAATCCTTCTTAATCTTTATCTGTCCACTTGATACTGTTCCTGACCCATAGCTTGAAACCTGCATAAAATCCAGTGTTACAGGAATTGTGATTCTCTTTGCAAGCTCACAGCAGAAAAATACGCTCCCCTTTAAAATACATATAAGCTTTACTGACTTCCCAGCATAATCCTTACTAATCTGTGCTCCAAGCTCTGCAATCTTTTTATCAAGCTCTTCCTCGGAAATCATAACGCTGATTTTATGCTCTGTTTCCATGTGTAATGTTTCCATGTCTTTACCAGCCTTTCTTCTGTATTATTCAAATGTTACTCTTAAAATTGACTTTGTAGCTGAGTCTATAAGACAAGCCTCACTACGTCTCACTCCCACAGCCCAGTACACTTCACTTCCTGCTGCAAGAAGCATAACCTGTTTTCTCAACTCCTTTGGAATTTTACGGTCTATAAACTCCTTTTTGAGCTTCCGGGTCTGTCCGTCTGCTGTAACAACCATACGGTCTGCTGCCCTCCTGAACCTAAAAACAAGATTGTCTTTCATTCTATCATAATCAAAGACCTTAGTATAGTCATTATTAAGTGAAAAATCAACACTTTCCTGCAGCTCCAAAACAATATTGGAGATATACACTGCTCCCTCACCAGCCATATATATCATTTGTTCCAGAGGAAGCCTGACCTGAACACCCGGTTCGAGGGTGTCTGCAAGACTTGTAATATCAATTTGAAACTCCTTTTCCTGCTCATTACTGTCATATTTGGCATGTCCAATAGTAACACCATCGTAATCCCTTCTTGCTGATAACTTATACGGAAGACTTTTTTTCTTATCTACCTGCTGGTTAAAGAGTTCATATACGTCCTCTATATTCGTCTTATAAATATCCTTAGCTGCACCCGCCATTTTAACCAGTGCTTTATGAATAACACCCTTTCCAATTACAGGTGGAAGCTGCAAAAACTCATCTGCAGCAAGCAGAAGAATATCCTCTGGTTCATTTTCATTATGACGTATGGTTCTTACGCATTTATCATAGGCTTCAGCCACCTCAAACTCTATATATTCTTCAACCTCCTGTATTGAACCTGCCATTTCACAAACCTTGTCCACTGCATGCGGCGTAACATTCTTCTCCAGAAATGGAATTACCATGCTTCGTATTTTGTTCCTCGTATATTCATTATCCATATTGGTCTGGTCTATAACATATGGCTGGCCAAGCTCCCTTAAATACTCCTCAATATTTTCTCTTGTAACATTAAGCAGCGGGCGGATTATCCGGCCTCTCACCGGGAGGATTCCACACATTCCCTTAAGGCTGCTGCCTCTTAACATATTCATAATCACGGTTTCTGCCTGGTCATTCATATGATGTGCCACTGCTACCTTTGCATTAAAAAGCTCCTGTGCCTTCCTTTCAAATATTGCATACCTTGCGTTTCTTCCTGCCTCCTCCTCAGTCTGCCTGCTCTCCTCTGCCAGTCTTGGAATATCCACTCTCTCACAGGAAAAATCCACACCTAACTGTGCACACAGTCTTTGTGAAAATTTCTGGTCTTCATCTGCTTCTTCTCCTCGTATTCCATGATTTACATGGATTGCATGCAGCTTAATATTCAGATTCTTTTTTTCAATGTACTCCTTCATAACCAGCAGGAGACATACTGAATCCGCACCGCCAGAAAGTCCAACAATAAGATTATTGCACTGCTCTAACATATTATACTTTTCAATTATCTGCCCAACAGCATCTTCTAACCGTCTGTGAGCATTCCCATTATTATATTTAGTCATAAAAGGATTATATTATCATTTATCATAGGTGTCAAACACTCCTAAAACTAATACGGTACAGTCATCTAGCGCCTTCATGCAATTCATCTTAAGAGACATTTCCAAAATCTCCTGTGCCATTGCCTTGGGCTTTCTCACATTTACGTTATTAATTATTTGTGCCAGCTCCTCCTCTTTGTTAATACCTGAAAGGTTGTCCAATACGCCATCACTCACCATAACCACATAATCCGAATGATATAATTTTTTCGTTGTGCAGTCATAATCCACATTTTCTAAAACGCCTATAGGAAGTGTTGTCGATTTAATGATTTCCACCCAGCCATCTCTTTTTATAAATGTTGCCGCTGCCCCAAGCTTAATACAGTCCAGCATGCCTGTCTGACAATTAATCACACTCATATCCATGGTTACAGGGTTTTTTGTGCCTCCTCCGGACATATATGCGGCATTAATTAAATCAATTGCGGTCTTTTCATTAAAGCTTGCCTCAATACAGTTTTCCATAAGCTCAATGACATGCCTGCTTTCCAAAAATGCATTTTCCCCGCTTCCACATCCATCTGCTATTGCTGCAGACATTTTTCCACAAGGGAACTTTTTAATCATAAAGTTATCCCCGCAAACCTTCTCATTCATCTTATTTTTTCTTGCAACGCCTGTAAGAATCCTAAAGCGGTCATTTTGAATAAATACAAATTCCTGATATTTGTGATTTACAACCATATGATTATAATCATCTGACATATAACCACACTGTGCTGTCTGGGATATCGCTGCCTCCAGCTTCTTTACTGAAACACAGCTTCGTCCTACAGTTCTTGCCTGTAAAATCAGCTCATACTTTCCTCTGCCATTTTGGGCAAGTCTCGCATCGCGTATTCTGATTCCCTGATGCATGCAACGCACAACCAGATTACGTTCGTCCTCCCTGTTTAACTTTTTCGTACGAACCTGCATAGTCATACATTCTTCCAGCACGTCTGCAACTAAAAAAAGCTGTCTGGAAAAGCCATTTCTTTCATCGCAAGCATCTGCTGTACTCTCGTAAGCTTCTCCTAATCGTCTGAATATTCTGGCTGTTTCCGACAGTTTATTTATCGAATACGTCACTCTGTAATCCTGCATGTTTTCACTCATATAATCCCCCATTTCACTCTAATCCACACTTCTTTCCCCCGCAAAGAATCCTGGAGTGGTTTCTAATTATAGAGTATTGACAGGTAAAAATTTGTCAAACTGTGCCCATGCAAAAAAATTATTTGTCTGATGGCTTAAATATCATCTCATCTGGATAAATCAATCCAAACTTGTTCTTTGCCATTTCTTCCACAAATTTCTTAGTCTGGATATACTTCCTATATTCCTCAAGCTCACCTGTTCTTGATTCTTCTTCTGATATCTGCTGTGTAAGCAAAGCCTTTTTTTCTTCATATTGTGCATTCTTTACAGCAAGAGTCCGCTTGCCATTTAACAACACCAGGCCCAGTATCAGAACAACACCAAATGCTGAAACCATACCGAATATGCTTGAGCGTTTTTGACGTTTTAATCTTTGTTCTCTTTCTCTTCTGGTTTCAAATCTCATAGGTTCTCCTCGTTCTTTTTGTAAAAATGTTTCTTTATAAACATTTTAATCATATAAAATATTTTTTTCAACATTTTTAAAATAAAAATAACCAATCTGGAAATATATCTTACGTAAACGCTGCTGAAGGAACCGCGGAATACAAGTGCACCTGCAATAAAACCACCTATTAAAAAGCCTCTCACAATACCATCATTGGCATCATATGTAACCGCAAACACCGTAAATCCAACATTTATCCAGAATATAATATCCTCAACCGACATAGACCACACGTGATAATGCTTTATAACACGACGAAAAATCCTTATACAGTCATATTCAAGCGCAAGTATCATTCCCCATAGCATTGCTCTTATTAATGTGTCAATTTCCCCTGTAATCATCGGAATAATCTGCCTATTACAGACTCTCCCTTTTTGCCAAGACTGTTTGAATCAGTATATACTATTGAATCTATATGTCCACATACATCAACTTCATGCTTTTCTACGGAAAGACGCTTTACCTTAAGCTGGGTTCCTTTTATAGTAATATGTCCACACTCAGACTCTAAAATTATCTTTTCCATATCAAATGATATCACATCATTGATTCCTGTTAACTGTGCCTGCTTTCTATCCTCCATACAAAATCTGTGGCTATGCTGCACACGTGCTTTATCTTCCATAATACACCTCTGTTTTCAGGCTCTTTATTTAATTTATATTATGGATTGTCTTTTATTATGCTTTAAATATATTCAAACATATCTGCAGCTTCTTCTTTTTTTACCGTATCCTTCACATCTGTTACTCTGACCTTTACATTCTTGTTTCCAAACTGAATTTCTATTTCATCTCCAGCCTTAACGTCCACAGATGCCTTTGCCACCTTTCCGTTAATCATGACCCTTCCCGCATCACAGGCATCATTGGCAACTGTTCTTCTCTTTATAAGTCTTGAAACCTTCAAATATTTGTCCAAACGCATATATAATACTCCTTCTAAATCCTTGTACCCTTAGGCACATTTTAAAAAAGACCCAATGTCTTAAAACATTGGGTCACGCATACTTGATATTGCTCTGATTACTTGTTAACAACTTCCTTTAAAGCCTTACCAGCCTTGAACTTAGGAGCGATTGAAGCAGGAATGCTGATTTCCTTACCTGTCTGTGGATTCTTACCTGTTCTTGCAGCTCTCTTAGCTGTTTCAAATGTACCGAAACCTACTAACTGAATCTTTTCACCCTTCTTTAATTCTTCTGTTACAACGTCGATAAATGCCTTTAAAGCCTTCTCGCTATCCTTCTTTGATAATTCTGCCTTGTCAGCCATTGCTGCAACTAACTCTGTCTTATTCATGTCATTCTCTCCTCAAAAGTATGATTTATTCGGGTTTTCCCCTCAATAAATCCATTTATAAACTCTTTTTGTGCATTTGTCAATACAAAGTGCCATTTTTAGGCACTTTCACGAGTTTACGCAGGGTTTTTAATTAAAAAGAGCCTAAAATTTTGTGAATTGTGACGATTATTATCCTTCCATCTGTTTCCCTATAATTTCAGCAAAAGCATGCCCCAGCTTTAACTCGACATCAGTAAACGTACTTTTTGCTTCTTTATCTAATATTATTACACTTCCAAGCACATCACCTGAACAGATTACCGGACAAATAACCTCATTTTCAAAATCCATATCTGTAACCGCCTGAACAAAATCTGCATCACCCTTTTTAGAAGTCACTGACTCCCTGTTAGCTATGCAGGAATCCAGCTCCTTAGTCAAAGGCTTTCCTGAAAGCTCCTTCCTGCCACTGCCTGCAGCGGCCACAACCTGGTCCCTGTCTGTAATGCACACTGTTTTTTTTGAAACCATGGCAAGCGTATCCGCATACTCGCCTGCAGATGCTGCCAGTTCTCCAATCGGTGAATACTTTTTTAATATAATCTGACCTTCCCTGTCTGTGAAAATCTCCATGGGGTCGGTCTCCCGAATCCTTAAAGTCCGTCTTATTTCCTTTGGAATTACAATTCTGCCTAAGTCGTCTATTCTTCGCACTATTCCTGTAGCCTTCATATATAATTTCTCCTTTTACAAATTTTGCTGTACCTGTAGTATTTGTAAAATGTGAGAGATTATACCAAGCGAAAATAAAAATCAATAACTCATTTTCATTATTGTATTTTTTTGTAAATACCGTTAAAATAATAGTAGTTTAGTTTTCGGAGGCACATATGAATAATTTTATGACAAATGTCTTTTTATCTCAGCGGGCAGCTTTTACAAAATCCTGCTCGGCACGCGATAAAGCACTCATTTTTCCTGACGAAATCCAGGAGATTAAAGACATTTCATATACTGAACACAGTCCTTATGCAAACCGAATGGATTTGTTTCGTCCCAAAAATATGCATGAACGGAGTTTACCTGTGATTATCAACATACATGGCGGAGGCCTGATTCTTGGCAGTAAGGAGTTTAACCGTTTTTATTGTGCACAGCTTAGTAAAGCCGGATTTCTGGTATTTTCCGTAGAATATGGTTTGGTTCCTGATGTGAATGTTTATGACCAGTTTTGCGATATTTCAAATGCCATGAACACCATAGAACAGCTGCTTGTGCAGTATAATGGAGATTCTGGACACGTGTATATGGTTGCTGACAGCGGCGGTGCATATCTGGCTGTTTATACAGCCGCCATGCAAAAAGCTCCCTCAATTGCAAAAGCGGCACATGTAACGCCTTCCGGCTTAAAATTAAATGCACTTGGGTTAATAAGCGGCATGTTTTATACTACACGCTTCGATAAAATTGGTCTTTTCCTCCCGGATTTCCTATACGGAAAAGGCTACAAAAAAAGTGCTTTTGCACCATACACCAACCCGGAGAATCCAGAAATCGTGAAAGCACTGCCACCATGCTATCTTGTCACCAGCCATAATGATATGCTTAAGCAATATACATTAGATTTTGAAAAAGCCCTGACAAGGCACAATATCAGGCACATACTTACTAACTATCCATCAAACAAAAAGCTGACCCACGCATTCAGTGTTTTTGAACCGTTCTGGCAGTTAAGCATTAATGAAATAAATATAATGCTTGATTTTCTCAACCAGTTTTAAAATGTATTAATAAAGCCAGCTATATAATTTCAATTGAAAAATAAAATAAAAACATACATATTTATATAAAAATTTATGAAAGGAAAAAGTATAAATCTTTATACAAAAGATATTATACAAGGATGAAACTTTATGAATTATGATGCAAATGTCTTCAAGGCAAAAGCCAACAAAAAAGCCAGAAATCTCTGGCTTGTCTTTGCGCTTCTTCTCTCAGCCAACTACGGTTCTGACGTGTCAGCAGGACTTCGTTCCGTAAATTATTATATTACATTCCTGCTGCTATGCTGGGTACCATTTTTTATTGGACAGCTTTTGTTAAAAATCAAAGGCATGGCAACGGATCTGTATAAATATGAAGTTGCTATCGGATATGGTATCTTTTACACATTTGTATTATGCACCAGCAGCTCTAATATTGCATTTACATATATCCTGCCAGTCACAAGCCTGTTCGTTTTGTATAAAGACCGGGGATTTATGATATTCTATGGAATCGCCAATGCACTTATTGTCATTCTTAATACGGTTCTTAAATACGCCGGCGGAATTAATTCTGCTGGTGATATGAAGGAATTTCAGCTCCAGTTATCATGTATTATCCTTTGTTATGTATGCTACGTTATGTCAATTAAGCATCTGAATCAGTCTGATGGTGCTATGATGGACAGTATAAAAGCTGACCTAAAGCGTATGGTCGAAACCGTCAGTCATGTAAAAACTGCAAGCGACTCTATTGTTGATGGCATCAACGTAGTACGCGAGCTTGCTGTAGAAAATCAGCATGGTGCTAATGCGGTTGTTTCAAGCAACGACGAGCTTACTGTAAACAACAAAAATCTTCAGGATTGTACGGCTTCTTCTCTGGATATGACAGCTGATATCAATACCCAGGTTGAAAATGTTGCATCACTGATTTCCCAGATGGTCGTGCTTACAAAAGAATCTGGAGAACATGCAAAGAGCAGCTACTCTGATCTTGAAAGCGTTGTAGAAACTACCAACATGATGTCACAGCTTTCCAACGAAGTAGAACAGGTTTTACATGCATTTCAGAATGAATTTTCCATGGTTAAAGAAGAAACCGGAACTATTGATAACATCTCCAGCCAGACTAATCTTCTTGCCTTAAATGCCTCTATTGAAGCGGCACGCGCAGGTGAAGCCGGAAAAGGATTCGCTGTAGTTGCTGAACAGATTCGTACACTCAGCACTGAAACCAAGGATTCTTCAGGACAAATCCGTGATGCCCTGACCCGCCTAGATGAAACCTCCCAGAAAATGACCGACGCTATCGGAAAAACTCTTAAACTTATACAGATTACAATTGAAAAGGTTACACAGGTAAACGAAAGTGTAGGTGCAATCACCAAAGAATCCAGTGAACTTGGTGAACATATCCAGGTTATAGACTCTGCGATGAAGGAGGTTGAAAGCTCTAACTCACACCTTGTAAATAATATGGAACAGTTTACTCATATAGTTGAAGCAATGACAAGCTGTATCGAAAACTCAGGTGATACAACAAAAGCCATGCGTAGCAAATACGCTGAAACCGCTGTAAATGTTGATAATATTGAAATCGTTGTTGAAAAGCTTATGACAGAGCTGGGAATATGCGGCTTTATGGGTGTTGAAGATATTCTTCCCGGAATGAAAGCAATAATTACGCTCAACAGTGACACTGCCAAACAGACTGAGTATCACGGAGTATTGGCAGCCCAGAAAAACGAAGGTCTTGTTATTAAATTTGACAAACCTGTTCCATTTAATGATATGCCGCTTTCCTGCAAACTTCAGGTTACAGTTAAAAATATACTTTACTGCTGGGCTGATGCACGCATTGCATCAGCAGTTAACAAATCAGAAAATACATTCTTTATAAATGTTAATTCACGCCCAACGATTGTTAACAGACGTAAATATCCACGAATGGACATTTCTAACAGCTGTACAATCACCGTAAAAAAATCTAAGGAGACCTTTAATGGTAATTTAGTTAATATAAGTGCTAATGGTTTTGCCTTTGCCTCCGATGGGAAATTTTTTGCAGACTGCAGAGGAACTGAAATCTCAGTTTCAGTTGATGATTTTCCTATACCAGAGATTAGCCAGCTGGAAGGCCGCATAATAAGAAGCTCTGACAATAATGGTATATACATTGTAGGCTGTCAGATGCCCGAAGATAATATTGATATTATGAACTACATAGAAAAGATTTTCAATTAACAATAATTCTTTACCCGAGCCAATTTTAAATATTATAACCATATTCTTCTATTCACTTTTTATATTTAACGTGTTAATATAAAATCATCAAATCAATCTAAAACGGAGGGTTATTATGGCATTACATGTAATGGATGAAGCAAACCGCTGCCTGCAGTGCAAGGTTCCACAATGCCAGAAGGGATGTCCAATTAATACTAACATTCCAATGGTAATAAAGCTTTTAAAAGAAAACAAATTAAACGATGCTGGTCGTATGCTTTTTGAAAACAATCCACTGACTACTGTATGCAGCCTCGTATGCAACCATGAAAATCAGTGTGAGGGGCACTGTGTTCTTGGCCGCAAGGGAGCTCCCGTACATTTCTCAAGTATTGAAAATTATATTTCAACGACCTACGCAAACCAGATGACCGCAGGGCCTAAGCCATCAAATGGCATGCGTGTTGCAATTATCGGCTCTGGCCCGGCAGGTATAACTATTGCTATTATATTAGCACGCTATGGATATCAGGTAACTATATTTGAAGGCAAAGATAAAATCGGCGGTGTTCTGCGCTATGGAATCCCTGAATTTCGTCTCCCTAAAAGCGTCTTAGACGATATCGAATACAGGCACCTTACTCTTAAAGGAATTAAAATCCGCCCTAACACACTAATAGGCAGTGCCATTACCATAGAGGATTTATTCCGCGATGGTTACAAGTCGATTTTCGTAGGTACAGGCGTATGGAAGCCTAACTCTCTACATATAAAAGGTGAAACGCTTGGAAACGTACATTTCGGAATTAACTACTTAAACAATCCTGACAGCTACCGCCTTGGCGACAATGTAATTGTAATAGGTGCCGGCAACGCTGCAATGGACGTGGCAAGAACTGCCATTAGAAAAGGAGTTAAAAAGCTCACCTGCTTTTCAATCACCAAAAAAGTGGCCGCAAGTGAATATGAATTTAGCTATGCACAGCTTGAAGGCGTTGATTTTGAATTTAACAAAAGACCTGTCGAAATTGTTGATGACGGCGTGATTTTTTGCGATGTTATTGAAAATGAAGATGGCTCATTTACTGACGTTGAAGGTACTAAAACTCTTTACAAGGCTGACAGTACAATCATCTCCATCAGTCAGGGACCTCAAAACCGTCTTGTCAATAACACTGAGGGTCTTAAAGCCAACAGGCGCGGGCTTCTCGAAGCTGATGAAACAGGACACACATCACGACCGGGTATCTTTGCTTCGGGTGATGTTGTCAATGGTGCCCGCACAGTAGTCGAAGCTGTAGCACACAGCAAAATTGTTGCGGAATCCATGCACCAGTATATGCAGGCACATAAAGATGATTAAATTCTATATTTCTTAAGCCTAATGTGGCGGTGGTTTAAACCACCGCCACATTAAGTTTTGTCATTATCCGGTATTAACTCCCTGCACGCAGGACTTAATTTTCATACTGCGATGTAACTCCTAAATACTCCTCAAGACACATATTATTATTATACATATATGTGGCAATTTCCTCTCCCACATATCTTAGATGCCATGATTCATACTTATACCCCGTAATATCCTCTTTGCCAAGAGGGAAGCGGATAATAAATCCATACTTATGGGCATTGGCATCTACCCATCGTCCCTCTGGTGTATTAGTAAAGGAATCATCTATAGAATTAAGGTCAAAACACAGGCCCGACTGATGTTCTGAAAATCCCGGTCTTGCTGAATACGTATCAGCTGCCGCTTTTCCATCTGTTGAAACATACATATTGTAAAGATAATCCTGATACTCATATGTTCTAAATGACGACTGTATCCATATATTAAGCCCCGCAGCAGCTGCATCAGCCTGCATTTCAGCAAAAGCATCAAGCACCTGCCCACTTAACCCTCCCGGATTATATGATGAAGGTAAGGGATATGTTTTATTCACAATCATAATACCATTAACATATGTTACACCATCTATTTTTTCAATTGTATATCCTTTTGTACTGACACCTACAGCATTTTCCGATTCCACCTTAGTCTGCATATTCTCTGTGGACTGCTCCCGGTTCTCACTTTCCTGATCTGCCGTCGCTTCCTTTGACGTCTGTATTGGCACTTCCATCTGATTATCTGCATCAGCCGCCTGTTTCTTTCCACATGATGTAATAGTACAGACTGTCACGGCCGCCATCAAAATGGCAGCTGTCATTTTAATCCTTATGTTTTTTCTCATAATAATCCTCATTTCTGGGCATTTAACCTCTATTATTTTATCATTTTTTCATATTCCGGACAAGGCCGCTGCAAAAAAATAAGCACAGATATTTTTCAATATCTGCACTTATTTTTATAAATTACCTTTACTTTAAGCCTTAAAGACCACTTAACAATTTATTGACAGCAGTCTCCTTTTTTCTTTGATGCTGCAGCAAAGACAATAGCCATAGCCGCTGCAATTAATGTCCATACAGCCATATTCATAGTGTCGCCTGTGGCAACTGTATCATCTACAGCTTCACCTGAATTGCCGCCAGCCTCCTCACCATTAATATCCTCTGCAAATTCTGGGTTTTCATTATTCTTTCCAGCCCAGTCAACAGAAAGCTCATGAAGCATTGTTGTATTCTGCCAGCCACCAGTACCTGTCGTACCTGTATGCTGGATTGCAACACCGCCATACACTGAAGCTTCAATATCTGCTGATAAATCAACTGAATGCACATAGCCTGCTTCAGCCTGATCCGCAAGCTGTGCTGTAGGCGTTTCAACATGAGCTGTAAACTTAGTTCCCTCAATCTTCAAAGAAATTGTACAGCCTGTTGCATAACATGATGAAATAACTTCCTCTGAAATATATGATGTCTCGCCATTCTGGTATTTTACTAATACAAATGTAGCTGCATTTGAGGCTGCCTTTGTACGGATAATCCTTAAACCATAGCCTGTAAGCGTCTTCGTATCAAATTTTAAACAGACATCCATATACTGCCCAGCACTTCCAAAGCCCTGTCCGGCTGTCTTGGCCGGATCAACCACAAGCTTAAGTGACATATCACCATATGTTCCCTCAACTGGAGTATACATAAGCCTTGCACCCTGTGTTCCCTGATAAAGTCCATATCCAACACAGCCATTTCCTGTAGCCCCATATACCCAAGGAGCAACTGAATCGTCACCCTTCCAGCTTCCGAAACCTGATGTATCTTGTGGTCTGAAATAGTCAACAGTCCATGTGCCCGGAATAATCTGATCCTGCTTGATTGTTGGGAAATTCTTAAAATCTGTATATAAGTCTGATGCATTCACATCTGCAAGCTTAATCTGATTTGCATACATTGTGCTTACTGCTGCTCCCGGGTTACTTCTAATATCCTTAGGCTCTACAACAGCCATGATATAATATCCGATATCTCCGGCTCTAAGCTTGTATTCGTACATTGGGTCATCTAATCTTGAAACTGCCACAAGGATAGGGTTACTTCCATTTTCATCACTGCAGCGGTACCATGAAATCAATGACTGATCTTTTCTTCCCTTTAAATCAAGTGTATACTCAGCCTTTAATGCACCCTCCTTCTTAGTAATGACAGGTGCAGCTGTAAATGCTGGTGCTGGCAGCACGCTTGGTTTCACAGTTATCTTTACTGCCCCTGAAAGGCCTGATTCTGTAGATGCATTTATAATAATGTCCTTGGCCTCATCTTCATTATTAATACCAGTTACTGTACATGTTCCATCACCGTTATCAGTAATCTGTGCATAGTTTCTGTACTCTCCGGACAGTGAATATGTAACTGGCGTCACTGTATCTTCTTCCCCATGAAAGAAGCTTACCTTTGAGCTTAACTGTGCTGTAGCTGCTCCTGATTCGATAGTATCTGCTGATGTACTGACTGTTAACATTGTAGGAATCCTGTCAGCTCCTGCTGCTGTTACGTCATTTTTAATTCCTAATGGATCCCAGCCATCACTGCCGCAAAGCAGATTATAAGTATTGTAAATAACACTGCCTTCTTTCACGATTCTATAAGCATCAAGCACTGGCTTACCAGTCATTTCAACTGTCTCAGCAGCCAGATCTCCACCTATTGTAATAGGGCTGCCATTATGGAGTATATTATACTGATAACATTTCAAAGAATCGTTAGGATACTTTGTCCAGCCAATACCAAATGGAATACTAAATCCACTGGTGTATGAACAGTCAACTGCAGTAACAGGACCGCCCTCTTTTGTAAAGTACTGATTTGGTTCAGCCTCTACATTTAAAACAACACAATTAAATCTACAGCCAAGAAATGCTGAACCTGTATTATATGTAGAATATAAAGGCCTGTTGCCATAGAAATCAAAATCACAGTTTACATAAACTGCATTGCCATTAAGCGCATCATCTGTACTTTCTAAATGACAGTTTCTATATAAGCTCCTCTTTGCTCCATTCATTGGGTCAAGATTTAATCTGCTTACAAAACTACAGTTATCAGCAAAAAACTTATCCCCATTAACATCACCAAGCTGTGCCTGAGTGATAGTAGCTGTACGTTTTTCATGATTCAACTTTTGTTTAAGTTCATATACAAGGTCGATACTGCAGAAATTACCAACCTTAACATTTGAAAATGTCAGCCCATCGCCATTAAAACGGAACATTGTATAATTTCCGTTAGCACCATGTGACTGTCCTCGGTTACCTGCAAACACAACATTATCCGGATTTGATGTAAGCCCTTTGATATTAAGATACTGGCAGCTTACTACCATTCCATAAGGCACTCCATAACCGTCTGTCTTTTCAACGGTATCCACTGCATCTGGATCATCAATCCAGTAAACATAAGGTGCGACATATACATTCATCGGTTCGGCTTCTGTTCCATCTGTAAGTGCTGTATCCGATAAAGCTTCCTTAATATCGTTATATACATAATTGTATCGGTCAGCTGTTTCATCTGTTAAGGAGCCATCCAGATAAATATCCTTCTCGCCTAACTCAATCCTGCTGCCCTGATACACAATGTAGTCGCCGCCAAATAATATGGGGTCTGAACTGTCAAGCGAAACATAACCGTCAACACTCTGCTCTGCATCGACTTCATAAATCAAGCCCCAGCCTGCAAACATACATGCAAGAATACCTAAGCATAATGCCACAATTCTCCTAAATATTTTTTTCATAAAAACCTCCTTATAAATTTTTTACTTGCCTTTACAAAACAATTATATAAATGCCTCTGCTAAAATCCTACGAAAAATCAACAGCATTTTTTAAATTTTACGTAAAAACAGGAAATTTCCATCATTCCTATACTATTTCTGTAGAAGTTATTTTTTAATAATGCTATGATTCCTTTATCAAATTATGTAAAATCGAGGTGAATCATATATGTTTCAACCAATAACTGACAATTTTGTAACTGATTACCGAAGCGTCCCTATATCATATAAAATGAAACATTTTCATGAACATCAGTATAATGAATTATTGTTTATCATTAATGGAAACTGCTCATTGCAAATGAAAACTGTAAATCCATCTGGACAAGAGGAAACACTGCTGTATAAGCTGACCTCCGGCTCTGCTGTAATCATTCCTGCCCAGACACCGCATATGACAATCTATCTGTCAGGCTCACAGCATACCAGAGGTGTTATATACTTTAATAATGAGGAATTAAAATGGTTTGAAAATGAACTTGGGACTGAAGCTGCAAAACGTCTGGTTTCAAACCTGATTCTACAGATTCCGGAAAAAAAGATTTCATATATGAAAGAGCTTATAGAGAAAATCGGCTATGAGCGCAAAGGTGTCGACAATATGTCACTGGCATTTATCCGCACCTACTTCCACTCCATGATTTTATTTATGCTGCGCTGTTACACCTATAAAGAAAATGTAATTTCCAAAATTAATATAGCTAACCGGCAAATACAGGATATTATAGAGTATATTATAAAAAATTATTCTGAAGATATCACTCTGGCTGGCACATCAGAGTTTTTTCATATGAGCCAGTCCAGCCTTTCCAGAAAATTTAAAATGTTTACAGGTAAACGCTTTAAAGAATATTTAATAGATATAAGAACGGAGGCTGCCGCTGACGCCCTTAGGAACACCTCCCAATCCATTACTGAGATTGCCAGTTCCTGCGGTTTTTCTGACAGCAACACCTTTGGCGATACTTTTAAAAGAATATACAATATGTCCCCAACTGAATACAGGCGGTGCCACTAGCACCGCCTGCAGTCTTTTACATATAAATCTACGAAAGCTTCTGTAAGAATGCCCTAGTCCTCTCATTAGACGGATTATCAATAACTTCCTCCGGCTTTCCTTCCTCTACAATAACCCCGCCATCCATGAAAATAACACGGTCTGCAACATTTCTTGCAAATGCTATTTCATGAGTTACAATAACCATAGTCATTTTTTCAGCGGCCAGCTCTCTTAAAACCTTAAGAATACCAGCTGTAATTTCAGGGTCAAGTGCCGATGTCGGTTCATCAAAAAAAAGCATTTTAGGTCTCATTGCAAGCGCCCTTGCAATTGCAACCCTCTGCTGCTGTCCTCCGGACAGCTGGCATGGATAACTGTTCTCTTTTTCCTCTAATCCAACCTTCCTTAAAAGCTCCCTTGCTTCCTTTATAACCTCATCTTTGTTTCTCTTCTGCACATGAATAGGTGCATCTGTAACATTTTTAATAACAGAATAATGCGGGAACAGATTAAAATTTTGAAACACCAGTCCAAAGTTATTTTTCAACTCACACAGCTGTTTCCTGCCGACATACTCTGTTTTACCGCCATTAAGATTAACTGTGGCAGAGTTCTCACAGTATGCAAGCGAACCCTCATCCATAGTTTCAAGAAGTGCAGCACAGCGCAGAAGCGTTGACTTTCCTGAACCTGACGGCCCAAGTATGGCAACCACCTCGCCTTCGTTAACCTCTAATGATATATCTTTCAAAACCGAAAGTTCTTTAAAATCTTTTTTCACATGCTTCATTTCTAATAGCTTCATATAATATTTCCTTCCTGCTGGCCTTTACGCCCACTCTAATCTATCTGTAATACTGCAGCTTCTTCTCGATAGCTTCCATAACCCATGCTACCAGGAAATTAAATATGTAGTAAAATACACCAGCCACAAATAATGGCATAATGCTTGCCTGTGCAGCGGCTACCTGCTTTGCAAGAGTAAACATTTCTGTATAAGCCAGTGCAAAGGCCAAAGATGTATCCTTTACAAGCGTAATGACTTCGTTTGTTACAGGCGGCATAACGCTCTTACACATCTGAGGAAATACAATTTTACAGAAGGTCTGTGTTTTTGAGTAACCAAGTACCTGTGCCGCCTCGTACTGGCCAACAGGCACTCCTTCAATTCCGGCTCTGTAGATTTCTGCAAAATATGCTGCGTAATTCAATGCAAAACCAATAATAACCGCGTAAAATCTATATGAATATGACAGCGAAATTCCAAATACATAATATGGTCCGAAGAACACAACAAGCAGCTGAAGCATAAGAGGTGTTCCACGCATAATTGATATATAAACCTTTGCAATCAGGCGAAGCAGCTTAAGCTTTGACATTCTTATAAATGTAATTAAAAGTCCCAGCGGAAGTGAGAAAATCAATGTAAGAAAGAATATCCCCAAAGTTGCTGCCATACCAGCTGAGAGGCTCTTCATAATTTCTGCGAACCTTGCACCAAAGCTTTCCTGTGCCAAGGAGTCACTCTCCGCTTTCATAACAGCGTCTTTTCCTGTCTGTCCTAAGCATACGCTTTCTTCCAGTCCCCATTCCTTTGCTGTCTTTGCAAATGTTCCATCGGCAAGCATTTCATTTAAAGCTTCCTGCACCTGGTCTCTTAACTGTGTGTTCCCCTTTTTAAAACCAATACCGTATTCCTCTGAAGAAATATTTTCAGTAAGCATCATAAACTGGCTGCCTCTTGCCTCCAGCTCATATCTGGCAACGCCAATATCCATACATACTGCGTCTGCTGAACCTGATTCAAGATTCATGAAAGCACTGTTATAATCTGATACCTGCTGAAGCATTTTAAATGTTGCGCTTAATGCAAGATTTTCCTCTGATGCATCCTCCCCCGACAGTGCTGCCAGCGCAGATGAATCTGCCTGAACAATAACAACCTTTCCTGCCAGATCACTTAAATCCTTAATACCGGAATTAGACTTTACAACTACCACCTGTGAATTGTCTACATAGGCAGATGACCATGTATACTCATTTTCACGTCCATTCATTGTAAATCCATTCCATATACAGTCTATAGTTCCTGAATTAAGCTCCATGTCCTTGGAATTCCAGTCAATTGGCTGTTTTACAAGTGTCCAGCCATTACGGTCACATACTTCCTTAGCCAGTGACAAATCAAAGCCCACATACTCACCATTATCGTCCTTATATCCATAAGGTGGAAATTCTGCGTCAAAGCCCACTGTAAATTTACCATCGCTGACGCTGTCGGCCTGCTTTTTCTGCCCACAGCCTATAAACAGCCCCGTAATCATTGAAAACACCGCCATGCATAAAAGCAGTTTTTTTACATAATTTTTTTGTTTCATTCGGTTCACACTCTTTCTTTTTTTTCTAAGAATTTCATCGTTGTAAGTCACTTTATCACGTTTTTAATTTACCATGATGAAACGATACAGTGAAAGTATACTATAGAAATGTCCGTTGCACAAATACATTTTTTGTCTTTTTATATTTAGAAGCCGCATACCATGAAGTGATTTTTGCATGTTATAGCAAAAAATCTCTGACCAAGCCAGCTTCAGCTCAATCAGAGATTGTATGTTTTTAATTACATTATGCTTTGATTCCCAACGCTTTTTTAGCATCTTCGTAAGAATCCATGTGAATATATATATCGCACTTTGAATTTTTACTAAAGTCTAAGAACTTAAAAAACCCTGTATGAAACTTCCATTTCTCAAAATAAGAAATGTTATTCTTCCGCAGTACCTTCTCAATCTTTCTGCATTCCTCCAATGTTACATCTGAACGGAGAATACGCTCGTTAGTACTGACTTCTACCATAATCCCACTTCCTCTTTCCTTTAAGTTTACAGCGGATATGAAACTATTCAACTGTATAAATCCAGCCCTTAGGCGCTTCAAGTCTGCCCATCTGGATTCCAGTCAATGTGTCATACAGCTTCTGTATTGTTGGGCCCATCTTCTCCATTCCACTTGCAAAGCAGATTTCTTCACCATGGTTTACAATCTTTCCTACTGGCGAAATAACTGCTGCAGTACCACACAGACCACATTCTGCAAAATCCTTAACCTCATCAAATGGAACTTCTCTTTCTTCAACCTCAAGACCTAAGTATTCTTTAGCAACATAAATAAGTGAACGTCTTGTAATTGATGGAAGAATACTGTTTGACTTAGGTGTAACAACCTTATTATCCTTTGTTACGAATATAAAGTTAGCACCTCCTGTTTCTTCAACATTAGTTCTTGTAGCAGCATCAAGATACATATTCTCTGCATAGCCTTCTTCATGGGCAGTAACAATTGCATGTAAGCTCATAGCATAGTTAAGTCCTGCCTTAATGTGTCCTGTTCCATTAGGAGCCGCACGGTCAAAATCTGAAACCTTAATTGTAAGTGGTTTAGCTCCACCCTTAAAGTAAGGTCCTACAGGTGTTGTAAATACCCTGAACTGATATTCATCAGCTGGTTTAACACCAATTACAGGATTGCTTCCAAACATATATGGACGGATATAAAGTGTTGCACCTGAACCAAAAGGTGGTACCCATGCTGCGTTAGCCTTAACTGTATCTGCTACAGCCTGAACAAACTTTTCCTTTGGAAAGACCGGCATTTCAAGTCTCTTACATGAATCCTCCATTCTCTGGGCATTAAGGTCTGGACGGAAAATAACAATCCTGCCATTCTCTGTTGTATATGCCTTCATTCCCTCAAAGCATGTCTGTGCATACTGTAATACCCCTGCACACTCACTTATTACTACCTTATCATCCTCTGTAATAACGCCATTGTCCCATGCTCCATTCTTATAATTTGCCACAAATCTTTTATCAGTCTTTACATAACCAAATCCAAGATTTGCCCAATCAAGATTCTTTTTTTCTTCCATCTTTTTATCTTCCTTTCGCTTATAAATATTGCTGCGAAACTCCAGGTTGCATTCTGCCGGTTACTCCTGCGGCTTTGTACTTGGTCTATTACGCATTTGCTGAGGTTATTTTACCCCCACATTAATTCAAAGTCAATAGTTAATTGTCATACAACTAAAACTAGTTGTATGACAACTTCCAGATTAGGTAAAACAGACGTTTACCACATATTCAACTATCTGAAAACTCTCTTTTTATACATATATCCTGTAAGAAGAATCATCACAGCTGTAAACACAAGCAGAATCACAATCGAACCAGCCGCCATAAATATTCCAACATTTCCCACAATAACATCTGCCGGTATTGAAAACGGCGACGTCATAGGAAACAGCCTTACAAATCCAAACAATATATCATTTTCAAGAACCGGAGCCATATATGCAGCCAGCCAGCAAACCATCAAAGGGAAAACTAAAAACAGCTGTGTCACACTTAAATCTTCAACCTTCTGAACAAATGTACCAATAAATCCAGCATATACACAGTAAAACAAAAATCCCAGCATAAGCATAAACACTCCAAGTATAACTGATGTTATACCAAATGCGCCTGCACAGGATTCCCTGATCATATCAATAACCATAATAATCATATTCTCATAATCCGGACATATTGACTTAGCTGCAAGATGGCCTGCCGCAAAACCAATCACCAGACTAAGCAGCCATAATAACATCTGTGCAATTGCGATAAGTGTAACAGCAAGAATCTTTCCCGCAACAATACCATATGGCATAGCTGATGTAAGTAAAGTTTCCATAAGCTTTGAAGTCTTTTCCGCAATAACTACCTTAGTAACACTCTGTGCGCTCATATTAATAATCATATAAAGCAACAGCCCCACAAGCATTGGAAGTAATGTCTTTACAAGTATCACTCCAATTCCCTCAGCCTGCTGTCCAGCCCTTGTTACCGTATTATGTCCGCCTGCTGCGATATTTGCAATAGTATCCATATCAAGTCCAGCCATTGCATAGGAAATACCCGGCAGCCCTGCTGACATATATTCTGAAATATCCTGCGCCCGAGCCTCTGCATCTTCATTACCATCTTCCACATATGCCTTAATCTTATACTTGTCATCTTCCAATGTAATAGAATATATTACCTGTGACGTTTTAAGTACTTCTGCAGCGTTTTTTAAAATATGGCTTTCATTTTCATCATGCCCAAATACAACTGCTATAGAGGTCTTATTTTCAATGCAGTATGAATCCAGCGCTGTCTTAATCTGTTCATCTGGAAGCTTTGTATTATTAACAAAATAAATACTGTTAATATAACCTTCAGTATCTGCCACGCCGCCTTCAAACTCCTCCACAGACTCACTGGCATCCTTCTTTGCCTCGTAACCCATATACACATTTGCACCGAAAGGAATAGCAAACATAATTAACCCAACAATTATAGTCGTTGCAAGAAAGCCTTTTGACTTGATATTCTGTCTTGCTGTAAATGCAAAAACTGGTTTAAAACCCCTGAATAATGTTTTCTTCATTACTTTTGCCTCCTCTCTGCCTTTGATATACCAATGATGTCCTTTACTTTAAGAGGAGCTCCCCTGTGGTAGATAAGTGCTCCGTATATATTAGAAACCAGAATAAGCATACATATTATCGCCACAACCATAATAACCAGTGACAACGCACCTATCAGCAAAGACACCTTACCAAGAATAAGATACTCTGGCATAATGAAAGGTGCTGACAATGGAAGCAGATATACTACATATGTAAGCGCGCCAAAGTTACTGCCCGACGTATTCTCTGAAATCAGCAAAAACAATGATAGATATGCCCCAATAATTGAAACCATCGTAAACAGCTTCATTCCCTCCTGTGTATCTTCGATACGGCTTACACTCGCACCTGCAATACCAGCCACAAAGCCATAAAATACAACACCCAGCAGGAAAATTAAAAGTGAAATTATTATTCCTAAAGCACTGGTTTTTGCAAACATATGCCCGCTTAACAGGCTTTCAACCATCTGTGGCAGTACAAAAGAACCGTCCTCTGCCGGAAACATCAGACCATTTACAATAACTGAACCTGCAAATCCAACAGCCACTGCTGCCAATTCAAGCAGAATAGCTGTAACCGCCGCTAATATCTTTCCAAGCACAATTGCCATAGGCTTCACATTAATCAGCAGATACTCGATTACTCTCGTAGACTTTTCAGTTACAACTGCCTCGGCCACTGAACTTGACCCAATCATAATTAACATCATTGATATCATAAGAAGTCCATAAGAAAATCCATATTCATCAAATCCAAGCCCCTCTGTGTCCTCTACAATTTCCATGCCGTTGTTTCCAGCCTTCACAAAATTCACCTCACTGCTGTAATCCATGGAAAGCGCATCTACCTCTGCCTTATTAAGACCCTTGCTATACATAAGGATTTGTCTTGAATTATCACTAACATAATTAACTAAATCTTCGGCATCATCTTTTGAAATATTCTCACTCTCACCATAATATCCCTGATACTGTACTCCCATATTTACAAAGGCATCTACATATATATAATCAGCCATATTATCTTCCAGATACTTAAGCTTAGAATCCTCATTGACTGCATTAACCCTTACATTTGCATAAATGTCCGAGTCCTTTAAAACCAAAGCCACAGCCTCGCTTATATCAGCGCCATGGTCATTCATATAAATGTCTGTAATCCTGCTTTTCTTTGCTTCCTTTCTGCCGTCCATGTTGTTAGTAAACATAGAGATAACCGGCAGTGAAAGAAACGCAACTGCAAACAGCACCATAACCGCAACGCGAAAGCTCTTTCCCTTCAGGCGCTGTTTCATGGAAAATCCATAAACCTTCTGCCATCCGTACATTTTATTCTTCATGAGCGCCTCCTGCTTTTTCTACAAAGATTTCATGAAGCGATGGCTCTCTAAGCTCGTACTTAATAACATGCATATTATTTTCAACAAGAGTCTTTAAAAACTTTCCTGCCTGCTCCTCACTTACAACCTTAATATTCATGCCATCAGGAGTTTCCTTTATAACATTCATCTCATTCTTTACTGCAAGCTCCATGATATTTTCCTCGCACTTGACCATCATGTTTACACGTCCATAGCCCTTCTTGATTTCATTCAGGTCGCCCTGGACTACTGCTATGCCTCTGTTTAATATAGTAATATCCTTACAAAATTCTTCTATCACGTCCATCTGATGGCTTGACATAATAACATACTTTCCAGCATCAATAATTTCACGGATAACCGCCTTAAACAAATCTGCATTAACAGGGTCAAGGCCGCTTAATGGCTCATCAAGAACGATAAGCTCAGGATCTGACAGCAGTGCAGCCATAAGCTGAATCTTCTGCTGATTTCCCTTTGATAACTGGTCGGCCTGCATTGGCTTTGTTTTCTTTACACCTCTGCCCTTTTTGCCTGCTGCCAAACCAGTTTTAGGATAAATGTATTCCTCAACCTCAAGCCGCTTAGACCAGTATTTAATTCTGTCCTTTGCGACACTTTCCTTAATTCCCTTTAATCCTGCAAAATATACCAGCTGGTCAATAAGTGCATACTTAGGATAAAGACCTCTCTCCTCTGCAAGATATCCGATATTAACCTTCATTGGGTCAAGCGGTGCTCCATTCCACAGCACTTCCCCGCCATCATGCTCTAACATTCCAAGTATGATTCTTAACGTAGTTGTCTTTCCTGCACCATTTGTTCCAAGAAGCGCATACACCCCCGGCTTCTCCATTGAAAAGCTCAAATTATCGACAACTGTCTTATCACCATACTTCTTAACTATGTTCTTTACTTCTAGTGACATATTTCCTCCTCGTATTTCTTTTTTACCTTAAATTTTCAGATTATTTGAAATCCAAAGCTGCTTTTTATTTTACATTACATTAGTAAATTACACAAGGCGCAATTAAAAATGGAAGCACCTGTTATATGTTACAGATGCTCCCGCCCACAATATGTTCATTTATCCTGATTATATTTTCCCCTACCTGTCAAGAAGCGTCAGATAAAAATGAGAGTAATCCTCTCTCTTTTCCTCTGTAAAAGCAATGGCTGTTCTTGGGTGCTGGTTCTGCTGTCCTGTAATCATATACTGAACATCACAGCCCCACACTACTCCTGACTTTTTGAGAGGTAAAATCTGGTTCTGTATAAACTTAAGCACAGGATTAATATTGTACTTAGGATTTCTTAAGAAGCCCATAAGAAGCTCCATATAACAGTTTCCTGCTCCACGTCCCATACCGCTCATAGTCGCATCTAAGTAGCTTACACCAATTGTACAGGCCTCAACTGTATTGGCAAATGCCAGCTGCTGGTTGTTATGTGCATGGATACCTACCTTTTTGCCATATTTCTCAGCCACCTTTAAATATTTATCAGCCATTCTGCGTATTTGCTCTGGGTATAACGAGCCATAGCTGTCCACCAGATAAATCACATCTACACTGCTCTGTGCCAGTATATCAAGTGCAATATCCAGCTCATTCTCACTGGCAGTTGATACAGCCATGATATTAATAGATGTTTCGTATCCTAAATCATGACAGTAATTAATCATCTCTACTGCCGCTGGAATTGTATTGATATATGTTGCAATACGAATAATATCAATAACACTTTCACTCTTAGGAATAATATCTTTTTTGTAGTCAGTTCTTCCGACATCAGCCATTACCGCAATCTTTAATTCAGTATTATTGTCACCAACAATTTCACGGATATCATCTTCATTACAGAACTTCCATTTTCCAAATTCATTAACATCAAACATTTCTTTTGACGC
>JAUNPT010000142.1 GCA_030536565.1 Eubacteriales bacterium | reverse complement strand
TCTGATATAGTTTATTACAAAAAAAGCCAGGAAGGAATTGAAGTAGAGGTTGCATTTCAGTTTGTAAATGAGTTTGAGGAAAATATTCTGGGATTCTGTAACAATATATATACACAGGAAGGCGGAACACATATTACAGGCTTTAAGACAAAATTTACTATGATTATAAATCAGTATGCAAGAGAGCTGGGAATCCTAAAGGATAAGGATTCTAATTTTACTGGTATGGACGTAAGGAACGGCATGACAGCTGTTGTCGCAGTAAAGCATCCGGCACCAAGGTTTGAGGGACAGACAAAGACTAAGTTAGATAATCCAGATGCGGGAACAATCGTAAGCTCAATAACCAATGATGAAATACAGCTTTATTTTGATAAGAATCTTGATTCCTTAAAGGCCATTATTGCCTGTGCAGAGAAATCTGCAAAGATTCGTAAGGCGGAAGAAAAGGCGAAGACAAATATGCTGACTAAGCCCAGATTTTCTATTGACAGCAACGGAAAGCTGGCAAATTGTGAAAGCAGAAGGCCGGAAGAATGCGAAGTGTTTATTGTAGAGGGAGATTCTGCAGGCGGTTCAGCAAAGACTGCCAGAAACAGAAGGACACAGGCAATCCTTCCTATACGTGGAAAGATTTTAAATGTTGAAAAGGCAGGCATAGATAAGGTTTTAGCAAATGCAGAAATAAAGACGATGATTAACTCATTTGGCTGTGGTTTCCTGGAGGGGTATGGTAACGATTTTGATATAAGCAAGCTTCGCTATGACAAGATTATTATCATGACTGATGCTGATGTTGATGGAGCCCATATTGATACACTGCTGCTGACATTTTTCTACCGCTTTATGCCTGAGTTAATCAATCAGGGACATGTATATATTGCAACGCCGCCGCTTTACAAGGTAGTTCCAAGAAAGCTTACAAGGACAGCCGATGGCAGGGGGAAAAAAGCAGCGGACGAGGGACAGTATCTTTATGATGACAAGGCTTTGGAAAAGTACAGGAGACAGCATCAGGGACAGGCTTTCACTCTGCAAAGATACAAAGGTCTTGGTGAGATGGATCCCCAGCAGCTGTGGGAAACAACATTAAACCCTGAAACAAGAATTTTAAAGCAGGTTGAAATCGAAGATGCGCGAATGGCTACAGAGATTACAGCTATGCTTATGGGAACAGAGGTTCCACCAAGGCGGGATTTTATTTATGCACATGCGAATGAAGCAGAAATTGATGCATAATTTATATTACAGACTGAATGGAGGCCAAATATGGCAGAACAGATAATTAAGACGGAATATTCTGAACTGATGCAGAAGTCCTATATAGATTATTCTATGAGTGTAATTACAGCGAGAGCCCTTCCTGACGCAAGAGATGGTTTAAAGCCGGTACAGCGCCGGGTTCTTTATGCTATGGATCAATTAGGCTTAAACTATGATAAGCCGCACAGAAAGTCGGCCCGTATTGTAGGTGATACCATGGGTAAATATCATCCTCATGGTGACAGTTCAATATATGAGACACTTGTTGTACTTTCGCAGGACTTTAAAAAAGGAATGGCGCTGGTTGACGGACATGGTAATTTCGGTTCTATCGAAGGTGATGGAGCTGCCGCTATGCGATACACAGAGGCCAGACTTAAGAAGTTCACCCAGGAGGTTTATCTTTCAGATTTAGATAAAAATGTTGTGGATTTTGTTCCGAATTTTGATGAAACTGAGAAAGAACCAGAGGTCTTACCAGTCCGTATACCGAATCTTCTTGTTAATGGAGCAGATGGGATTGCTGTAGGTATGACTACCAATATACCTGCCCATAATCTTGGAGAGGTCGTCGATGCGGTATGTGCATATATGGATAACGAAGCTATTACAACACAGGAGCTTATGCAGTACTGTATTGGCCCTGATTTTCCAACTGGTGGAAAGGTGGTTAATAAAAGTGAGCTTTTGGATATTTATGAAAATGGAACAGGTAAAATCAAACTTCGGGGAAAAGTGACATTTGAACCAGCACAAAAGAAATCAGAGAGAGATAAACTTGTTATATCTGAGATTCCATATACAATGATTGGTGCGAATATTGGTAAATTTATCTCTGATGTAGTTGATTTAATTGAGTCTAAGAAGGCATCAGATGTAGTGGATATTTCCAATGAATCTTCAAAGGAAGGAATAAGGATTGTTCTTGAGTTAAAGAAGAATGCAGATGTCAAGAATCTGGAAAATCTTTTATATAAGAAAACCAAGCTTGAAGATACATTTGGTGTAAATATGCTTGCAATTGTCGATGGAAGACCAGAGACACTGGGACTGAAGAAGATTATTAAGCATCATATGGACTTCCAGTACGAGCTTGCCTCAAGAAAATATGAAACACTTCTTAAGAAAGAGCTTGATAACCGGGAAATCAAGGAAGGACTTATCCGTGCATGTGATATTATTGATTTGATTATAGAGATTCTCCGGGGAAGCAAGAATTTAAAGATGGCAAAGGAATGTCTTATTAATGGTGTTACTGATGAGATTATTTTTAAATCGGAAGCATCAAGGAAGCAGGCAGCCAAGCTCGATTTTACAGAACGTCAGGCAACAGCAATTCTTGAAATGAGATTATACAAGCTCATTGGACTTGAAATTCTGGCACTGCAGAAGGAGTATGATGAGTGCTTGTCAAAGATTGCCAGATATGAAAAAATTCTTAGCAGCCGAAAGGAGATGGCTAAGGTTATCAAAGCAGATTTAATGAGTATCAAGAAGGAGTATGCTCTGCCAAGAAAAACTGTTATTGAAGATGGGCAGGAGGCTGTGTTTGAGGAAAAGAAGCCGGAGCCGGCAGAAGTCATGTTTATTATGGACCGCTTTGGTTATGCTAAAACTATTGATATGGCCGCCTATGAACGTAATAAGGAAGCAGTTCACAATGAAAATAAATATGTTTTTTCATGTATGAATACAGATAAAATATGTATTTTTACTGATAATGGAAATTTACATCAGATTAAAGTTATGAGTATTCCATTTACAAGATTCAGAGACAAGGGAACTCCTATAGATAATCTTGGAAATTACGACAGCAGCGGTGAGAATATCATTTACCTTTGTACAATGGAAATGCTTAGAAATCAGAAGCTGCTGTTTGTAACACGAATGGGTATGATGAAATTGGTTGATACAGCTGAATTTGAAGTCAGTAAGCGTACTATCACTGCTACAAAGCTTCAGGAGAATGACAGTCTTGTGGGAATCTATGCAACAGATGCAAGAGTTGAAATATATTCCAGATTTTCTATTGAGGGAGATATTAAAGAGGAAGAAGTGATTGAAAGCAGCCAGAGCATTATTCTTCAGACAGAAGGCGGTGTTTTTTTGAAGTTCCCATTAACAGATATTCCACAGAAGAAAAAGAGCGCCGTAGGCGTCAGGGGTATCAAGCTTTCTAAGGAAGATTACGTTGAGGATGTATTTATTCTTTCGGAGGGGGACAGCTTTTCTATGGATTATAAGGGAAGAACCCTTGATTTTGGGAAAATGAAGATGGCGCACCGTGATACTAAGGGAACTAAGGTAAGGGTGTAATTTAAATAAAATGTAAGTAAGCCCTGATGTAAGATATATGAAGATAAAACATATATCCTGCATCAGGGCTTTTTTTGTTAAGTATTTTGTTAAATTATCTGGTTTTCCTGCATGTATTTATCACAGACTGCAATTACCTTATTCATCATCTCAGGGCCGGGAGCACCAAGCGTCAGTCTTGTTTCTACACATGTCTTTAGGCTGATGGCATCGTAGATGTCTTCTTCAAATACAGGAGAGATTTCTTTGTATTCAGCTAAGGTCATATCATCTAAGGCAATGCCTTTGCTGATACAGTGAAGGACTAACTGGCCTACTATACCATGAGCGTCACGGAAAGCTACACCCTTTTTAACAAGGTAATCAGCGGCATCAGTTGCATTGGTAAAGCCATGTTTTGCAGAATCTTCCATTCTTTGGGCATTAAAGCTCATGGTGTCAATCATTCCCTTAAACAGACTGATACAGCCTTTAACTGTATCAAATGCATCAAAGGATAATTCCTTATCTTCCTGCATGTCCTTGTTGTAGGCAAGAGGAATACCCTTCATTGTAGTGAGTATGCTCATAAGGGCACCATACACACGTCCTGTTTTACCGCGTACAAGCTCAGCAATATCCGGATTCTTCTTCTGTGGCATAATAGAGCTTCCAGTGCTGTAGGCATCATCTAATTCAATGAATTTATATTCATTAGAATTCCATATGCAGATTTCTTCAGAGAATCTGCTAAGGTGCATCATAATAGTTGACAGGGCACTTAAAAATTCGATAAGATAATCTCTGTCAGAAACAGAATCCATACTGTTTAATGTAGGTCCATAAAAGCCAAGAAGACTTGCTGTTAATTCGCGGTCAAGAGGATAGGTGGTTCCTGCTAATGCACCAGAACCAAGAGGGCAGTAGTTCATTCTTTTATAAATATCGCTAAGACGTCCTCTGTCCCGCTTAAACATTTCAAAATAAGCGCCAAAGTGGTGTGCAACAGTTACCGGCTGTGCCTTTTGCAGATGTGTAAAGCCTGGCATGTAAGTTTCTGTGTTTTCTTTCATGATTCTTAGTATAACAGCCATAAGCTCTTTTAATTCTGCATCAACATTTTTAACTTCGTCTCTTGTGAAAAGTCTCATATCAAGGGCAACCTGGTCATTGCGGCTTCTTCCGGTATGAAGCTTCTTTCCAACCTCGCCTATGCGCTCAATGAGAGTTGCTTCCATAAATGTATGAATATCTTCGTACTCATCAGTGATTTCAAGTCTGCCCGATTCAATATCCGCCAATATGGATTTTAAGCCATTCTGGATTTCAAGGCTTTCGTTCTTTGTGATAATTCCAGTTTCGCCAAGCATAGCTGCATGTGCTATGCTTCCCTGAATATCCTGTCTGAAAAATTTCTGGTCAAATGATATAGAAGCATTGAAATTGTTGACCAGCTGGTTAGTTTCTTTTGTGAAGCGTCCGCCCCAAAGTTTCATAGTTAATTCCTCCCTAGTGTGTTATTGTCTGTATCGGTATTTGTTGTATCCATATCCTCTAATATGTCAAAATCATTGATGTTATCAAGATTCATATTGTCAATATCTGTCTGCGTCATAATAATATGTTTAGGCCTTGTATATACAATGTCATGTTCGTCAATCAGCTCCTGAAGCAGAAGCGGCCATCTGGAGGTGACGATGCGGCCTTCACGCCTGAATCTGTGGAAAAGACTTATGCCAGCCAGAAGCAGGATACTTAAAAATGTTATAATACATCCAAGAATCAGATTCTTAGGTATATATCTTAATTCTATTTGATGTGTTCCCGCTGAAACATTTACAGCCAGAAGCGCATCTTTTATAGTATAAGTATTTGTTTTCTTTCCGTCAACATAAACTGTCCAGCCAGCATCATATGGAATAGAAAACATTAATGCTGAATCGGAAACAGAAGTGATGGAACCCTTAATATTAGT
>JAUNPT010000007.1 GCA_030536565.1 Eubacteriales bacterium | reverse complement strand
TCGCTCCTGATGTTGATGGGATTAAGTTATCCTGCGTCCAGTTTATAGTGTCTGGGACGATTTCATGTATCTGTATGTTTATTTTTGAGACACCAAAACCTGCAGCAATTGTAAGTGAGGCAGTTCCATTGCTTTATTCGGGAATTTTGAGCTGTGGAGTTGCGTATACATTTCAGATTATTGGACAAAAATATACAGAGGCTACAATTGCTTCACTGTTAATGTCTATGGAATCAGTTTTTGCGGTTCTTGCGGCGGCAGTGATTCTTCATGAGCTTTTGTCAGCCAGAGAAATTCTGGGTTGTTTTATAATGTTTGTGGCAATTGTTATTTCACAGATTTCACAAATTGGACATACTAAACAGCCAGGCTAGAAAGGGTGATTGAATGCCAGATGAAAGAGAACGGGTTTACGTGGCAATAGATTTGAAATCTTTTTATGCTTCTGTGGAGTGCATAGAGAGAGGATTAAACCCGTTAACAGCCAACCTGGTGGTAGCAGATGCCAGCAGGACGGAAAAAACAATATGCCTTGCAGTCTCTCCGGCTTTAAAAGCCTATGGAATACCGGGGAGGGCAAGGCTTTTTGAAGTTGTACAGAAGGTAAAGGAAATAAACGCAGCAAGAGAAGACGTAAATAAGCTGGATTATATTGCAGCACCGCCGAGAATGGCGCTTTATATGGATTACAGCACACGTATTTACAATATTTACCTAAAATATATTGCTCCAGAGGATATTCATGTTTATTCTGTTGATGAGGTTATAATGGATGTAACACAGTATCTTGGAACATATAAGCTGACAGCAAGGCAGCTGACAGTAAAAATAATCCGCGATGTGCTTTCTTCAACGGGAATTACGGCGACAGCGGGAATTGGCAGCAATATGTATTTGTGTAAGGTAGCGCTGGATATTGTGGCAAAGCATGTTCCGGCTGATAAGGACGGAGTACGGATTGGCGAATTAGATGAAATGAGTTACAGGAAAATGCTGTGGAACCATCGCCCATTAACGGATTTCTGGCGTGTTGGAAAAGGATATGCAAAAAAGCTTGAACAGGCCGGGATTATGACTATGGGAGACGTGGCAAGATGTTCTATAGGAAAAAGCAATGAGTTTTATAATGAAGACCTGCTGTATAAGCTGTTTGGGGTTAATGCAGAGCTTCTTATTGACCATGCGTGGGGCTGGGAGCCCTGTACGATTAAAGACGTTAAGGCTTATAAACCTGAGAATAACAGCGTAGGTTCAGGACAGGTTCTTCATTGTCCATATACTGCAGATAAAGCGGGGCTTATAGTAAAGGAAATGACGGATTTGCTGGCTCTTGATCTTGTAAAAAAAGGTTTGGTTACAGACCAGCTTGTGCTTACTGTTGGATATGATAAAGAGTGCCTAAGCATCAGGGATATCGCAGAAAAGTATCATGGGGAGATAACAATAGACCATTATGGAAGAAAGATACCAAAGCATGCTCATGGGACTTTTAACTTAAAGAGAAAAACATCTTCCTCGGCAATGCTTATTGATGCTGTAACACAGCTGTATGATAATATTGTAAATAAGGATTTGCTTGTGAGGCGGATAAATATAGCTGCTAATCATGTAATCAGTGAAAAAGCAGCACAAGAGGAGGAAAGCTTTGAGCAGATTGATATGTTTTCCTATATTAAGCAGCAGGAGGGGCACAGTCAGGAGGACGATGAAGTGGAAAGGGAAAGAAGACTGCAGCAGGCTGTTGTTAAAATTAAGAACAAGTATGGCAGGAATGCGGTGCTTAAGGGAATGAACCTTCAGGAGGGCGGTACGGCGATTAAAAGAAATAGCCAGATAGGAGGGCATAAGGCTTAGTAATTATTTTCCCAATAGCCGCATTAAAATGTTATATAACAGAAAGGCATTAATGTGAAAAATAAGGAGAATTACAGTGATATAATCAATCTGCCCCATCATGTGTCTGATAGGCAACCGCGTATGAGCGTAAAAATGCGTGCTGCCCAGTTTGCACCATTTTCAGCCCTGACAGGATATGAGGAGGCAGTAAATGAAACAGCAAGGCTTACGGAGGGGAAAATTGAACTGGATGAAAGCGAAAAAATGCAGTTAGACAGAAGAATGCAGCTGATATATAAGCTGCTTAATGGGAAAGCTGAGGAATTGATTGGCACATTTGGAGAGGTTGAAGTCACATATTTTGTGAAAGATAAAAATAAAGAAGGCGGAGCCTATAAAGTGCTGAAGGGCAGGGTGAAAAAGATAGATACATTTACTCATAAGCTGATTATGGATAACGGGGAAATGATTCCTATCGGGGAAATATCAGGACTTAATGGAGAAATTTTTAATGTTGTTGATGAATTTAACTGAAATTGTTGTATAATACTTTCAAGTTGCGAATAAATGAAAAGGATGTACATGTATGACAGAGCAGAAAAATAAGTTAAGGATAAAACCAGTGCCTGCTATTATTGCGCTGGTTATTGCATTGGCAGCTGCAGGAACCGGAATATATGCAGCAATACACAATACAGAAAAAAAACAGAAGGAGAATGTACAGGTTAATTTAAACCAGATCAGTTTAAAACCTGAAAATGAGACTTCACAGGTTTCCAATGCAGTAACAACAGTGGAGATACTTTTGGAAAACACTGCTATTCCAGTGGGAACAACAATTCAGGTGACAGCACTGGTGACGCCTCAGGATACAAATAATGCCCTTAAATGGGGAAGCAGTAACCAATCGGTGTTCACAGTTTCTGAGGCTGGGGAGGTCACAATAACAGGAACTGGAACAGCCGCTCTTACAGCGACAATAGGTACGGTTTCAGATGCAGTTGCAATAGAGGGAATTGCAACTGTAACTTCAGGTTCAGTTAACAAATATCCGGTTTATACGGAAGGAGAAAAGAAGACAACAGGAGGTGCCGGGAATGGGGATTTACAGGCCGGTATAGGAAATGGAGAAAAAACGTCTTTGGGAGGCAGTACAGACACAGACAGCAATAAATGGAACACAGAGAATACAGGAATAAATGATAATACAGGGAATACAGGCACAGCCGAAGATACAGATATCGGGGAGAATACAGACGGAGGTTCACAAAATCCCGATACAAATGGCAGCTTAGGAACAAGCCAGGGGGCTGCGAGTACGGATATAGGCGCAAGTCTTCCTTCATATGGCTTTAATCAGACAATGTCGAACGTGTATGTATGCCAGGAAAATGATACTTATTATGGGGAGATTATTACCCAGCCAAATGTTACTATATGTTATATAAAACAAAGGAGCAGCGAGTTTGATTCTAAAATTACAGGTGTTCTTAAGGAATTGCTTCCAGAGGAATATAATCAGGTATGGAGTAATTATGTATCTGCTGCAACGGATAGAACATTTACAGCAGAAGGCAGGAGAATACGAATTGTTACAGCAGCCGGCGGGGGACATTCTCAAATTGTAATATACAATTAAGGAAAAATATGTTATATTTATTTCATATAATGTGTTTTTTGGAATACATTATGTCAAAAAGTCGAACGAGGTGAATACTTTGCTTAATGAGAATAAAGTCAAGATGATGACCAAGATGGCAATATATGAGAAAAATGAAGGCAGAAAAATGATTAAGAATGCCAGATATTTCAAGGGCGATTATATTGCTTTTGGAATTTTAAAAACTCTTATTGCCACTACATTTGCATATATTATCATGATGGTTTTATATGCTTTATGCAATGCAGAAGCACTGGTGGAGGATTTTAATACACTTGATTATGGAGCTATTGGACAGAAGGCAGCAGTTTATTATGTGATTATGGTTGTTATATTCGGTGTCGTCTCAGGGATTGTTTATAACTATCAGTACGAAAAATCAAGAGCTGGTCTTAAGCGATATTTTTCAAGACTTAATAAGCTGGAAAGGTTCTATAAGAGCCAGAGGAAAAAATAAGTTTGATTGGAGATAATAATGGCAGTTTTGTTGGAACTTAAGGAAAAAATTAAAAACTTTTATAACAAGTATGACGTGTATGCAGTACCGGCGTTTAAATTTATTATTGCATTGATATCATTTATAATGCTTAATTCAAGCATAGGATATATGTCGAAGCTCAAGAATCCATTAATAGCAGTTATGCTGTCGGTGTTGTGTGCATTTCTGCCTAATGGAGCGACAATTCTTATGTTATCTGTATATATACTTGCAAATCTATATGCAATATCGGCAGAGTTTGCAGTTATTACGTTATGCATTATGCTGATAATGTATCTGTTATATTTCAGATTCACACCGAAGTCAGCCTATATTCTGATTTTTACTACTATCCTCTGCTGGCTGAAGATGCCATATCTTATTCCAATTGCGGCAGGACTTTGTTTTTCTGCACTTTCGGTTATCCCGGTAGGCTTTGGTGTCGTAATATTTTATATTATACAGACAGCGGGAGAATATGGAACAGCAATTACAAATCAGTCTGTAACAGATAGTGTACAGCAGATTTCCTATATTGTTGAGAGCCTTATAAGCGACAAGCAGATGCTTATTGTGGTGCTGGCACTTGTACTTACAATTGTGACGGTTTATTGTATAAGAAGGCTTACAGTTGATAATGCATGGACATATGCGATTATTGCAGGTACAGTTATCGAATTTATTATTCTTGTTGTAGGTGAGACAGTCTTTAAGGCAAAGCTGAATATTGTCTTGATGATTATAGGCGTAGCACTTGGCGCAGCAATCGGATATGTGTGCAGAATACTTTTCTTTGCTGTTGATTTTAAAAGAACAGAGTATGTCCAGTATGAGGACGATGAATACTATTACTATGTTAAGGCAGTTCCTAAGATAAATGTTGTTAATGCAGATGTTAAGGTAAAGCAGATTAATGCAAGAAAAACAAGGCGGACAGACAATATAGAAGATGTGAGAGGCTATGACATGCGCCATTCTGAGAATGCCGCAACAGATGAGGACGATGATATTCGTATTTATGATAGATAATAATTAGAAAGCTATTATGGTAAAAGAGGTGAGTTTGTGACATCAACTAATAATTTTGTGCAGGATTATCTGTCAAAGATTTATATACCAAGAATCCAATGGACAGACATTATTGAAATTATAATTATTGCAGTTGTAATGTATAATATTTTAGTCTGGATTATGAATACTAAGGCATGGGCATTGCTAAAGGGTATTGTGGTGGTTGTTTTCTTTGCAATTGTTGCATATATCCTCAATCTTAAGACTATTTTGTGGATTGCGGGAAAGACGATTAGTGTTGGTGTTATTGCTCTTGTAATTATTTTTCAGCCTGAGCTTAGAAGGGCACTGGAGCAGCTGGGACGCAAGAAGATAGTTGCGGGGCTTATTAACTTTGGAGACAACAAGGGTAAGGACGAGAGATTCAGTGATAAGACAGCCAGTGAGATAACAAAGGCGGCATTTGAAATGGGGGCAGTAAAAACAGGCGCCCTTATGGTAATAGAGCAGGATATGGTTTTGGAGGAATATGTTAAGACTGGTATAATGGTCGATGGCATTGTTACAAGCCAGCTGCTTATAAACATATTTGAACATAATACACCACTTCATGATGGTGCTGTTATTATAAGAGGTAATAAAATAGTGTCGGCCACATGTTACCTACCACTATCAGATAATGTTGGACTGAGCAAGGCGTTAGGCACAAGACATCGTGCTGGTGTCGGTATAAGTGAGGCTACAGACAGTTTTACGATTATTGTGTCGGAGGAGACCGGGAAGGTTTCTGTTGCAGTAGGAGGAGAACTGATTCATGATATTGATGAAGAATCCTTAAAAAGCAAGCTTGAATATATTCGCAGGAAAACAATCGATGTGAAATCATTTAGATTGTGGAGAGGCAGGTTAAGGCGTGAAAGAAAAGATAGTTAAGAATTTCAGCTTAAAGGTGCTCTCTGTGGTCTGTGAAATTATTTTATGGGCTGTTATAGTTAATGTTAATGACCCTAATACTGGGTATACATTTAGTAATGTGACTGTTCAGCTTATAAATACAGAGAGCCTTACGAATAATGGTTATACTTATGAGGTTATTGACGGAGGCAAGATTTCAGTATATGTAAGCGGGCCAAAGAGTGTTGTTACAGACTTAAAGACCAGTGATATAGTTGCAACGGCAGATTTAAGCAAGGTATCAGCGTTTGCTGATTATGTAGATATTAATGTGCAGGTTATAAAGGACGGCTCAGTTTGTACAGATGTGGAGGCAACGCCAAAGACATCTGCAGTGAAACTGAGTATTGATAACAGAGTTTCACAGAATTTTAATATCAATATT
Organism: Eubacteriales bacterium; assembly: GCA_030536565.1. Taxonomy (GTDB): domain Bacteria; phylum Bacillota; class Clostridia; order Lachnospirales; family Lachnospiraceae; genus Lachnospira. Next base: position 24,748 of record JAUNPT010000007.1, on the reverse strand, counting down.
TCTAATACGGGCAGTGTGGCAGAAGGATATTCCATAGTATCACAGACGATTGCGCCGAATACAGTAAGAATAACGGGCTCATCTTCACTCATTGCTTCTATTGATTCAGTTAAGGCTGTGGTTGATGTCAGTGGAATGAGCTCAGATATCAGTATGGCGGTGCCTATATCCATATATGATATAGAAGATAATATCCTGCCTCTTGATGGAATGGAGGTTGATTATAAGGCAGTTATCCAGCTGACTAAAAATGTCCCTGTAAAATACAGTCTGTCCGGAAAGGTTGCGGAGGGCTGTGCTATAACCGGTACACATATAAGTCAGGATTATGTTACTTTGGCAGGCAGTCCGGATAGTATTAATAATATTAATGAGGTAGTCATACCATCTGATAAGTTAGATGTTACGTCACTTACAAGAGACAAGACCTTTTCAATAAATATTTCAAAGTTTGTACCGGAAGGGATTACAATTGTTTCTAATAAGACGATACAGGTAGATGTAAAGGTGGAAAGTACCTATACTAAAAATTTTACAGTAGATCTTTCTAATGTGACATTTACTAATTCAGGCTCTACAGGAATGCATACTGCATCAGTGTCAGGAAATCTCGTTGTGACTGTTAAGGGGAGTAAGGCGGCAGTTGATTCAATAAGTGAGGCAGATATTAAAATGACTATAGATTTGTCGGGACTTTCAGTTGGAATCCAGACCGTTCCGATATCATTTAAACTTCCGGCTGGCTGTACTATGGCAAAGGAGTATACGGCCCAGATTGAAGTGGGAGCTGATAATCAAGAGGATACATCTGAGGAACAGACAACAACAGCTGGTTAGGGCTGTAGATTTGGAGGGGATATGGTTGAGGAAAAGATTACGGTAACAAGTGCACTGGGTATTCATCTTAGACCTGCCGGAGCAATGTGTGATGCAGCAGTAAAATATGAATCACATATTTATTTTGATTATGGCTCTGGGAAAAGAGCCAATGCAAAGAGTGTTATTTCAATTCTTGCATCTGGAATTAAATGCGGTGAGGAAATTGTGCTTGTAGCAGAAGGGGTTGATGAAGTGGAGGCTGTAAAGGAAGTTGCCAAAGCTTTTAGAGCTTCATTAATTGATGACTGACAGATGTGATGAACTAATAGAATGCGTTGTGAACAGCTTTTGTAAGGTTGATTTACAGCGCATTTTGTATTATAATTAAGAAAAATCGTCACAGAAAATGGAGGCATTGAAAAGGTATGGGATACATGGATACTTATAAGGCGTGGTGTGATAATCAGTACTTTGATGAAAAAACACGTGCGGAGCTTAAATCAATTGCGGATAATGAAGCAGAAATTGAAGACAGATTTTACAGGGATTTGGAATTTGGTACAGGAGGTTTGCGGGGAGTAATTGGCAATGGTACCAACAGAATGAACATTTATACAGTAAGAAAGGCAACACAGGGGCTTGCTAATTTTATTATTAAGGAAAATGCAGCTGAAAGAGGTGTTGCAATTGCTTATGATTCAAGAAGAATGTCACCAGAGTTTGCTGATGAAGCGGCTTTATGTCTTGCAGCTAATGGGATTAAGGCATATATTTTTCCAGCCTTAAGACCAACACCTGAGCTTTCTTTTGCATTAAGAGAGCTGAACTGTATAGCAGGTATTGTAGTTACAGCCAGCCATAATCCGCCGGAATATAACGGATATAAGGTATACTGGGAGGATGGCGCACAGATTACAGCGCCTAAGGATAAGCAGATTATTACAGAGGTACAGGCTGTTACAGATTATAATTTTGTTAAGACGATGGAAAAAGATGAGGCTGAAGCCTGCGGTCTATATAATGTGATTGGCTATGATATGGATGACAAGTATATAGCGGCCTTAAAGAAGATGAGCATCAACAAAGATGTGATTAAGCAGGTTGCTGATGATATTAAGATTGTCTATACACCATTTCATGGAACTGGTAATGTACCAGTCAGAAGAATTTTAAAGGAGCTTGGATTTAAGCATGTATATATTGTAAAGGAACAGGAAAAACCGGATCCAGATTTTACAACACTTGATTATCCTAATCCTGAGGATCCTAAGGCATTTACACTTGCGTTAGCACTTGCAAAGGAGAAGAATGCAGATATTATTCTTGCTACAGACCCTGACGCAGACCGTCTGGGTGTATACTCCAAAGACACAAAGACCGGTGAATACAAGTCCTTTACAGGGAATATGTCAGGTATGCTTATTGCGGAGTATCTTCTTTCACAGAGAAAAGAAAAGAATTTGATTCATGCAAATGGTGCATTTGTTAAAACAATTGTATCAACTAATATGGCAGATGCCATTGCAAAGGAATATAATGTAAAGCTTATAGAGGTGCTTACAGGCTTTAAGTTTATAGGAGAGCAGATTAAGTTTTTTGAACAGCAGCATACATATGAATATGAATTTGGCTTTGAGGAAAGCTATGGCTGTCTTGTGGGAACTCATGCAAGAGATAAGGATGCAGTTGTAGCTGTTATGGCGCTTTGTGAGGCAGCGGCATACTATAAATCAAAGGGACTTACGCTCTGGGATCAGATGATTAATATTTTTGATAAGTATGGTTACTATAAAGAAGGACAGAAGGCAATTACTATGAAAGGTGCAGAGGGTGCTGCACAGATTGCCCAGATGATGGATAATTTAAGAAAGAATCCACCTAAGAAATTTGGTTTATGGGATGTAGTTGAATTTCGTGATTATAAGACTGATGAAGCAACGGTTATTGCAACAGGTGAGAAGAAGCCAACAGGACTTCCAGCTTCTAATGTACTGTACTTTGAGCTGACAGATAATGCATGGTGCTGTGCGAGACCATCAGGAACGGAACCTAAGATTAAGTTCTATATGGGTGTTAAGGGAACAGGTCTTGATAATGCAGATGAGAAGCTTGAAGAACTTACTAAGGCAGTTATGGAGGTTATCGGACAGTAATCGTAATCGTATACGTCTTTTCAAACTTTCTTAACAAGTAAAACACAATATGAACACATTTCGTGGCTATACTTTAAAGCATAGACGAAATGTGTTCATTTTTTTAATGCTTAGGAGTGAACCAGACAAGGAGGATAACTATGTATAATAATGACGATAATAATTTTAATAAAGCCAGATTTGATACACAGACTGGTGAACCTTTGTATGATACACAGCAGGCTGCACAGGCACCGGCATCAGAACAGCCAGATGGCACATATAGATATTCACGTGATAATATTCCATTTAGTGCAGAAGGTGGGACACAGAATACTGATATGAATGGACAGTGTGAAAATAATAACAGTACGAATTACAATGGAGGTTATTATAACAGCAGTTACAGCTATAATGGAAACAGCTATGCAGCCGGAGAACAGAATGTAAAACATAAGGAAAAAAAGGCTAAGGTTAAGAAGGAAAAGAAGCCTGCCGGATTTGCTAAAAGGGCCGTAAGATTTGTGGCATCGGCACTGCTTTTCGGAGCTATTGCCGGAGGAGCAATGTATGGAGCTTACTATGCGGGCTTTAGGATTGCACCTGTTGAAAATAAAACTTATGAAATAGCCACTGTATCGTCAGCGGTTACACAGATGTCTAACAGTAAAACAGACCTGCAGGCAGATATGGCGCTTTCTAATTTATCAATGAATGTTGAGGCTGTAGCGCAGGCAGCAATGCCGGCAATGGTTGCACTGACGGGGACAACAACCGTATCGCCATCGGGAAACAGTTTTTATGGTGCCTTTGGCGGAGCACAGTCATATGAAGCCACAACAAGCGGAACAGGTATTATTGTGGGTAAGAATGAAACAGAGCTGCTTATTCTTACTAATGCACATGTAGTAGAAGGAGTTAACAATTTAGGCTGCATATTTGTTGACAATGAAACAGTAAGCGCAACAGTAAAAGGTTCTATGTCAGACCAGGATATTGCAGTTGTGGCTGTAAAGCTTTCTGATATTAAGAGCACCACTATTGATGCTGTTGCAATTGCTGAACTGGCAGATTCTAATGATGTTGTTCTTGGACAGGAGGTAGTTGCGATTGGTAATGCACTGGGTGAAGGACAGTCAGTAACTAATGGTATTATAAGTGCACTGAATCGTTCAATTACAGTGGATAATGTGACATTCTCAGGTCTTATTATGACAAATGCGGCTATTAATTCAGGCAACAGCGGAGGCGCACTGCTTAATGCAGAAGGAAAGGTAATTGCTATTAATTTTGCAAAAACATCTTCAGATGGTGTAGAAGGAATGGCGTATTCAATTCCTGTATCAAATGTAAGTGACCTAATCGGTTCTCTTATGACAAGAGAAACAAGAACTAAAGTAAGCGGCAGCGAAGCTTCGTTCCTTGGTATTTCGGGACTTGATGTTACTGCTGCAGTATCGTCCCAATTAGGATATCCACAGGGAGTAATAATTAATAGTGTCCAGTCAGATTCCGCTGCAGCCGGAGCAGGTCTTGCAAAATATGATATTATCGTGGGCTTTGATGACCAGACGGTATCTTCTATGACGGGATTGCAGACAACAATGCAGTATTATAAGGCAGGAGAAACAGTAACTATTGATTACTATCATCTTGATGGAAGTGAATATGTGCTGAAATCAGTAGATGTAACATTAGGAAAGAAAAACTGATTTTAAATTGCAGCATTTAATATATTAATGAAGGTAAACAGGCAGGAGAAGCACATATAAAATATACAGAAAATATGGAAATGAAAATAAATAACTAAAAGGAGTACTTTAATGTGGCAGAATATATTATTGAAAATGAATGCTTAAAGGTCACTATTGCATCAAGGGGATGCGAGATTATTTCTGTAGTGAATAAATCCAATGGCAGAGAGTATATATGGAATGGCAGCCCAGAGGCGTGGAAAAGACATGCACCTGTACTGTTCCCGCTGGTAGGCCGCTATAGAGATGATGAGAGCATATATAATGGAAGAAGCTATCATATGACACAGCATGGTTTTGCGAGGGATATGGAGTTTTCATTGGTAAGCAAAACGGATAGTGAAATTAAAATGAGTCTTACACAGACAAAAGAAACAAAAATTAAATATCCATTTAATTTTTGCCTGACGTTAGGGTACAGGCTGTCAGGTAATAATCTTATTGCAAGCTATGATGTGCTGAATACTAGCGATACGGATATGTACTTCAGTATTGGCGGACACCCGGCATTTGCAGCACCTTTAGATAGTAAGGACACAGAGGGGAGAGTAACTGCAGCAGGCTGTGAAATGCTTTTTGAAGCAAAAAATAAAAAACAATTTCTTGAATACGGACTGCTTAACAGTGAAGGTCTTTTTATTGGAGAATCGCATAAGCTGCAGCTTGAAGGAGGCAGAGTGTCAATAACACCTGAATTTTTTGATGCAGATGCATATATTGTGGAGAACAGCCAGTTTAACAGTGTATCCCTGCTTTACAGAGGAAAAAAGTTCGTTACGGTTGAATTTGATGCTCCAGTATTTGGAATATGGTCACCTGCCCACAAGAATGTGCCATTTGTATGTATAGAACCCTGGTATGGAAGGTGTGACAGAGCTGATTTTAATAAGCAATTAAAAGACAGGGAATGGGGAAATGAACTGTCACCTCAGGAATCATTTTTTAGGGAATACAAGATGATTTTTTCGTAGGAGCGCAGGATAATTTAAGTAAAGATAAGAAAAAGGGGCTGCCTTACTAATGATGATTTTGATAAATTATTAGTAAGGCAGCTCCTTTAATAAGATAAATTATTAGTTAATGCCGAAGCAGTTGCGAATCAATGTAAGTAAGTCACAGTTTGATAAAAATTTAAAACACATATTGAATTACCTCCTATTTTTTATTTGTTTTAGCTAAGAACAAATACATTGTAACAATTTTGTAACATTTAATCCATAGGAGATTGATGGAAGAAATGGAAGGTATTTACCTGCGTCTGTATAATACCATAACCTCCATTTTGCCATAATTGCCATTGCAGCAATAGGCACCGACTTTTTCATACAGGCTTGTGTTTATATAATTACATGCATATTGGAAGATAAATTCATGACTTCCTTCATCAATATACTGATTAAAGGCATCATTGACATAATTTTTGCTTTCCTTGTAGCTTGAAAGAGCATAGGCTGTGCTGTGCTTTTCAAGAACCATATTGTAGTTGATGAAATATTTCGTGTCAGGCAGGGTATTTGTCATCAGATACAGGATACAGTTGTCCGAACGGGTTAAAAGAGTTTTATCGTCGCTTGCATTTATAATATCAACTAAATCTTTAAGGCTGCCATCATATCCATTTGTAACTCTGGCAAAGCCCTCCTTTGTCATAAAGTCCATATTTGCACTAAAACTTGCTGGCAGTGAAAGAAGAACTCCCATATATAAAAGAAATGCAAAAATCCTTCCAATAGGGGAGGATTCATTGACAAGATATTGTATCTGTTTGATAACCGGGTCGGCAATAATAAATATAATAACAATAAGCGGAATATACATTCCAAAATAATAAACTCTGGTTGCGACTGCAGTGAATATTAAAGATGCAATTGATGAAACAAATAGCATATCTAGTGGCTTTACGTTTTTTTTCATTGCAAATAATACAAATAAAATTACAAGTGCCACAAAAACGACAGGTTCAATGTTAAACTTTGCCGGATTATACTGGGTGCTTACATCAAAGAGGTATATTTGGATAAATGCCTTGAATGAACCAGTCACTGCGAAATATATCAGCGCAGGAATAAAGCCAATTGCAAATCCGCCTAAAAACGAGCAGAAGCATTTGATAAAATGCTCTATACAGCTTTTTTTTCTGGCCGCAATAAATAATGTAAGCGCAAAAGCTAGGACAAAAATTGTCATGGTATATTTAATCATAAATAATACTGCTGTAAGTATTCCAGTAATAAAACATACGTGAAGCTGCATTGTATCATGTCTTTGCACATTGTAATTACGGATAATAATATAAATAAGAATCATTAAAATGACTTTGCCTATAGTTTCTGACTGACCGCCAAAGTGGTAGAGATATCCAAAGGATTTATCAATAACATTGATAAGCAGGGTGCACATAAACGCACATTGTCTGTTCTGGAAAATACGCAGGGATTTATATGCAAAAAATACAAAGCATAAATCCAAAACAAGTTCAACAACAAAGGGCTGTACAAATTCTTTTATTATATAGTAGAAATACAGGTAAAGACCTTTGTGTTCATAAATATCCAGATATAAAATGTCACCGCCAAGCATTCTTTTTGCAACGGTTTTATAGACGGTATTGTCTGGAGCTGTATTGAAGAAATATAAAGGGGAATCGCCATTAAACAGCAGCAGCAGGATTAAACTAGATAAAAATAGTAAAAAGCAGATTATGCCAGGTTTTATCCTCTGGTTTTTAAGTAATTTCATTGTAAGTATATTTTCCTTTTCATAATTAATTATAGTAAATATTATAATACATTGTCATAATATAAGAAAGTGGAAAATTTTTAATCTGCAATCCGCTTTCCAGTCTGTCAGACAGTGCTTCTTCACAGGCTTCTATTCGCTTCTTCAGAATCATATTCATATTTTATATTTTATCGGATATGTATTTGTCAGCACAATTCACAATCATTTCTACAGCCTTGTCGATGCCCACTGATGAATCCAGAACAAGCTGATAGTTCTCTCCATCTCCCCAATGTTTACCGGAGATATAACGATAATAGGCACTTCTGGCTTTATCCGAACGATTGATATTTCGTTTTGCCTCTGCCGGAGTATCGTTGTATATTTCCATAACTCGCTTAATGCGATATTCTTTCGGTGCGTGGATAAACACACGAATGACATTGTCATAATCACTCAGGACATAGTCAGCAGCTCTGCCAACGATTACGCAACTGCCATTATCCGCAATTTTTCGAATGATTTTCCTTTGTGCGTCGATTGCATGATGAACTGCACCGGTGCTGAGGTACAAGTCTCTAAGTACATCTGGCGAATTCCTGTGTATATCAGAAATAAACTCCATATCTAGTCCGCTTTCGTGAGCTGCCAAAGCAATCATTTCCTTGTAATAGAAAGGAATATGAAGCTGCTGCGCTGCCAGTCTGCCAATCTGTTTGCCAGCGGAACCATGCTGCCTTGCTATGGTTATTATTACCCCTGGTTTAGAGGCCTGCAGAGCTGGAACCGAACCAAGAACGGGAATTTCAGGTTTTCGGCTTTTAACATATTCTGCATCCAGAAACTGGCGATAGAAAATATAACCAGCAATGCTTGTGACTATTTCCGTAACCGGAAATGTCAGCCAGAACCAGTTGAGTCCAAATCTTGAAAATACATATCCCAACGATACAAACAGAATCATAGTACGGAGTACAGTCAACGCTGAGCTTTTCAGACTATAACCAACCGCCTGAAAAAATACCGGAAAAATCAGTGAAGTTACCAACGGCAGAAAGCTGATAGCGATGATGCGAAAACCTACACGTCCGATTTCAATGACGAGTGAATCCGAAGTGAACACTCTTAGCAGAGTTTCGGGAATGGACATAAAGCACAATGTTCCCAACGCCATAAATGTAAGACCGAAACCAATAGATATTGACAGAGTCTTTTTGCAGCGGTCAATGTTTCTGGCGGCATAGTTAAAGCTGATTACGGGCACAATACATGTCTGCATTGCGTTAAGAGGAATAAAGAAGAAGGTCTGCCATTTATAGTAAAGTCCCAGTACAGTAACTGCCTGATCAGAAAACTCTGCAAGAATCAAATTCAACCCTAATATATAAAAGGTGTATGCTGACTGCATAAGGATATTTGGTGTTCCCAAACGGAAGATTCTTGCAATATAGCGGGGATAGACCTCTTTTGCTGGAGATGGATGAAATCCTTTTTTCATAACGATCAGTGCCGCAACAATCTGTCCCACAACAGTTGCAACCGCAGCTCCGGCAATTCCCATTCTTGGAAGTCCAAACATACCGAAGATTAAGAGTGGATCAATTACGATATTGGTCACAGCTCCTGCGATCTGTGCTGCCATAGGTGTTTTCATATCACTGCCAGCCTGCAAAATCTTTGTCCATATGCTTTCCAAAAACAATCCAAAGCTGAACACGCAGACGATTCTGCCATATACAATTACATCGTGGATAACTGCTTCAGATTTCGTGGACATTCTTGCATAAGCAGGTATGATAAGCCATGAAATAAGAGCAAACAGAAACCATAGCAGAACCGCAAGAGGCATTCCAACACCGGCATATTCCTCGGCTTCTTTTTCCCGGCCTTCGCCCAGCTTAGCTGCAATGACTGTATTAATACCCACTCCAGTTCCCACCGCAAGGGCAATCATCAACAGCTGAAGCGGATAAATGATGGACAGTGCTGTTAATCCACTGCCAGAAAATCTACTGATAAACAGACTGTCTATGATGTTATACAATGCCTGAATCAACTGTGCCAGCATTACAGGAGGTGCCAATTTCAGAAGAATCCTGCTTATTTTTTCTTTTTTGTATAATTCAATTGTATCCATATTTTATTCCTTTATTTCATCCATAATTTTATATAAAGTTTTGTTATATTCTAACAAAAGCTGTGTCAATGTGGACAGCTTTTCACTGCCATACTGTGCTAAAGAACCAGATTCCATAGCGTCCAGCGAAGTTAGTAACGGTTTCACATATTCTTCTCCCTTTGCTGAAAGCACAAAGGCCTTTTCACGTCCGATTGAGTGTTCACGACTGTAAGCAAGTACTTCTTTTTTACGTAATCCGGTTATGACGTTATTTATCGTCTGGCGGGGAATAAGATAACTGTCGCATATTTGTTTTTGCGTACAAAATCCAAACTCTCGAATAGTATATAGCACAAGCATTTCGTGATAACTGATACCATGCTCAGAAGACCATGTAGAATAAATACCGCGGACTTGGATAATTGCTCTGTTAATATCATTGATTAGTTTTAGCGATTCATTTTTCATAAACAATGCCTCCCATCTAAATCCTAAATGGGATTATACTACGAAAATATTTTACTTTCAATAGCTTGGACTTTAATATATAATGCTGTTATGAGAATCATTTCTTTCATATATCAAGTCGGAAGGAAATTACAATATAGAACTGAAGAATTAGGACTAGAGGTGTTGTCATGTATTTTGAATATGGAGAAAAAGAAATAGAATACCTGAAAAGCAGGGATAAAAAATTAGCGGAGGTAATTGACAAAATAGGACATATAGACCGCACTGTGGATGATGACCTGTTTTCGGCTGTCGTACATCATATTATCGGTCAGCAGATTTCCACAAAAGCCCAGCAGTCCATCTGGAAGAAAGTAAATGATGAGCTTGATGAGGTAAATGCCGATACACTGTTGTCTTTAGGACGTGACAGACTGCAGCAGTTTGGCATAAGTTTTAGGAAAACGGATTACATATTGGACTTTGCAGGAAAGGTAAAAAGAGACGAATTTGATTTGGAGAGCATATATACGATGAGTGATGAAGAAGTAATCAGGCAGCTGTCTTCATTAAAAGGTATTGGTGTGTGGACTGCGGAAATGCTCCTGCTTTTCTGCCTGCAAAGACCAAACGTATTCAGCTTTGGTGATTTGGCTATTTTGAGAGGAATACGCATGGTGTATCATCATAGAGAAGTGAACCGGGAGAAATTCGAAAAATACCGCAGGCGCTTCAGCCCGTACTGCAGTGCTGCCAGTCTTTATTTGTGGGCGGTGGCAGGCGGTGCCATTCCTGAGCTTAAGGATTATGCTCCTGCGAAAAAGAAGGTATAAAAGAGGGAAAGATGGAAAATATTTGAGTGCTTTAGAAAATGAGGAGAAAAAATTATGATATATAAGACACATTATAACTCACCAGTCGGCCGCATTTTGCTTGCAGAAAAGAATGATACGCTCATTGGTTTGTGGCTGGAAGGGCAGAAATATTTTTCTGGCACTCTAGAGGAGGAGCCTGTGCAAAGAGATGATTCTCCTGTTTTCAGGCAGACAAAGGGCTGGCTTGACAGGTATTTTGCCGGAGAAAAACCATTGATAAGTGAATTAAATATTTCTCCGCCTGGGAGTGAATTTCGCAGACAGGTTTGGAAACTGCTTTGTGAAATCCCTTATGGTAAAGTGACTACCTACGGAGAAATATCCAAAAAAATTGCTGTGCAGCGTGGTTTAAAACAAATGTCAGCACAGGCGGTAGGCGGGGCTGTCGGACATAATCCGATTTCCATTATCATTCCATGTCACCGGGTTCTTGGAGCTGATGGAAGTTTAACCGGATATGCAGGCGGAATCCAAAAGAAGATAATGCTTTTGAAACATGAGGGTGTTGATATGAGCAGATTATTTGTACCGCATAAAGGTAGTGCCTTATGAGGCAAGAAGCAAACGGTTTAAGTATTAATCCGCAATCTGCTTTCCAGTTCCATCCATATGGAAATTCTCTTTTATAATCAATTCAGATATCGGTATCAGTGTGTACCCCTGCTCCTGAAGCCCTGTAATAACAGCTTCCAGAGCATCAGCAGTGAATTTGGCACCATTGTGCATAAGAATGATGGCACCATTATCTAAGGCTTTATTTTTTGTTACGCGTTCTACAATCTTGTCAACACCGTAGTCCTTCCAGTCAAGGGAATCAACTGACCACTGAATAGGATAGTAATTACAACTGTAGGCAGTTGTGATAAGAGTGGAATCATAGTCACCGTAAGGAGGACGGAATAGAAACATGTCGTAGCCGGTAAGCTCTTTAACAGTTTTTCCCACAGAAAGTATTTCTTCTTTTTGTGCAGCGACATCAAGCTTACTCATCTGCTTGTGATTCTGACTGTGGTTTCCCAGGTCGTGGCCACGTGAATATATTTCTTTAACCATGTCGGGGAAGCTGTCTGCCCAGCCTCCAGTCATAAAAAATGTGACCTTTACATTGTATTTATCTAAAATATCAAGAATCTGTATAGTATCCTCATCTCCCCAGGCAGCATCAAAAGACAAAGAGGCATATTTTTTCCCATCACCGGAATCGGTTACTTTAACACTGTAAATGGGAAGATTTTTTTTGCCAGCTTTGCAGCTGCCGATAATTGAGCCGCCTCCGATGCCGCCAGAGGCTTCATTAGAGTGTGAGCTGTCAGAAGATTCATTTTCTGAATTGTTATCAATGGCTGCAACTGGTGCTGCGTCATGGCTTTTGGGTAAAAACAAAAGTGCGTATGTAAGAAAAGCAAGAGAGATGAAAGCTAAAATAGTTAGTATGGATTTGAAACAATTTTTAAAAAAAGACATATGACCACCAGATGTGAAAATATAGTAAAATATATGAAATAGAAATTTAAATTAACACAAAATAATATATACAAATTAAGTAAAAATGTTATACAATAGCAACAATGAAAAAAATGGAGGAATCTTAGGCATGAGCAGATATACAAAGAATGACATTTTCAGAATGGTAGAAGAGGAAGACGTGGAGTTTATACGCCTTCAATTTACAGACATTTTTGGTGTTATGAAAAATGTCGCAATTACAGCAAGCCAGTTGGAGAAAGCACTGGATAACAAATGTATGTTTGATGGTTCATCGGTTGAAGGATTTGTACGTATAGAGGAATCTGATATGTATCTGTATCCGGATTATGATACATTTGAAATTTTTCCATGGAGACCACAAAAAGGCAAGGTTGCGCGTTTAATCTGCGACGTTTATCTGCCAGATGGAACTCCATTTGAAGGAGACCCTAGAAATGTATTAAAGAAGGTAATTAAGGAAGCCCGGGACATGGGATATATATTTGATGTAGGTCCAGAATGCGAATTTTTCTTATTCCATACAGATGATAACGGACTTCCAACTACAGTTTCACATGAGAAGGCAGGGTACTTTGATTTAGGACCGACAGACCTTGGGGAAAATGTCAGACGTGACATGGTACTTACATTAGAGGACATGGGATTTGAAATCGAAGCGTCCCACCATGAGGCGGCACCAGCACAGCATGAGATAGATTTTAAATATAATGAGGCATTGATAACAGCAGATAATATTATGACATTTAAACTGGCTGTTAAGACCATTGCCAAAAGGCATGGATTATATGCAACATTTATGCCAAAGCCAAAGTATGGGATTAATGGCTCAGGTATGCATGTAAATATGTCGCTTGCCACATTAGATGGAAAGAACATTTTTGCAGATGAAGATGATGCATTAGGTTTGTCAGAGGACGCATATCATTTTATCGCGGGACTTATAGAGCATGCCAATGGAATGGCAGCTATAACGAATCCTTTGGTTAATTCGTATAAGAGGCTTGTTCCAGGATATGAAGCACCTGTTTACATAGCGTGGTCAGCAACAAACAGAAGTCCGCTGATTAGAATACCAGCGTCCAGAGGAAATGGAACAAGAGTTGAACTGCGTAATCCAGACCCATCAGCTAATCCATACCTTGTACTTGCCTGCTGCCTTGCTGCAGGTCTTGATGGAATTAAAAGAAAGCTTAAGGCACCAGAAAGCGTTGACTGTAACATATATGAAATGGAAGCTTGTCAGAGGGCCTGGGCGGGAATAGAGACACTTCCGGAAAGCTTAATTGAAGCAGTTAAATGCTTAAAGAATGATAAGGTTATATGTGATACTCTGGGAAGCCATATACTTTCCAAGTATATTGAGGCAAAGGAAAAAGAATGGAATGACTATCGCTCAAGAGTGTCTCAATGGGAAATTGACGAGTACCTCTTTAAGTTCTGATGATTTAAGAAAATTTATAAATCAGTATTAGAACAGGAGGATATGCGATGGCTACAATCATAGTGGCATTTCCTAAGATAGAAGAAGCTAAAGCAGTAAAAAACCTGCTGGTACGGCGTGGATATGACGTTGCTGTTCCCTGTACCACTGGTGCACAGGTGATTCTTCAGGCGGATGCTTTATCTGATGGAATTATTCTCTCGGGATATAAGCTCTCAGATAATATGCTGTATACAGAATTGAATGAATATAAGCCCAAGAGTTTTGAACTTCTGCTGGTGGCTTCACGTGATAAATGGGTAGACTGTCAGGATAATGATATTGTATGTACAGAAATGCCTGTCAAGGTTCATGCTCTTTTGGATACGATTGAAATGATGCTTCAGGCGCAGATCAGCAGAAGAAGAAAACGAAGAAGCCAGCCCAGAAGACGGAGCCCTCAGGAACAGAGAGTGATTGACAGTGCAAAGGCACTGCTGATGGAAAAGAATAACATGACGGAGCAGGAGGCCTTTCGTTATATACAAAAATGCAGCATGGATAGCGGGAATACAATGGCGGAATCGGCATCTATGGTTCTGGGAATATATGAAAATGCGTAAAAGTAATGGCAGTGATGACGCAGAAAAGGAGAAAAAGGATATATGAAATTTATAAAAATGGAAGGTGCAGGAAACGACTATGTATACGTGGATTGTACAAAGCAGTCTTTGGAAAACCCGTCACAGACGGCAGTTAAAGTAAGTGACAGGCATTTTGGGATAGGTTCAGATGGACTTATTCTTATTAAGACATCTGAAGTGGCCGATTTCTTTATGGAAATGTATAATTTAGATGGTTCACAGGGGAAAATGTGCGGTAATGGAATCCGCTGTGTTGGCAAGTTCGTGTATGATAATGGTCTTACAGATAAGACAACAGTCAGGGTGGAAACACTTTCTGGGATTAAGACATTAAATCTTAATTTAGGAGCAGATGGCAAGGTTGCTTCAGTTACGGTTGATATGGGAGCACCAATCCTTATTCCAGAGCAGATTCCGGTAAAGGCAGAGGCATTTGCTGAAGAAATAAGTAAAGAAAAGCCTGTGATTTCAAAAAAAATAATTGTTAAGGGGAAGGAATATCCAGTGACCTGTGTTTCAATGGGGAATCCTCATGCCATTGTTTATGTATCAGAGGATTTTGATTTAAAGGGTTTTAAGATTGAAGATATCGGGCCTGATTTTGAGCATCATGAAGCATTTCCAGAGCAGGTCAACACAGAATTTATTCAGGTGGTTGACAGGAAGAACCTTAATATGCGTGTATGGGAAAGAGGCTCAGGAGAAACTCTTGCCTGTGGAACAGGCGCATGTGCAAGTCTTGTTGCTACAGTTCTAAATGGTTTATGTGATGAGACGGCAGTACTTCATCTTCTTGGCGGAGATTTGACAATTACTTGGGATAGGGAAAAGAATACGGTTTTTATGGAAGGTCCTGCAACAACAGTATTTACAGGAGAGATTAATCTATAATTATATTAACGAGGGAGAAAATATTATGATGACAGATATGAATATGAATGAATTTTTAGAGGTGTTATCCTCAGCAGCACCAGTTCCAGGCGGCGGTGGAGCAAGTGGATATGTTGCTGCAGTAGGCATGAGTCTTGGAGCTATGGTGGCTAATCTTACAACAGGCAAAAAAAAATATGCCAGCTATCAGGAAGAAATAGAAGAATTAATTGAAAAGACGGGATATGTTACAGCAGAGCTTGCTGAATGCATGGATAAGGATGCCAAAGCCTTTGAACCATTATCCAAGGCATATGGGCTTCCAAGAACAACAAAAGAGGAGATTGACAGACGTGATGATATTATGGAGAAGGCGCTTGTTGAGGCCGCACAGGCACCTCTTAATATGATGTCAACAATTATGAAGGCGTTAAAGCTTCTTGAACGTTTGTCGGTGATTGGCTCAAGGCTTGCCATCAGTGATGTAGGTGTGGGTGTTGCAATGTGTAAGGCGGCATTGAATGGAGCATCTCTTAATGTATTTATTAACACGAAGCTTATGAAGAACCGTGATACTGCAGATGATATGAATACAAGGGCAGATGCTTTGATTATAGAAGGAAATGAACTTGCTGACAGAATTTATGATGATGTTATGGAAGCAGTAAGATAATTACTTGAAGGGAGAATCGACTATGGAAATACTTAAGGGGCTGCCAGTCGCTAATGCGATTAATGAAAAAATAGCAGAGGAGCTGAAGGAATGGAAGGGGAGGCTTCCGCATCTTGCGATTATCAGAGTTGGAGAGAGAGCAGATGATATAAGCTATGAGCGCGGTGCTATAAAGAAGATGGAAAAGGTGGGGGTGGAATATAGTATCCATACATTTCCGTCAGATATTGATAATGAATCCTTCCAGAATGAGTTTGACGCAATTAATGATAATCCAGAGGTAGACGGGATTCTGCTTCTTCGCCCATTGCCAAAGCATTTGGATGAGAAAGCGATTGAAAACAGAATAAATCCACGTAAGGATTTAGATGGAATTTCACCGATGAATCTGGCGAAGGTATATGCAGGTGATGAGATGGGATATGCGCCTTGTACAGCGGAAGCTGTTATTGAAATGCTGGATTTTGCAGGAGTGGATTTAAAGGGAAAGAGAGTGTCGGTTGTAGGCAGAAGCCTTGTTATTGGTAAACCGGTTGCCATGCTTTTGATGAAGAAGAATGCAACAGTCACAGTATGTCATACAAAGACAGTTGATATGCCGGGCACATGTAAGAATGCAGAGATTATTGTTGCGGCAGCAGGTGCTGCTAAAATGATTGATAAATCTTACGTTGCAGATGGAGCAATTGTAATAGATGTTGGAATAAATGTTGATGAGGAAGGAAAGCTTTGCGGTGATGTTGATTTTGAAGATATCTGTGAAACAGCGTCAATTGCAACACCTGTTCCGGGAGGCGTAGGCTCAGTTACGACATCTGTTCTTGCAAAGCATCTGCTGCGGGCGGCTAAAAACAGGGGGTAGATGAACTGGGAATTGTGCCTGAAATATTCTGGACTCAAAGTATAATCATTTCCACAATAAAAACGGTCAGGCAGCTAAGAATTGATACCTGAAAAAGACTCCGGCCAAACCATGCAGAAAGAATCCCCACAGCAAGAGCAGCAGCGGCAGAGTATATGCTTTCTGTGGCGGTCAGTATAGCAGGAAATGTCATTACTGACAGTGTTACATAAGGCACATAGTAGAGGAATGCGCGTATGGTTTTATTTTTGATTTCCTTTCTTATTAACGTGAGAGGTAGTACACGAATAAGATAGGTGGTTAAAGCCATAATTAATATATAGATGTATATATTATGATTCATGAGATATTTCCTTTCTTTGTTGAGCTTAATAGGTTATTTTAAAACTCACTGCCTTCAAAAGTATACTGTGCAGAATATACGCTCAAAAACAGAGTGTTATTTATCTTCCTCTATAGGGAAAAGTATAGCTGCACCCAGTGAAATTAGTATAGTAAGAATGATAATCCTTGTGCCGGAAGCAATGCTTTTAACAACAGGGGCATAGGCGAACAGACAGCTGACTGCCATTGATATGGCTACAATACCTGCAATAAGCCTGTTTTTTCTTGCTGGAGGAATGATAATGGCAAGGAACATTCCGTAAAGGCCAACACTTAAGGCGCTTACGATGCTGGCAGGAAGAATATTTCCAAATACAACGCCAAGATAAGTCCCTAAAGTCCAGCCAGGAGATGCGACCAATACCATACCATATATATACATTGGATTTAATTTTTCCGGAACAGATACTGCAAGCCCAAATATTTCATCAGTTACGAATAAGCCGAATATAAACCGGTGAAAGAAAGGCATGTTCTTATCGAATTTCTGGCTGAGAGAGCAGGACATTAAAAAATATCTTGCATTTATGATAAGTGTCATAACCATTATCTCAAGATAAGTTCCGAGGGCGGCAATAATAGTAAAGCCTGCAAATTCCCCGGCAGATGCGTGGTTAGTTATGCTTGCAAGGGCAGCCTGAAAAGCAGTAAGCCCGGCATTTTTTGCAGCGATACCGAGAGTGAAAGAAACTGCGAAGTATCCAAGTGCAATAGGTATTCCGTTTGTGATTCCTTTTTTTAACCAATAACTGTTTTTATTATTCAAGATTCTTCTCCTAAGTTAAAATTCATAGGAATTTTACACCATAGATACTGAGTTGTAAAGATACATGAAATTAGTACTTGAATATTTATATTTATTATGATAACATTACAATGTTTAACAGGAAGATTATAAAGACATTGAAGGAGACTTCTTTTCATGGAACCTGACAGGAAAGATTGTGCCAGCGGCTGAAAGCACACGTAGGGAATTGCTAAGAGGAACGCTCTGGAGTTGAATTATCGAAGCCTTTTGGTCTAGGTAATTACGTTACACGCGTTAAGTGTTTATGAGGAATAGAATTAGTTCTATTTGAATGCGGGTGGTACCGCGGATAACATTGGTTTATTCGTCCCGGGATGTTTGTTCATCCCGGGACTTTTTGTGTGTTGGCAATGAGACGCAGCATAGCCTAGGTGTGTATGCGACGGGGTAACATATAAGCATCAAATTAAAATACTAATATGAAATTTAACCAAATGAAAGGAGTTTTAAAGTGGGAAACATTTACAGAGACACTACATTACAGAATGTAAGTGAGAGCGACATTAACAAAGAATTAAAGGTATCAGGCTGGGTTGAGAATATACGTGACCATGGAGGGGTATCTTTTATTGATTTAAGAGATATGTACGGGGTTCTTCAGGTAGTTATCCGCCAGCCAGAATTGTTAGATGGCATTAAGAAGGAAGAATGTATCGCTATTGAAGGCATTGTGGAAAAGAGAGATGAAGAAACCTACAATCCTAAAATTCCTTCAGGCACAATCGAGTTAGAGGCTAAGAAGATTACGGTTTTAGGACAGGTATACCAGCAGCTTCCATTTGAGATTCAGACATCTAAGGAAGTAAGAGAGGACGTAAGATTAAAGTACAGATACCTTGATTTAAGAAATCAGAAGGTTAAAGATAATATTCTTTTCCGTTCAAATGTTATTTCATATCTGCGTGAAAAGATGACTAATATGGGATTTTTAGAAATTCAGACGCCAATCCTTTGTGCATCATCACCGGAGGGGGCAAGAGATTACATTGTACCATCAAGAAAGTATAAGGGTAAATTTTATGCATTGCCACAAGCTCCACAGCAGTATAAGCAGCTTTTGATGGTTTCTGGATTTGATAAATACTTTCAGATTGCGCCATGCTTTAGAGACGAGGACGCAAGAGCTGACCGCTCACCAGGAGAATTTTACCAGTTAGATTTTGAAATGAGTTTTGCTACGCAGGAGGATGTATTCAGAATCGGAGAAGAAGTGTTGACAGCAACATTTGAAAAGTTTGCACCAGAAGGCTTTGAGGTAACAAAGGCTCCATATCCAATTATCAGCTACAAGCAGGCAATGCTTGAGTTTGGTACAGATAAGCCGGATCTTCGTAATCCTCTTCGTATTGTAGATGTAACAGATTTCTTCCAAAGATGTACATTCAAACCATTCGTAGGCAAGACAGTCCGTGCAGTTAAGGTGCACGCTGATATGTCTAAGGGATTCCATGAGAAGCTGCTTAAGTTTGCCACAGGTATTGGCATGGGAGGGCTTGGTTATATTGAGGTTCTTGAAGATGGTTCATATAAGGGGCCAATCGACAAGTTTATTCCGCAGGATATGAAGCAGGAGTTAAAGGATATCGCTGGTCTTTCAGTTGGAGATACAATATTTTTCATGGCTGACAAGGAAGAAAGAGCTGCATACTATGCCGGTATGATTCGTAACGAATTGGGAGAAAAGTTAGACCTTCTTGAAAAAAATGCATATAGATTCTGTTATGTTAACGACTTCCCAATGTTTGAAAAGGATCCTGAAACAAAGAAGATTGGATTTACTCATAATCCATTCTCAATGCCACAGGGTGGCTTAGAAGCGTTAAATACTAAAGATCCGCTGGATATTTTAGCATATCAGTATGATATCGTATGTAACGGTATTGAATTGTCATCGGGTGCTGTTCGTAACCATGATATGCAGGTCATGGTTAAGGCATTTGAAATTGCTGGATATGATGAGGAAGTGTTAAAGGATAAGTTTGGTGCGCTCTATAATGCATTCCAGTTCGGGGCACCACCACATGCAGGTATGGCACCGGGTGTAGACCGTATGATTATGCTCCTTAGAAATGAAGAAAATATCCGTGAAATCATTCCATTCCCTATGAGTGGAACAGCTCAGGATCTTATGTGCGGGGCACCTAACGAGGTTACAGAGCAGCAGCTTCGTGAAGTTCATATTAAAGTGAGAGACTAATTATTTGTCTTGCATTTAGGAAAGTGTAAGCGGTCAGGCGATGTTAATACCACTTGACTGCGTACTCTATATTAAAAAGTAGAGAAAGGAATAAGTATGGCGAACGTAATCAGTGACGAAACGATTGAATATGTTGGCATTCTTGCAAAGCTTGAACTTTCAGATGATGAGAAGGAGGCTGCAAAGAAGGATATGGCAAGCATGCTTGATCATTTTGATAAATTAAGTGAATTAGATACTACGGGCGTTGAGCCTATGTCTCATGTTTTTCATATGGAAAATGTTATGAGAGAGGACGAAGTAACTAATGGGGACGGCAGCGAGGCAGCTCTTGCCAATGCGCCAGAGCGCAAGGATACAGCATTTGTTGTACCTAAGACGGTTGACTAAGGTTTAGAAAGGAAATTCTATGAGTTTATTAGATTTGACAGCAGTAGAGCTGGCTAAGAAAATAAAGGCTGGTGAAGTAACTGCGGTGGAAGCTATGGAAGCTGTTATCGGGCAGATAGAAAAGACGGAACATGACCTTAACTGCTATGTGACATTTGATAAAGAAAAAGCATTAGCTAAGGCAAAAGAAGCAGACGAGGCTGTTAAGGCTGGAAAGCTCACAGGAGCATTAGCTGGTGTGCCAGTAGCTATTAAGGATAATATGTGTACAGAAGGTGTTCTTACAACATGCTCATCAAAGATTCTTGGAAATTTTGTTCCAACATTTTCAGCAGATGCAGTTGAAAGATTAGAGCAGGCTGGTGCAGTAATGATTGGCAAGACTAACATGGATGAATTTGCTATGGGTTCAACAACAGAAACATCAGCTTTTGGTGCAACTAAAAATCCAAGAAATACAGAACATGTTCCAGGCGGTTCATCAGGTGGTTCTGCTGCGGCAGTAGCTGCAAATGAGTGCTTTTTTGCATTAGGCTCAGATACAGGCGGTTCTATCCGGCAGCCTGCATCATACTGTGGTGTGGTAGGTTTAAAGCCAACTTACGGAACTGTATCACGTTACGGTCTTATTGCTTATGGTTCATCTCTTGATCAGATAGGGCCACTTTGTAAAGATGTAACTGACTGTGCAACAATCATGGAAGTTATTGCAGGGCATGATGTAAAGGATTCAACTTCAATTAAGAGAGAAGAATACGATTTTACATCAGCTTTAGTCAGAGATGTGAAGGGAATGAAGATTGGTATCCCAAGAGATTATTTTATGGAAGGCCTTGACATGGAAGTTAAGGGGGCAGTTCTTGCAGCTGCTAAGGTTCTAGAGGAAAAAGGTGCCATTGTTGAAGAATTTGATTTAAGTCTTGTAGAGTACGCAATTCCAACCTACTACACAATTGCAACAGCAGAAGCAAGCTCTAATCTCGAGCGTTTTGACGGTGTAAAGTATGGTTATAGGACTAAGGATTTTGACGGACTTCATAATATGTATAAGAAAACCCGTTCAGAAGGCTTTGGAGCGGAGGTTAAGCGACGTATTATGCTGGGCTCCTTCGTTTTAAGCTCAGGATATTATGATGCATATTATTTGAAGGCACTAAGAGTTAAAGCGTTAATTAAGAAGGCCTTCGATGAGGCATTTGCAAAATATGATATTATTTTAGGGCCGGTTGCACCAACAACAGCACCTAAGCTTGGTGCATCACTTTCAGACCCTATAAAGATGTATCTTGGAGATATCTATACTATCTCTGCTAACTTAGCAGGTATTCCGGGTATCAGTATTCCCTGTGGTAAGGACAGCACTGGACTTCCAATCGGGCTTCAGATGCTTGGTGACTGTTTTAAGGAAAAGAATTTACTGCGTGCTGCGTTCACATATGAGCAGGCATGCAGGGAAATGTAGAGGAAGGAGATAAATATGGCAAAAGAATATGAAGTTGTAATTGGTCTTGAGGTTCATGTTGAGCTTGCAACTAAGACGAAAATTTTCTGCGGATGCTCAACTGCATTTGGCGGAGCACCTAATACACATACGTGTCCAGTATGTACTGGTATGCCAGGCTCACTTCCTGTATTAAATAAAAAAGTCGTTGAATATGCAGCAGCAGTTGGTCTTGCGACTAACTGCACAATTACACAGAACTGCAAGTTTGACAGAAAGAATTATTTTTATCCGGATAATCCACAGAACTACCAGATTTCTCAGCTTTATCTCCCAATCTGCCGTGATGGTCATGTAGATATTAAACTTCCTGACGGAACAGAGAAAACAATACGTATTCATGAAATCCATATGGAGGAGGACGCAGGAAAGCTGGTTCATGATGACTGGGAGGACGCATCATTAGTAGATTATAATCGCTCAGGCGTGCCTCTTATTGAAATAGTTTCAGAGCCTGATATGAGAAGTGCAGAGGAAGTAATTGCATATCTTGATAAATTAAGAATGACAATTCAGTATCTTGGGGCATCAGACTGTAAGCTTCAGGAAGGCTCCATGAGAGCTGATGTTAATCTTTCAGTTAGAAAAATGGGTGCAGCTGAGTTTGGAACAAGAACAGAGACCAAGAACCTTAATTCATTTTCAGCTATAGCAAGAGCTATTGAAAATGAGACTGCAAGACAGATAGATTTGATTGAAGCTGGAGAGGCAGTTATTCAGGAAACAAGAAGATGGGATGATGACAAGGCATATTCATATGCTATGCGTTCAAAGGAAGATGCTCAGGATTACAGATACTTCCCAGACCCAGACCTTGTTCCAGTCAATATCTCAGATGAATGGTTAGATGAGATTCGCTCTCGCCAGCCAGAATTTAAAGATGAGAAGATGGCAAGATATAAGGAAGAATTTGGTCTTCCAGATTATGATATAAGCATTATCACAGACTCTAAGAAGTTAGCAGATATATTTGAGGCGGCAGCAGCAGTCTGCAATAATCCTAAGAAGGTTTCCAACTGGATTATGGGTGAAACTATGAGGCTTCTTAAGGAAAAAGAAATGGATGCCACAGAAATAACATTTTCACCAGAAAATCTTGCAAAGCTCATTAACCTTGTGGAGGACAAAGCAATTAACGGTTCTGTTGCCAAGGAGGTTTTCGAGCATGTATTTTCTGAAGACATCGACCCAGATAAATATATTGAAGAACATGGCTTAAAGCAGGTCAACGATGAAGGCGCACTTCGTGCAACAGTTGAAAAGGTAATCGCTGACAATCAACAGTCTGTTGAAGACTATAGAAATGGGAAGAAGCAGGCAATAGGCTATCTTGTAGGTCAGACTATGAAAGCAATGGGAGGCAAGGCGAATCCTGGAATGGTTAATAAGCTTTTGCAGGAGCTGCTGGGATAAATTTCAAATAAAAATATTGTTAAATAATTAATAGAAATACACAGAAATTTCAGTATATTAATACTTGAATTTCTGTGTATTTTTTGTATTTGCAGATGGGGAGAAAATCAATACTTGTATATATGAATAATCAGTTAAATATATATTTTTAAATCAAATATGTTGA
This sequence comes from Eubacteriales bacterium, assembly GCA_030536565.1. Classification (GTDB taxonomy): domain Bacteria; phylum Bacillota; class Clostridia; order Lachnospirales; family Lachnospiraceae; genus Lachnospira. Next base: position 1,062 of record JAUNPT010000007.1, on the reverse strand, counting down.
AAAAACTGCTTTTTATACATATGATATTGATATTTCTGAAAAATTATATAAAATAATATTAAAGTCAGATAAATATGCTTAAGTTTATGGTGTAATACAGGCTGTGCAGAGGAGGGCGATATTATGTATAGATTGTGTAAAGAAATGGTCGTAATTGCTTTGATTTTTATGAGCTTTACAATGACTGCATGCAATAAGGAAGCATCAACGAATAAAATATCAAATGATGATGAAGCACAGGCGTTCTGGAATGATGCACCTTTTGGTTTTACAAGGTGTGGCAATGGGTATTACTATATCGGAAAAGAAAAAACGGGCTTTTTAAAAGATAATGATGATATGCGGGTTATTCCAGAGATGGTTTTGTATTTTGATGTAAGTACACAGGAATCATATCCCGTATGTGGAAAAGCACAATGTAACCATATGACTGAAAGCTGTGATGCATATCTTGGAGATGATTATTTTGGGCAGTCTATATGGTATTACAGGGAACATCTCTATTTATTAAGATGGGATGAAAAGAAAAACGATGTTATTCTGGTAGAGTTCAGCACGGATTGTACAGAGCGCAGGGATTTATTTGTTATTGCACAGAATCGTGCAAAGGCAGGTGGAGAGTATGGTCTTGTGTTCCATGATGATTATGTTTATGTCTATGATATACTTGGACGTCAGACTTTAAAAGATGATAATCATATCTCTATTACTAAGATGGCATTAGATGGTTCTTCAAGAGAGGAGGTTTATACTAAGGAAGCAGGCTCCAGCCAGATTGGAGCCGTTAAAAGTTACGGAGAACAGTTAATGTTTACAGTGACAGATAGAAAGTATGTTGATAATACTTTTCAGTGTGAAATGTCAGGAATATATGCGTATAATTATGAATCGGGAAAAGTGACGACGTTATTGGAAGAACCAGTTTATAGTTATTGTATAGATGAAGAAAACCAGATTTTATATTATTTTAAATTTGAAGATGGATTATATAAAAAAAGTTTAAACAGTGATAAAACAGAGCGTATCTTTGAATGCGATGATGGTTCTAAGCTTTGTCAGATT
>JAUNPT010000141.1 GCA_030536565.1 Eubacteriales bacterium | reverse complement strand
TAACTAAAAAGAATTTTCCAATTTTCTCAAAATTTTTAAGCTTTTAATATACAATTTCATTAGCTTTCTGTACAATCAAAATACAATTTCCATATTTTACCACAATTTTCTAACTATATTTTGTGGATTATTTTATAGAAAATCTATAATTTGTGTCATTTTTACTCTTTAAGTGTTTGAATTTTTTCTCATAATGTCTATAATATACTTATCGTTCAAAGTCATATCTTATAAGAAGAAATACTTCTCCTTTTCATGACTATGTACCTTAATAAATGTAGAAAGGTGTTTATCATGTTTAAAATTAATTTTGATAATCCAATTCATGTACACTTTATAGGAATCGGCGGTATAAGCATGAGTGGTCTTGCAAAAATCCTCTGCGAAAAAAACTTTATTGTTTCCGGTTCTGATTCAGCCAGATCTTCACTTACAGATGACTTAACTGCCTGCGGATGCAGTATATCCTACCCACAGTCAGCAGATAATATTAATAATGGAATTGATTTAGTCGTGTATACTGCGGCAATCCATCCTGATAACCCAGAGCTTATTGCTGCCAAAAACAGTAATATACCGACAATCACCAGAGCCGAGCTTCTTGGTCAGATTATGGCAAATTACAAAACTGCCATTAATGTTGCCGGAACACATGGAAAAACAACCACTACCTCAATGATTTCAGAGATACTTCTGGCCGGGCAATGTGACCCTACAATTTCGGTCGGTGGAATCCTTGACAGCATCGGCGGTAATATCCGCGTTGGTAAATCAGATATTTTCCTTACTGAAGCCTGTGAATACACAAACAGCTTCTTGTCGTTTTTACCAACGCTTAATATTATTTTAAATGTAAAGGAAGACCATCTTGATTTCTTTAAAGATATAGACGACATCAGGCATTCCTTTAAGTTTTTTGTTGAAAAGCTTCCTAAAAATGGTACCTTAATTATCAACACAGACATTGACGACTACAGCTATTTCTATAAAGACACAGACTGCGAGGTAATAACTGTCGGTTCTAACCCTGAAATAAGCAAATACAGTGCCATAGACATTACATATGATGAGACTGGCTGCTGCACATACACTCTGTTGATTGATGGCAGTCCTTCTGGCTCTGTCACTTTATCCGTTCCAGGAATCCACAATGTGTATAATTCACTTGCTGCAGCTGCCGCCGGATTCAGGCTTGGTCTTTCATTTGATATTATTTCCCGTGCCCTGTCAGGCTTTTCCGGAACGGAACGTCGTTTTGAGAAAAAAGGCATCGTAAACGGATTTACCATAATTGATGATTATGCCCACCACCCTGATGAAATTCGGGCAACTCTCAGCTGTGCAAAGCATTATCCTCATAAAACAACATGGTGTGTATTCCAGCCTCATACCTACTCAAGAACAAAGCTTTTACTTGATGACTTCGCCAAGGCACTTTCGATGGCAGACAAAGTAGTTCTGGCAAAAATATACGCTTCAAGGGAAACTGATACTTTAGGAATCAGCTCCGCAAATCTGCGTGATAAAATCCAGGCACTCGGCAAAGAATGCTATTATTTTGAAAGCTTTGAGGAAATTGAAAAATTTTTATTAAAAAATTGTATCAACGGGGACTTGTTGATAACTATGGGTGCCGGTGACATATATAAAGTCGGTGAAGACCTGTTAAAATAAATACTTTTCAACGGAATTGAACCTTTTCAACAAAGTTATCCACATTATCCACATGATTATGCCATTTACTGGCAATTTATCATGTGGATTTTTTGTTAAAAAACATTTTGTGGAAGATATAGGTTTTATGCCCGTCCATTCCATTCATCCACCAACTTATCCACATTATCCACAATTTCCACAGTCGATAACACCGCCTCCTATGCAGCTTTGCATTTAATTTTTGCTGTGATATAATGTCTCTTACAAATGCGAAACCAGCCTTATATGTACAGGTTTTTGCAGGATTGGAGAGTTAAATATGAAACACCTTACTTTATCATCAGAACTTAATGCGGGCTTTACATCCGTTTCCAATATTTTTATTGACAAATACATGCCTCAGGCATCCGGAGAATTTGTTAAAATTTATCTTTATCTTCTCCGCAGCATTAACACTCAGTCCCAGCTCCTGTCTGTTTCGTCCTTAGCGGATACCTTTAACCAGACTGAGGCCGATGTTATGCGGGCTTTAAGATACTGGGATAAGATGAATGTTATAAACCTTTGCTTTCAGGGGCCTAATCAGGAACTTTCCGGAATCTGTTTCTGCAGCCTTATGTCCGCAGACGACACGGTGCAGACACAAAAAACCAGTCAGCAGGAAACAAAAACTGCCCCGGAGCATATTACTCCTATTATTATAGAAACTAAAAGCTCTTTCCCGGCAAAGCCAGTTTATTCGCCTGCCCAGCTTGAGAACCTTTCATCGCAGGAGGATTTAAAGCTTTTACTGTATGTTGTTTCTACATATTTTGGAAAAACTCTTTCCACAACTGAAGCATCAACAATTATATATTTATATGATACGTTAAATTTCCCTGCCGATTTAATAGAATATCTGGTAGAGTACTGTGTATCCCGCGACCATAAAAGCATGCGTTACATAGAAACTGTTGCTCTCGACTGGGCCAGCTTGGGCATCAAGACTGTAAAGGCTGCAAAAGAACAGGTTTTAAACCACAATGAAACAACCTACTCAGTCATGAATGCATTTGGTATTTCTAACCGCAATCCCGGTCAGCACGAAAAGGAGCTTATTTCCAAGTGGACTGATGTATACTGTTTTTCTTCTGATATGATTATCGAAGCCTGCAACCGCACAATTAAGGCTACACACCAGCCAAGCTTTGAATATGCCGACTCCATACTAAGCCGCTGGAAAGAAGCTAATGTAAAAAATGCCTCTGATATCCGCAAGGCCGACAGCGAGTATGAATTATCAAAATCAGCCAAAAAGAACGCTTCTTCTGTCGTAAATAACAAGACAAACCGCTTTAATAATTTCCAGCAAAGGACTTCTGATGATGACGACTTGGAAAGCACTCTGCTTAGCAACAATGGTTAACGTAAAACAAGGAGGATTGTATGTCTCTTACAAACACTCAGCATGACAGCATCATGCGAATATACGATGAAATTCGTACTTTTAATCATCATATTCAGGAAGAACGCTACAATGAAGTTGTCCAGCTATGTCCGGAATTTGCAGAAATTGAAAATCAAGTCATCTCTATTTCAATGGAAGCTGCAGTAAACCGCATATTACGCAACACGTCTAACACGAATACCGACGATTACGCAACGCAATTAAAGCAGCTTCAGGAAAAGAAGTTAAAAATGCTTTCTTCTCTTGGCAAGCCTGCAGATTATCTGGATGAGATTTATCAATGTACAATCTGTCATGATACAGGATATGTGGACCAGCACAAGTGCTCCTGCTTTACCAAAAAAGCAATTGATTTGGTTTACAGGGATTCTAATCTGAAAAATATCACAGACAATGAGAATTTCAACACATTTTCTTATGACTGGTATGATAATTCCCCGTCCCAGACTGATTCAAAAACAGGGCTCACACCTTATAAGAATATGCACAAAGTAGTTACAATATGTCAGGATTTTATCAGTAATTTTGATAATGATTTCTCTAACCTGTTATTTTATGGCACAACAGGTGTTGGAAAAACCTTTCTTACTAACTGTATTGCCAAAGAACTTTTAGATACATCACACAGTGTAATTTACCTTACCGCCATTGAATTATTCCAAAGGTTTGAGCAGCGTGATTTTAATAAAAAAGATGGGAAAGAATCCATTGACAGCCACTACATACTGGACTGTGATTTATTAATTATAGACGACCTGGGTACTGAGCTTGGTAATGCCTATACTAATTCCAAGCTGTTCTATGTAATTAATGAAAGGATTCTGCGCCAGAAAAGTGTGATAATCTCTACAAATCTTACACTTTCAGAAATCCGTGACACCTATTCAGAGAGAGTAATGTCACGTCTTTCCAGCTCGTATAAAATCTTGAAGCTTTACGGAAAAGATATACGTGTTTTAAAACGGACTAAGGTAAAACCAAAATAATGTTTTTAAAATTAATACATTTATTTTGTTGACTTATTGATTTTTTATGATTATATTTTAATATGTATGCTTATTTATATTTAAAACAATTATTTTCATTTACAAACGGAGGATTTTATTATGCCACGAGACGAACGTCATACAGAAACTATTCCAAAGGGTACACTGGGTATTATACCTTTACAGAGCTGCAAAGAGCTTGGTGATAAAGTTAACCGGTATCTTGTCGACTGGAGAGAACAGCGTGACCACGAAAGCGAATCAACCTTAGCTTTCAGCGGATACAAAAGAGATTCATATATTGTCAGCGCTTCTACTCCTAGATTTGGTTCTGGTGAGGGCAAAGGCGTTGTTAACGATTCCGTACGTGGTTATGATTTATATATCATGGTTGACGTATGTAACTATAGTCTTGAATATTCATTATGCGGCTTCAAAAACCGTATGTCACCAGATGACCACTATGCAGATTTAAAGAGAGTTATTCAGGCTGCCGGTGGAAAAGCCAGACGAATTTCTGTCATTATGCCTTTCCTCTATGAAAGCAGACAGCATAAGCGTACTGGCAGAGAATCCCTTGACTGTGCATTTATGCTGAAGGAATTAACAGATATGGGTGTTGATAACATTATCACATTTGACGCCCACGATCCCCGTGTACAGAATGCAATTCCATTGAAGGGCTTTGAATCAGTATCTTGCACTTACCAGTTTATCAAATATCTCTTACTTGGTGTTGACGACCTTCATATTGACAGCGACCACATGATGGTAATAAGCCCTGATGAAGGCGGTATGGGACGTGCTGTATACTTTGCCAATGTACTTGGTCTTGATATGGGTATGTTCTACAAGAGACGTGACTATACAAAGATTGTTAATGGACGCAACCCTATTGTTGCCCATGAGTTTTTAGGAACTAATGTGGAAGGCAAAGATGTCATAATTATTGATGATATGATATCTTCCGGTGAAAGCATGATTGATGTAGCTGCCGAATTAAAGCGACGTAAGGCAAACAGAGTTTTCTGTGCGACTACATTTGGTCTGTTCACCAATGGTCTTAAGAAATTTGACGAGGCCTATGAGAACGGAATCATTGACAAGGTTCTTACAACAAACCTTGTATATCAGCCAGCAGAGCTTTTAACAAAGCCTTGGTACATTAATGTAGATATGAGCAAGTACATTGCACTGCTTGTTGATACATTGAACCATGATTCATCAATAAGCAACCTTTTAAATCCTGTTGAAAGAATACAGCAGAGAGTAAAAGATTATAACGAAACACATTATGGAAAGTAATTTCCAGTTAAAATAATATATTTCTCTTTACATCTTCAAGGGGCTGCCGCACTAAGAAATTAATTAGTGTGACAGCCCCTTTTTTACTTAATTATCATTAACTGGTTTACTTACCCATTATCAGGAATATAAGTGGCATCCTCGTCCTCTTTAATATCAGCATCCCAGTCTGTCTGCGGATATGTAGGTCTTGCTGATGACGAAGTCGTCTCATTTTCTTCCGGTAACCGGATAGTATTTTCCGTATTTTGCCCGGCAGTTTCTGTATTTTGCCCTGC
>JAUNPT010000140.1 GCA_030536565.1 Eubacteriales bacterium | reverse complement strand
GCAAAGGAGTTTATTAATCTGCTTTATAATTCAGACAGTACACAGATAAAGAGTATGCAGCTGACTGATTTAATCGGAGCTGATGTGACTGATAAGCTGGCAGATGAGCTTGCCGGGCTGCCTGATAATGAAGCCTTAAAGGATTTATTTAATCAGCTTAAGGAAGGGAATATCACAGTAAAACAGTTTATTTCCAATATTTTTGAAACTGCACAGAATTCCCAGCTTGGAAAGGATTTATTGGAAAAACTGATTGGCTCTGACATTATGAAGGAATGTATCCATCAGGCAGTTAATGAGACAATGAAGCTGCTTCCATTGGAGATCAGGGAAAATAATGCGATTCCAGAATATTATAACAGAATCAAAAAAACTATGGAGGAGGCAGAAAAAAGCCTGAATAAGCTTGAAACCGGAGCTGGCGTTTTAAAAGAGATGAATCAGGTCAAAGCAAGCATTGATTTTATGAATGATTTAAATAAGAATATGACATATTTTCAAATGCCTGTAAAATTTTCTGACAGTGAAGGTAATGGTGAGTTATATGTATTTACAAACAAAAAGGCTCTAAATAAAAATTCAGATTCAGTAAGCGCAATGTTACATTTAGATATGGAAAATCTTGGCCCGATAGACATTTATGTTAAGCTTGCAGGAAAAAATGTTTCTACGAATTTCTGTCTTGAGAGTGAGGAAATGCTTGATTTTGTCTATTCACATATTGACAGCCTTAATGAGCGGCTGGAAAAGCTTGGATATTCAGTTCATTTTGAAATGAATATAACAGATATAAGCATTGATAAATTTGATATTGAAAAGAATTTTATTGAAAATGATGTCTCAAAAATAATATCTGAACAATATATATTTGATTCAAGGGTTTAGGGTGGTGTTAACATGGAAGAAAAAAATAATAAGCAGAAGGTTTCCGTTGCCCTTGAATATACTCCGGGAGAAGAAGCTCCAAAAATCCTTGCAAGCGGTAAAGGGTATGTGGCTGAAAAAATAATCCAGAAGGCTAAGGAGGCAAAAGTTCCCGTCTATGAGGACAGTAAGCTTGCTAATACCTTATCTAAGCTGGAAATTGGAGATATGATTCCTCCGGAATTATATAATGTAGTTGCAGAAATCCTTGTATTTGTTGATGATTGTGATAAAATGCGTAAGAAAATGAAGGGATAGATATATTTGAATAAAAGAAAGCTTGGGGCAGAAAAAGAGAGAATGGCTGCAGATTATTTGGGGGAAAATGGGTATACGGTTCTTCAAATGAATTACCGCTGTAAAATAGGTGAGATAGACATAATTGCTTCAAATAATGATGCTATTATTTTTGTTGAAGTAAAGTTTAGGAGCAGCAGCCGCTATGGTGTCTCTATTGAGGCAGTATCTGCATTTAAGCAGAAAAAAATCCGGCAGGTGGCAATGTATTATATGGCGGCAGTGCTTCATCAAAACAATGTAAACTGCCGCTTTGATGTTATTGGGATTGATGGCACAGAAATCACCCATATAACAGATGCCTTTTAAAGGCTTAGAACAAAAGGAGAATGCTTGTGAATAAAAATGATATAAGTATATTAAAATCTATTAAATATATAGATAACCGTCATATATATGATGGGATTAAAGCTGGCAGTTTAGCTGATACAACACAGATAAACGAAGACGAAAATCATATACCATATATTAAATTTACTACTTTTGAAGATATTGATTTTATCAGGCATGGTTTTTCTACAAGATTAGGCGGTGTAAGCAGCGGTATATTTGAAAGTATGAATCTTGCATTTAACAGAGATGATAACCCGGAACTTGTTTTAGAAAATTTCAAAAGAATTTCCAAGGCAATAGGTACAACACCTGAAAAATGTGTTTATTCAAAACAGACCCATACAACTAATGTGATGCGTGTTGGAAAAAAGCATTGCGGCATGGGTGTTGTGCGTGAACGGGATTTTGATAATATTGACGGACTAGTGACTAATGAGCCAGGCGTGTGTCTTGTCACTGCCTATGCTGACTGTGTTCCGTTGTTTTTTATTGACAGGGTAAACAGATGTATTGGGGCATCTCATTCAGGCTGGCGTGGGACGGTATCCAATATAACTAAATCAACTCTTGAATTGATGAAAGACGAATTTGGAACAAAGCCTGAAAATGTATGTGCATTTATCGGGCCGTCTATATGCAGAAGCTGCTATGAAGTCAGTGAGGATGTTGCAGTTTGGTTTGATAATGTATATAAAAAAGATACTGACAGAATTGTAATACCGAAAGGCGGCGGGAAATACCTGTTGAACCTGCAGATGGCAAATTATTTTAATATGATACATGAGGGGATTTTGGATAAAAACATTGGGATTTCTGATATATGTACCTGCTGTAATCCCAGACTGTTATACTCACATAGAGCATCTAAGGGAAAACGGGGAGTTTTATGTGGATTTATTATGATTAAGGAATCGGAATGAGGAATATTATGAGAGAAAAGTATGAAATTATGCAAGAGGAAATTAAGGAGCCAGTACTGGATACGGATAGTGAGCATTTAAGGGAGGTCCTTGAGACAAATCCTAAGTACAAGCAGCTTATGGTTATGTATCGTTGTGCAATACGTGAGGTTCAGACAAAGCTTGAGGTCTTAAATGATGAATTTATAACTAAGCGGCAGAGAAATCCTATAGACAGTATTCGTTCAAGAATCAAAAGCACATCAAGTATTATTGAAAAGCTTAATAGAAGGGGATATGAAATTTCAGTTTTGTCTATTATGAATAATCTTAACGATGTTGCAGGTATAAGAGTGGTATGCCCTTTTATAAGTGATATATATGAAGTGGCAAATATGCTTATATCACAAGACGACGTAGAGGTCATGGAAGTAAAGGACTATATTAAAAACCCTAAACCTAATGGTTATAGAAGTCTTCATTATGTAATTATTATTCCTATATTCTTATCTTCTGGAAAAGAATATATGAAGGTAGAGGTGCAGATAAGAACCATTGCCATGAATTTCTGGGCCAGCTTAGAGCATCAGATGCACTATAAGAAATTTGATAATGATGCTATGCCTGAAATTGTAAAAGAGCTTACAAAATGTGCAGAAACTATTTATGATACAGATGTCAGAATGCAGGAAATAAGAGATGATATACATAAAACCAGCTTGGAAGGCATAGTAAAAAAGGACTTCAGGTGGTGATTTTACCTGAAGTCCTTTCCCTTTGCATAGTGCGCTTAGCGGCGCATGTTTTCTTTTAAGCGTTTTTCTTCAGCTGCAATCTGTTTAGCTGATTTCTTTTTTGTGCGGTTAAGCAAATATGCAATAAGTGCAAGTGCACCTATGGGCAGACCAAGTGTAATAATACTTGAAAGAAGCTCTGTTACAATATTATTTTCGAAAATTGATTTGCTTACAGGAGCATATTTTGCAGACTGGACAATTTCTGTAAGCTGTTTTGTCATTGTATTGTCCAGCTGATTGGTCTTAGACTGGATAGAGAAGGTATATACATTGCCCTGCATAACTGTATAATATTTTCTGGAATAAACAGTAACCTTAGTCTTTGAAATATTTGTAATATCTGTCTGAAAATAGTACACTCCGTTGTGCTGAGTGATTTCTGAATCCGTAATATCCTCTGTAAAGGCATCAGCTTCAATATGCTTGTAGCGCTCAATGTATTCGTTAAACAGTTTGTTTAGCTGTTGTGAATCTGTGTTATTAAAGTCAGGAAGCTCCTTTGAGGCTGGCTGGCTGGAAACTACTAACTCATATGTTATGTCCTTGTTCACAGCCTCAAGATATACATTTGCCGCCTGCATGGACGCTCTGAGACTGGCGGCATCATCAACACCGATTTTATCAAGATAGGCGTTGTTATTAGTTGTTGAGCGCGTAAAACAAATCAGTTCCTCTGGAATAGTTACTTCCAAGTCAATATCTGAAAATTTGTAAGTAGAATCAGCTGCCATTGCAGTTACTGATGTCGAGATTATTAATACAGAAGCAGATATTACTGCCATAGCTCTTTTTAAAAAGCGGTGTGTTTTATAAATATGCACGTAAATTTCCTCCTGAATGTATTGTTAACTAAATGAGAATATAGATAAATACTGGACTTGTCTATAGCTGTTCAATGTTTGAATGATATCATAGAACTTTACAAAAATCAATTTAACTGATATTATATTATAGATTATGTCTATAAATTTTTTATAAACTTAAATTTGATTTTGCTTGGCAGAACAGGAGGAAATATGGGAAAACCAATCGTTGCTGTTGTAGGGCGTCCTAATGTTGGTAAGTCAACATTGTTTAACGACCTTGCAGGTCAGCAGATTTCTATAGTAAAGGATACACCAGGTGTAACGAGGGACAGAATTTATGCAGAGGTAACATGGCTTAACCACGCATTTACACTTATTGATACAGGAGGTATTGAGCCTGAGACCAATGATATTATTCTTGCACAGATGCGTGAACAGGCTGAAATAGCAATTGAAACAGCAGATGTGATTATATTTCTTGTAGATGTAAGACAGGGGCTGGTTGATTCAGATGCTAAGGTAGCCGATATGCTTAGGCGTTCACATAAGCCGGTTGTCTTAGTTGTAAATAAGGTAGACCATTTTGATAAAATGATGGCTGACGTATACGAGTTTTATAATCTGGGAATTGGCGACCCTGTGCCAATCTCTGCAATTTCAAAGCTTGGCCTCGGTGATATGTTAGATGAAGTTGTTAAGCATTTTCCAGAGGGAAGTGACACTCCAGAAGAAGATGAACGCCCTAAAATTGCCATTGTCGGTAAGCCAAATGCAGGCAAATCTTCAATTATTAATAAGCTTATTGGCAACAACAGGGTAATTGTATCTGATATTGCAGGTACAACAAGAGATGCGGTTGATTCCCCGGTAAAATATAATGGCAGGGAATACGTATTTATAGATACAGCAGGATTAAGACGTAAGAGTAAGATAAAGGAAGATCTGGAAAGATACAGTATTATCAGAACAGTTTCTGCTGTCGAACGTGCGGATATTGTTATAGTAGTTATTGATGCGACAGAGGGTGTCACAGAGCAGGATGAAAAAATTGCAGGAATTGCACATGAGCGTGGAAAAGGAATTATTATAGCAGTTAATAAGTGGGATGCAATTGAAAAAAACGATAAAACAATTTATGAGTTTACTAACGACATAAAAAAGACACTCGCATTTATGTCATATGCTGAAATTCTTTTTGTTTCGGCTGTAACAGGACAAAGACTTAATAAAATATATGATTTGATTGACCAGATTATTGAAAGCCAGACACTTCGTGTTCCAACAGGTGTTCTTAATGAAATTCTTACAGAGGCCGTTGCAATGCAGCAGCCGCCATCTGATAAGGGAAAACGTCTTCGTATTTATTACATGACACAGGTGTCGGTAAAACCGCCTACATTTGTTATGTTTGTTAATGATAAGGCACTGACGCATTTCTCATATACAAGATATATTGAGAATAAAATCAGGGAATCTTTTGGCTTTAGAGGAACTGCAATAAGATTTATAAATAGAGAACGTAAGGAGAAGGACTGATAATGGAACGCATAATATGCTTAGTTACTGGATATTTAGTTGGAAGTGTTATCCAGGCAGGATACTGGCTTGGCAGATTTAATCATA
>JAUNPT010000139.1 GCA_030536565.1 Eubacteriales bacterium | reverse complement strand
ATATGCTTAAGACCTATGAGGAAATTGATGAAATAATTACAAAATATGATAATGGTGAATTGACAGATGATGGCATGAATGATAGGCTTGAGCAGATTACGACCGGAGCAGGAATATCTGCCATTGTAGTAAACAGTGACTGGACAATAGTGTATATCAATACCAAGGGTGAAGCAGATATGCTTGACCGTCTGCGTATGAGCATATTTAATAATGATATTTTTAAGATAATTGAATCAGGTGAATATAAAAACGATATTAATGCAGAATCAGAGAAAAGGCCTAATATAGTTATTGATATGAATGGAAGTGGTTCAAGCGAAAACCGTGATATTATTGTACAGACGGACAGGTACACCCTGCAGAAGGTTTATGACGCACGGTTGAATGATGATTACTATGAATTGTGGGGAGCATTGTCAGGCGGTGACTCTATTATGCTTAGAATTGCAATACAGAGTATAAAGGATAATGTTTCTATATTTAATAAATTTATCCAGTATGTAGGTATGGCAATATTTCTGGTTGGTATAGTGGCGGCATATATTCTTTCAAATTACATTACCAGACCGATAAAACAGCTTTCAAATCTTGCTGAGAGAATGTCTGATTTGGATTTTGACGCAAAGTATGAGGGAGAGGACAAAGGTGAAATAGGTGTCCTTGGAAACAGTATGAATAATATGTCAAAAAAGCTGGAGGAAAACATTGCACAGCTGAAATCTGCAAATCTTGAGCTGCAGCGTGATATTGAGCGCAAGATACAGCTTGAAGAAATGCGTACGGATTTCCTGTCAAATGTGTCACATGAGTTAAAAACTCCGATTGCACTGATTCAAGGATATGCGGAAGGTCTTAAGGAAGGTATTTTAGACGACCCGGACAGTATGGATTTTTACTGTGATGTTATTATGGACGAGGCTGGTAAAATGAACAATATGGTCAAAAAGCTTCTTACATTGAATCAGATAGAGTTTGGCAATGAAGAACTTGTAATGGAGCGTTTTGATATTTTGGAGCTTATAGGCTCAATAGTGAGTGCCAATGTATTAAGAGCAGAGCAAAATGGCATAAAGATTATTTTCGACCAGAAGAATGAGAGCATTAATGTATGGTCTGATGAATATAAAATTGAGGAGGTTGTTACAAATTATATTACAAATGCTATTAATCACTGTGATTATGATAAAATAATCAAGATAGATGTTTCATTGAAAGATGATAATGTTCGAGTTTTTGTATTTAATACAGGAGATAATATCCCAGAGGAAGATATTGACAATATATGGATTAAGTTTTATAAGGTAGATAAGGCGAGAACAAGGGAATATGGAGGTAATGGCATAGGACTTTCTATTGTAAAAGCTATATGTGATTCATATGGCAAAAAATGTGGTGCCTATAATGTAGAAAATGGTGTTGTCTTCTGGTTTGACCTTGATGCAAAGTCTGTGGTATAATTTCTAAAGGATTTTTAGGTGCTTATGATATGTGGAGGTTGAGTATGAAGAAATTAATCGTGCTTTTGTTAGTTATGGCAGCTGCACTGCAGGCAGCAGGGTGTGGTAAGAATGTGACGCTTACTAATGAGCAGAATGATTTGATTGCGGAATATGTTGCGGGAACCATGTTAAAATATTCTTATGACAATGAATGGAAATACGCAAAGCTTAATATGGCACAGAATACCGATGTCCCAAAGTCTACATCAGCGGCACAGCAGCCCTCGCTGCCAGTATCTTCTTCTGTAACGACTCATGCAGGCAGCAGTACAGTTAATACGGGAAAAACTAGTCCATTGGAGGCAATGGCGTCAGAGCTTGGACTTTCAAATGTTACTGTTACGGTAAAAGGCGTATCGGTAGGAGACAGTTATCCATCAGGCCAGCTGGCTATTGCAGTACCAGCTTTGCCAGGTTATAAGGTGGCTGCAGTGGAATTTAATCTTAAAAACAATTCAGATTCTGAAGTTACACTGAATACCAGTTCGGGTAAAGTGAATATGAAGCTTACGGTTTCTGGCAATAATGTTACTCAGTCGGCTTCTATTCTCAAAAATGATATTAATGGACTTAAGGGAGTAAAGCTGGCAGCGAAAGAAAGCTATACAGCTGTGGCAGTTTTTCAGGTGGAGGAAAGCATTTCGGCGCAGACAGCTGGTTCAACACTGACTATTAACTCTGGTTCAACAAGTCTTGGAACGGTTACAGTTAAATAAATGTATTTGAATGCAAAAAATATCGCATGTATGGCTTATGGCTCAATACATGCGATATTTTTAATTGATAAAATCTTGTATTATTAAAGAGAAAATACGTTTTTAAGAGTATATTCTTTTGCCTCATCGTCTGTAAGCTGCTTTACAAATGGGCTTCGTTTGTCAGGAGTATATCCTTTTCCATCACATTTGTATTCTGCATAAAATACGGTGTCGTGAGATTCAGGCTTATTCCAGTCATGAAAACCATAATCTGTAATCTGTGATGAAAGATGGCAGTTAAGAAGTACAACCTTTGCATGGATTCTCCATGGACGGCTTAAGCATACGGTTTGATCAGGACAATTTCCGGTGAAAGTACAATTGTCAAATACATATCCGAATTTTTGCCCTTCATATGTAGACGGAGCAGTATAGTAGCTGTTAATTTTTTCATTGCGGTTTAATGCAAATAGAGTGCAGTTTTTAAAATATGCAGTAGCACTTCCAAAGATAAAATCCACTTCTCCTGCAATATAACAGTCTTCAAAAAGCTGCCTTCCCGGAATCCTGGGGGCAAATTCAGTTGGCCCTGTGAAACCACCTGGCTGTTTTTCGTGTAATGGGAGAGGCCCAGTGAATAAAGTGTCCTGATGTCCAAGTAATCGGCAGTTCTTGAAGGTAATCATGTCACCCTCCGCATAGACGGCAATTGCCTGCCCGACTTTTTTTCCGAAGCCTGCCGAATTTTCAATTGTGAGATTAAAGGCATTGAAATTATCTGCATTTACAAAAAATGTGTATGAACGGAAAGTGCCTTTTTTTGAACCGTCCTCCATAAGCTCGTTTGCATAAAAGCCTTCAGTGATAATAGTTTCATCAGAAGATTCTCCAATTATTGTAATATTATCTTTTTTTATTTCAACCCGTTCCTTGTAAATACCATTTTTTATAAATACTGTTTCCGGAGTTGATGTAATGCTGTCAATAGCTGCCTGAACCGTAGTAAAGTCTCCGGCTCCATTTTTAGATACTGTAATCATAGTCTCGCTTCAGGGTAACCCTGTCCTTTCTGTTTGTAAAATAAACCATAATAATTATACCATGAAATATTGAATATGGTAATAAAATATTTATCTGCAGGGATTATTTTAAATCCATTTATGGACTTTTTTTTACAAATAATGTATACTTTCGTTATCTTTTTTGGGAGGCTGGTTAAAAATGCAGAGAATTGAGTATGATTGCAGGGACATTGATATATATCTGGAATTAAGAAAGCAGGTAGGCTGGATTAGTCTTGGAAGGGCACAGGCAAAAAAAGCATTGGATAACAGTCTTAAAATTGTAACAATTTATGAAGATGAAAGACCTATTGCAATGGGCAGAATAGTCGGAGATGGCGCAGTAATATGCTATATTCAGGATTTGATAGTAATACCTGAATATCAGAGCAGACATATTGGGAGCCAGGTTATTGATATTTTAATTACTTATGTAAAAGGAATTACATTTAAGGAGCAGAGAATGATGTTGTGCCTTATGTGTGCTAAGGGGCGGGAAAGCTTTTATGAAAAGCATAATTTTATTGCGCGTCCTACAGATGAACTTGGGCCGGGAATGATTCAGTACATATATAAGGAAGATTAGATAATTAATTTTAAGTTATGTCAATCTGGTTTCAGCTGTTAATGTATTTTTTTTGAAGTGTTAACATGGATTGGAATTAGGTTGACATTTTTTGCTGATGATTGTAAACTTATACAGAAACAGAGTTTACATTATAAAGCTCAGGAAAGAGGAATATTATGAAAGAGAAAAAAATTACTATCAGTCAAATTACATTCATGGCATTAATGGCAGCTGTTACCTGTGTTCTTGCACCATTATCTATTTATATTGGGCCAGTGCCGATTTCATTTACTAATCTTGTTGTGTATTTTACAGTGTTTGTACTTGGTACAAAGCTGGGAACAGGAAGCTACTGCTTGTATGTTCTTTTGGGAGCAGTAGGACTTCCAGTGTTTTCAGGTTTTACAGGCGGGCTGGGTAAGATTGCAGGCCCTACAGGCGGATATATTATTGGATTCGTTTTTATGGCTGCTATTGGTGGCTTCATTATGGAAAGGGCAGATAGAAGGATAATTCCAACAGTATTTGGCTGGGTATTGGGAACTGCTGTTGATTACGCTATGGGAACTGCATGGTTTGTGATTGTTGCACACTGTTCTGTAGTTTATGCATTAACGGTATGTGTTGTTCCATTCATATTTGTTGATATAGTGAAAATTATTTTGGGAACGGTTATTGCAAAGGAGGTAAGAAAAGGTCTTATAAAAGCTAATATTATTTCTGGAAGTGAGAAGAAAGCTGCGGCTTGTTAGAAAATATAGAAAATGTTAATCATGGGAGGAAAAGTGGTAGAACAATTAAAGAAAAAAATACTTAATGGTGGAGAGATAAATAAAGCTGAAGCCTGTCTTCTAGCTGAAGCTGATTTAAATGAGCTGATGTCTGCCGCCAATGAAATAAGAGAAAAAATGTGTGGAAATACCTTTGACATCTGTACGATTATCAATGGGAAAAGTGGCAGATGTTCGGAAAACTGCAGGTATTGTGCCCAGTCAGCCTGCTACAATACCAGAGTTGATGAGTATCCGCTGCTTCCAGCAGAACAGATGGTAAAGCAGGCACAGTATAATAAGGACAGAGGCGTACTTCGTTTTTCCATAGTTACATCAGGCAGGGCTCTTTCTGATACTGAAGTGGATAAGGTATGTGAAGCTGTAAGGCAGATTCGCAGAGAGACTGGCATTAAAGTGTGTATTTCCGGAGGACTTATGAATGAGAGGCAGTTTAAAAGGCTTCATGCTGCAGGAGCAGACAGAGTACATAATAATCTTGAAACCTCACAAAATTATTTTCCACAAGTCTGTACAACTCATACATACGAGGATAAAAAGAATGCAATCAGGGCGGCGATGGCAGCTGGAATGAGCGTGTGCAGTGGCGGGATTATAGGACTTGGAGAATCTATGGAAGATAGAATTGACCTTGCAATGACTGTAAGAGAGCTTGGAATATTAAGTATGCCGGTTAATGTATTATGTCCGGTTAAAGGAACTCCTTATGAGAATAATCCGGTATTATCTGAGGAGGAAGCTGCAAGAACGGTAGCAATAATCCGTTTTATTAATCCTAAGGCAGCTATAAGAATGGCAGGCGGCAGGGCAAATATGGCCGATGAGGGCAGAATGTGTTTTAAGGCGGGCGCAAATGCAGCAATCAGTGGAGATATGCTGACAACTTCAGGATATACAATAGCAAAGGATATGAAGATGATTGGTGAACTTGGTTTTAAAACAGGTCTGCTGTAGGTTAAATAAAAAAATAGAATCCATGCTTTGAATTATAGTTTCGTCAAATCAAAGCATGGATTCATGTATTATATAATTAAATCAGACATAAGCCTACAGAAGTGTTTCAACATAAGCTTTTAATTCATCGTTCCTGCAGTTTGCAAAGAAGAGTTCCTTGAACTTTTCTCCTGCAACAGCACCCTTAACAAGCTCCTGGTCAATGTTCTTTAAGATGTCAATTAAGCTG
>JAUNPT010000006.1:7923-32254 GCA_030536565.1 Eubacteriales bacterium | reverse complement strand
AACATCTTCCGTAAAATCAATTTCTGTCAGTCCATCTTTCTTTGTGAATACACCAACCCAATGACCTTTCATGTTGCCGTTTTCCATATCAAATTCCCATCGCATACACGGTTCAACAACGGTAATTGTAAAGGTTGTAGCATATCCTTCTTTTGTGTACTCTATAAATTGCTTTTCATTCAGAATTTCTATTTTGCTCAAATCACTACGCCATGCATAATTTTCAAGCGAAGTAACCGTCTCCCACACTTTCTGAATATCCTGTTGAAAAACAGCCTTTATATTAGAAATTGCCATACCGTAATCCCTCCCTATTCATGTTTTCCAGTTCGTCAAACTGTACTTTAGTTAATCTAAAAAGAATTTTATTTCATCTGCAATTCTACTGTATTCATAGTCGTGAATGTAATGACCACAATCTAAATATATGATTTCAGAATTTGTTTGCTTTGCAAAATCGGCTTGCATTCCCTGCCATTGTTCTTTTGTATAACCTGTTCCGCCACTGCCGTCAGAGCAAAACAATAATATAGGAATTTGAGGCATCTCGTTATTTCCAACTTTTTCAGCCCCGCTTTTTATGTTAGCAGCTTCGTTTAACATATCATTTGTCAGTGTGCGAATGAAAAAGAGTGCTCTGTATATATCCTTTTCTTCGTCAGTCAAATTCCCATTTATAATTGCAGCACTTTCTGAAAAATTACCAATTCTCGTTACTCCGATGTTTGCGGAAAATTGTAATAATTTCATCAAAGGTATATTTATCTGCATATTTTCGTATGCTTTCGGAACAGACATATCAAGTCCTATAATTGCTGAAACTTCCGAAGGATATTTCTGTGCCCAATACAGTGCTTCTATTCCCGACATTGAATGAGGGCATAGTACATATGGTCCGCTGACTTCTGCTTTAATTAATGCGGTTCTCGTATTTTCAAGTATAGTATCTATATCTCTGCTTGCATCTGTAATATCACTAAAACCATATCCAAATTTTTCAACAACCACAATTTTATATTCGTCACTTAATGAAGCATAAAGCGACTTAAAATCAAGTATTGGAGAGCAAGTTCCACTTCCCGACATAAAGATAATTGTTTGCTCTCCACTACCCTCCGTATAGATACTCATTTTTTTGCCATCTACTTCAACCAATTTACCTAAAGGTTTCAGTAAATCCTGCTCTCTGCTTAACTGAATTCTGTGGTTTACATAAAGCGCCAGTAGTGATAAACATACAATACCAAGTATAATTCCTATTACTTTGAATTTCTTCTTTTTCACTAAAGATTCCCCCTATAAATTCATAATTTGTCTAATTCTCATATTTTTTCATTATACCACCCCACTGCATTTGTTGCTCCGACATCAACTGCTCGGTCGCGGGCATTCGATGATAGTAGCAACAGCACCTGAACCTACAGTACGTCCACCTTCACATTCTCTGGCGATGTGTTTTGATGTGAATTCAGTTGTTTTTCATAGCATTTCTGCGTTTTTTGTACTGCTTTACTTCTGTTATTTCTGGTTTTCAAAATAAATGTTGCCAAAATGTTGCCATTTATCCTTCAACAATTACTTCGATGATAAACTTGCTATCTTCTAACAATAGCATAATTTCCACCTTCTAAGCCTACATTTTCCCAACCACATGCATCATGAGATGCCCAATCATGGTAATTGCTTGTATGCTGTGCAATTTTATAATCATAATATCCATATGATCCAACATAATTATCTACATTTGTAACAAATCCCATATGATCCCATGAACCATCTCTTGTAAAATCTAGTGCTGCAAAATCTCCAGTCTGTACATTTGAACTAAAATTCCAATTTGAATATGTCACATGACTATATCCCATATATCTTGCAAATGTATCGGCTCTTATCCACGAAATTGAATGCTGATGTAAATCTCCAATTCCCCAGTATCCAGGTGTTACTTTATGCCACCATCCAGAGTTTTCACTATTATATACAACCTGACTTACTCCTGCATTTTCTAAAACCTGTGAAACAAAATTAGTACAATCCGAACTAAAATAATCATAATCTGAGTAATTTATCTCCGTTGCATATCTTTCTGCATAACTTATTGCGGCACTCACATTAATAGACGCTCTTGTATTTTTTTTGTTAATCATCCTTTCTTCTACGAACGGATCTGTATATGGTAATAATAATGCCAAGTTTTCTGTTTGTTCTAACGCATCCAATGCTCTTGCATTTTTTATATTATTTACATAACTCAAAATTATTTCATTTTGAGATTTGTTTTCATATATATCAAAAAATGCTCGTAAAATTTTCACGTCACTACTTGACTCATTATATTCACTTTCATTCATATTAGAATCTAATATTAAATTCATTGATTCTTGATATTTTCTCCAATTTGAATCCGATAATTCTTCCAGATCGTAAATCCTACTTATTTCATTCAACAATGTTGGAACTTTATTCTTCAAATCTACAATTGCTAAGGACTGATCATCAAACTCAATAAAAAGGGCATTTTCCGTACCATTTATTTCAATCGAACCACCGTCAACTATAGTTCCTATTCCTTCGAGAATCGGTATATTCCTTTCTACAACATCTGATTCATTCTCTTCTGCAAGCACCGTACTACTTAATGTTACTGATAATACCACCACTGATAAAAGCCCCGATAATTTTTGTAAAAATTTTCTTTTCATAAATTGTTGCTCCTTTTCTTTTGAATATTCGTCCATTGGTTACATATATTTATCAGAAAATTTAATTTCTGTAATTTTAATTACCAAAACAAGTTATTCTGACCAGGATTTCCAATTGATAAAACTAAGACGACAAAGCATACAAAAACAACTATTCCAATATATAATAAAGATATCTGATTAAAATTGACCACATTCTTAATTCTTGTTTTTAAAAAGCAAGAATTAAAAGAAGTATTTAAAAAAGCATCTGCACATCCTGTACTTTCCAAATAGAGTACTTTAGCATACTCTTTACGTTCTTTAACATTTTTATTTTTTATAATGCTTTCATCGCATGCTAACTCAATATCTTTAGATAGCATATAGTAACTAATCCAAACCAACGGATTAAAACAATTTATAGCCAAGAAAAAATAATAAGCAATTTTTAAAATATGATCTTTTCTCTTTATATGTGTTTTTTCATGCTCGATAATATAATTTTCCTCCTTTATAGATAAACCATATTGTAGATAAATTCGGGGACAAATCACTCCAAAAACAAATGAATTCTTTATACGATTGCTTTTATATACATTTTTAGATATTCGTACAGCCTCTTTTAATCTTAAATGCAACGTAATATTATGCCAAATAAACAAACCAATAAATATCCCTATAACTGTAAGCCATAGCATAGACATTAGTGCGAAGAAATCGGCTGTTGCGCGATAATCTACCGATACCCCTGTAAAATAATTTCCAAATATATTATCATTAAAAAATCTATCAATCAATTTTACGCCACTACTAACCTTAATCCTGTGTCCATATAAATTAGATATAGGAAATGAATTTGCACTTGGAATTATACTAAAATTGTTTGTAAAAGAAGATGGGATTATAAAACGTACCATCACATATATCCATAAATATGGTTTAATCCATTTAGGCATTTTTTTCATCAATACCCTTAAAATCATAATAAAAATTATCACCCAACTAATTATGATACTTTGATTCATACATTGAATATATATTTCACGCATTCTGTATCCCCCTTTATTACTCCAAAAATTTTTTTATCTCTTCTTTGTCTTTATCTGATAATTCGATGTTATTAGTAAACGCTGCAATAAAAGAAGGTAATGAACCATCGAATTTTTTTTCTAACAGTTCTCGAATTTCTGAAACCTGTACTTCTTCCTTCGTATAACATGATTTAATATACGTGTCATCATTTACAATAATACCTCTTTCGGATAGTCGTTTTATCACTGTATAAGTCGTTGATTTCGACCATCCTAATTTAAGTTTACATATCTTTGCCAATTCGCTACTTTTAATAGGTTCAGTTGTCCATACAATTTCACAAAATCGATATTCTGATTCAAATATTTTTGGTATTTCCATTTCATCCTCCACAAGTCTAATTCAATAGACCTTCTTTATTTAGAGTCTACTCCATTAGACCTATCATGTCAACCTTTTTACATACTTTATTTCTATTTATTTAGTATACTTTATCTATGACACTTTCTAATATTGTACTTTCACATATAAATTCCTATTTTCTCCCTTTCAAATAATTTTTTCTACTTCCCATCACTTCCGCCATTACTTCTTCTTTCGATCTAGGAGAATCCTTTGCTTTCTGGTACTCCCCCATTGCCCGATACAAGTCATATAATTCATCACTACCAGGATCAATACTTTCTGCTTATAATCCCATACTTCCTTCATTGACACAATTCCAAGCTTCTCATCCAGTTCTTTCATCACTGAATCAACGCCAGCATAATATGCTGATGATAATTCTGTATCTTCCGGTCCGCACGTTTCTGCTTATCATTATATTCATTTAATGCTTCATCAAAGATTCGATGATATGCATGTCCGATAGTTTCATCTTTCCATGGAAGACGACAAATCATTGATTATATCAACTTTATGTCGGAAAAGAATTGCGATAAGGAACGGGAAACGAACCTTAAATCTATAACAAAATAAATAAATGTTGCCAAAATGTTGCCAGTCGGACTTCCGGCTGGCATTTTTGTGCAAAAAAAGACTTCCGAGATAAATCCCGGAAGCCTTAAATTTACTGTATAAAATCGAATTACTCAATGATTGTTGCAACAGCACCTGAACCTACAGTACGTCCACCTTCACGGATAGCGAAACGAAGACCCTGCTCCATAGCTACGTTATGGATAAGTTCAACTGTCATTTCTACGTTATCACCAGGCATGCACATTTCTGTACCAGCTGGTAATTCACAAACACCAGTAACATCAGTTGTTCTGAAGTAGAACTGTGGTCTGTAGTTGTTGAAGAATGGAGTATGACGTCCACCTTCGTCCTTTGTTAATACGTAAACCTGAGCTGTAAACTTATGATGTGGTGTGATTGAACCTGGCTTACAAAGAACCTGACCTCTCTGGATCTCGTCTCTCTGAACACCTCTAAGAAGAGCACCAATGTTATCACCAGGCATAGCCTCGTCAAGGAGCTTTCTGAACATCTCGATACCAGTTACAACAACCTTACGGATATCTTCATGGATACCAACGATTTCAACTTCCTCGTTAACCTTAAGTACACCTCTCTCTACTCTACCAGTAGCAACTGTACCACGACCTGTGATAGAGAATACATCCTCTACAGGCATAAGGAATGGCTTATCTGTATCTCTCTGTGGATCTGGAACATACTCATCAATTGTATGCATAAGCTCAAGGATCTTATCACCCCATTCGCTGTTAGGATCTTCAAGAGCCTTAAGAGCTGAACCCTGGATAATTGGTGTATCATCACCTGGGAACTCATATTCGTTAAGAAGTTCTCTGATTTCCATATCAACTAATTCAAGAAGTTCTGGATCATCAACCATATCACACTTGTTCATAAATACTACAATATATGGAACACCTACCTGACGAGCAAGAAGGATATGCTCTCTTGTCTGAGCCATAACACCATCAGTAGCAGCAACAACGAGAATACCTGCATCCATCTGAGCTGCACCAGTAATCATGTTCTTAACGTAATCGGCATGTCCTGGACAGTCAACGTGTGCGTAATGTCTCTTCTCTGTCTCATACTCTACGTGAGAAGTAGAAATTGTGATTCCTCTTTCTCTTTCTTCTGGAGCCTTATCAATATTTTCGAATGCAACTGATTCACCTGTACCAAGTCTCTCATGAAGAGTCTTTGTGATAGCAGCTGTTAATGTAGTCTTACCATGATCTACGTGTCCAATTGTACCAATGTTACAATGTGGTTTAGTTCTCTCAAATTTAGCCTTTGCCATTGTTTAAAATCCTCCTTAAAAAAATCAATAGATTATTACCCTTTTGGGTTTTGTCATAGCTGAATACTATTATATTTCATTTTAAAATATTTTTCAACTATATTTTTTATTTAATATAAGATAATCAAATTATCCGTTTCAACAAAAATTACTTAGCATGAGCTGAAATAATCTTGTCCTGAACAGACTTTGGAGCCTGTTCATAGCTGTCAAAGAACATTGAATAGTTACCACGTCCCTGTGTCTTAGAACGAAGGTCAGTAGCATATCCGAACATTTCAGCAAGTGGAACGAAAGCCTTAACCATCTTACCACCACTGATATCTTCCATACCTTCAATACGTCCTCTACGAGCATTAACATCACCGATTACATCACCCATGTATTCCTCTGGCATTGTAATTTCAACCTTCATGATTGGCTCAAGAAGTGCTGGAGCTGCCTTTGCCATAGCTTCCTTGAAAGCCATAGAACCAGCAATGTGGAATGCCATTTCTGATGAATCGACTTCATGGTAAGAACCATCATATACGACAGCTCTAACACCAAGTACTGGGAATCCAGCAAGAATACCTGCCTGAGCAGCTTCCTCGATACCCTCGCCAACTGCTGGAATATATTCCTTAGGAATAGCACCACCAGTAACCTCTGATTCAAACTTGAATAATTCTTCACCATTGGCATCCATAGGCTCAAAACGAACCTTACAGTGACCATACTGACCACGTCCACCTGACTGCTTAGCATACTTACTATCAACTTCAACAGTCTTAGTAAAGCACTCTCTGTAAGCAACCTGAGGAGCACCAACATTAGCTTCTACCTTAAATTCACGCAGAAGTCTGTCAACGATAATATCAAGGTGAAGCTCACCCATACCGGCAATAATAGTCTGTCCTGTTTCAGAATCTGTATGAGCACGGAATGTAGGATCTTCTTCAGCAAGCTTTGCTAAGGCTTCACCCATCTTACCCTGTGCATCCTTTGTCTTAGGCTCAATAGCCAGCTCGATAACTGGTTCTGGGAACTCCATAGACTCAAGGATTACTGGATGCTGTTCATCACAGATTGTATCACCAGTAACTGTAAACTTAAGACCTACTGCAGCAGCAATATCTCCTGAGTAAACCTTATCAATTTCTTTTCTGTTGTTAGCATGCATCTGAAGGATACGTCCAACACGCTCCTTCTTATTCTTGCTTGAGTTAAGTACATATGAACCTGAGTTTAATGTACCTGAGTAAACTCTGAAGAATGCTAACTTACCTACGAATGGGTCAGTCATAATCTTGAATGCAAGAGCTGAGAATGGCTCTTCATCAGATGACTTTCTTTCCATTTCGTTGCCATCTTCGTCAACACCCTTAATATCAGGGATATCTGTTGGAGCTGGCATATATTCAATAACTGCATCCAAAAGCTTCTGAACGCCCTTATTCTTATAAGCTGTACCGCAAAGACATGGAATTGCATCTCCTGAAATTGTTCCTTTTCTTAAAGCAGCTTTTAATTCTGCTATAGAAATTTCTTCTCCTTCAAGATATTTTTCCATAAGGTCTTCATCTAATTCAACGCACTGCTCAACAAGCTTGTTGTGGTATTCCTCAGCCTGTTCCTTCATATCGTCAGCAATTTCACCAACCTGAATATCATCGCCCTTATCACCATTAAAGACATATGACTTCATTTCAAATAAGTCTATGATACCCTGGAAGTTATCTTCTTTGCCGATAGGAATCTGTACAAGAACTGGGTTCTTACCAAGTTTTGAAATAAGCTGGTCACATGAACCAAAGAAATCAGCACCAAGCTTATCCATCTTGTTCATGAAAGCCATACGTGGAACATTGTACTTATCAGCCTGACGCCATACATTCTCAGACTGTGGTTCTACACCATTCTGAGCATCAAATACACCTACGGCACCATCAAGTACTCTCAGTGAACGCTCAACTTCTACTGTGAAGTCTACATGTCCTGGAGTATCAATGATATTAACACGGTATTCTGGTGCACCCTTCATAGGCTTACCTTCAAATTCCTGTGTCCAATGACAAGTTGTCGCAGCTGAAGTAATTGTGATACCTCTTTCCTGCTCCTGGGCCATCCAGTCCATAGTAGCAGTACCCTCATGTGTATCACCGATTTTGTGATTAACACCAGTATAATAAAGGATACGCTCTGTTAATGTAGTCTTACCTGCATCAATATGAGCCATGATACCAATATTTCTGGTTCTCTCCAATGGATATTCTCTTCCAGCCATTGATAAATCCTCCTATTATTAGAATCTGTAATGAGCAAAAGCCTTATTAGCTTCAGCCATCTTATGCATATCTTCTTTCTTCTTTACAGAAGCGCCTGTGTTATTAGCAGCGTCGAGGATTTCGTTAGCGAGTCTTTCTTCCATTGTCTTCTCTCCTCTTGCACGAGAATAAGAAGTAATCCAACGAAGAGCTAAAGCCTGTCTTCTTTCTGGCTTAACTTCGATAGGAACCTGGTATGTTGCACCACCGATACGTCTTGCTTTAACTTCGAGAACTGGCATGATATTGTTCATAGCCTCTTCGAATACTTCAATGGCAGATTTTTCAGTCTTAGCTGCAACTCTGTCAAAAGCGCCGTATACGATTTTCTGTGCTACTCCTCTCTTACCATCAAGCATAATGTTGTTGATAAGCTTTGTAACGACCTTATTATTGTAAATAGGATCTGCTAATACATCTCTGTGTTGAGTATGTCCTTTACGTGGCACGGTTCTTCCCTCCTTAATAAATTCATTAAATCATCGGTACTCACAAATATAACCTTTTTCCACATTGGGATAATCGGCTGTGTACGTGCTCGGTATATATTAAACCTGCAACCTTCGGTTAATCTAACTCCGGCACATTTTAATTGTGAATAAACACGGACTAATCCGTCATTTCATTATAAGCCTATGCACAAATGCATAAAACCTATAACAGTTACTGTTCTATCTTACGATAGATAAACCAATTCTACTAATTACTTAGCGTCCTTAGGTCTCTTAGCACCGTACTTAGAACGGGCCTGTCTTCTCTTAGCAACACCTGCTGTATCAAGTGTTCCTCTTACGATATGATATCTTGTACCTGGTAAATCCTTAACACGACCACCTCTGATAAGAACAACACTATGCTCCTGAAGGTTGTGTCCTTCACCTGGAATATATGATGTTACTTCGATACCATTTGAAAGACGAACTCTGGCAATCTTTCTAAGAGCTGAGTTAGGCTTCTTAGGTGTAGCAGTCTTAACAGCTGTACAAACACCTCTCTTCTGTGGAGCAGAGATATCTGTTGCCTTCTTCTGAAGTGAGTTATAACCCTTCTGAAGCGCTGGAGCTGTAGACTTCTTTACTGCAGTCTTTCTTCCCTGTTTTACTAACTGGTTAAATGTAGGCATTTCTTTTTCACCTCCCGGAATTAGAATAATTTGATGGTTGCATTATTCAGTTTTATATCTGAATAAATTACTCAGCCCAAAATAGGCTGGCGTGCACAAACAAACGTGTTTTAAAGCACACTCGTTTATTATAGTCATCACTTCCATTAATGTCAAGAAAATTTTGTATATTAATTTCTGGGCAAAAACTGCCGAACATGCATTAAATCATATCCGGCAGTTTATCTTTATTATTCAGTTACTTCTTCTGTCATTTCTTCAGCTGTTTCTTCTGAAATGTTAAGCACTTCTTCATCAGCAGCATTTTCTGCAGCCTCTTTAGCTCTGGCAGCCTCATCATAAGCAGCCTCGTCGAAATTGTTTGCTGTATCAAGCTCAACACCAGCATACCGCTTCATACCAGTACCAGCTGGAATAAGCTTACCAATAATAACATTTTCCTTAAGACCAATAAGAGGATCTACCTTGCCATAAATTGCGGCATCTGTAAGAACCTTTGTTGTCTCCTGGAATGATGCAGCTGACATAAATGATGTAGATGCCAATGAAGCCTTTGTTATACCAAGGATAATTGGAGTACCAGTAGCTGGTCTCTTACCCTCTTCTTCAAGCTTTTCATTAACCTCTGTAAAATCAATTGTATCAACCTGTGAACCAGCAAGAAATTCTGAATCACCAGCATCATCAACAATAATCTTTTTAAGCATCTGACGAACAATCAGCTCAATGTGCTTATCATTGATTTCAACACCCTGAATACGGTAAACCTTCTGAACTTCTCGAATCATGTAATCCTGAACAGCACGTACACCAAGGATTCTTACGATATCATGAGGGTTCTCAGAACCTTCTGTAATTTCTTCACCCTTAGCAACAATCTGGCCTTCTTCAACCTTAACACGGGTATCTCTTGATACTGGATAAGCCTTTGAATTACCTTCATCATCAGTAATAACAATATCTGTCTTCTTCTCTGTCTTTGCAAAGCTTACTGTACCGCCAAACTCTGCAAGAACCGCAAGTGTCTTTGGCTTTCTTGCCTCAAAAAGTTCTTCTACTCTAGGAAGACCCTGAGTAATATTATCCCCGGCAACACCACCGGTATGGAAAGTTCTCATTGTAAGCTGTGTACCAGGCTCGCCGATTGACTGGGCAGCAATAATACCAACAGCTTCACCTACCTGAACTGTCTGGCCAGTTGCCATGTTAGAACCATAACATTTAGCACAGACACCGATATGTGAACGGCATGTAAGGATTGTTCTAATCTTAACTCTGTCAACACCAGTCTTAATGATTGCTTCAGCTCTCTTAGGAGTTACAAGATGATTTGAAGCCACAATAATTTCTCCTGTTGCCGGATCCTTGATATCCTCTGCCAGATATCTGCCTGTAATACGCTCCTGTAATGGCTCCAGAATATCTTCCTTCGCATTACTTGAAGCTGTTGCCCTGTCATTAACAAATGAGTATACATACATACCAGGAATTGTCTTTCCTGCACTACAATCTGTCTCTCTGATAATTAAATCCTGAGAAACATCTACAAGTCTTCTTGTAAGGTAACCTGAATCGGCTGTACGAAGGGCTGTATCTGAAAGGCCCTTACGGGCACCATGTGCTGAAATAAAGTATTCCAGTACGTCCAGACCTTCACGGAAGTTTGACTTGATAGGAAGTTCGCTTGTATTACCTGATGTATCGGCCATCAGACCTCGCATACCAGCCAGCTGTTTAATCTGCTGGTTAGAACCACGGGCACCTGAATCGGCCATCATGAAGATATTGTTATATTTATCAAGACCCTCAATCAGTGCATTCTTTAATGTCTCATCTGTATCCTGCCATACACGGATAACATTTTTATGTCTTTCCTCATCAGTTGAACGTCCTCTGTTATAGTTTACAGTAATCTGTTCAACCATCTTCTCTGCATCGGCAATGAGCTGTTTCTTAATAGCTGGCACTGTCATCTCTGAAATAGAAACTGTCATGGCAGCTCTCGTTGAATACTTATATCCCATAGCCTTAATATCATCAAGAACTTCTGCTGTTGTAGTTGTACCATGTGTATTAATAACATGCTGCAGGATATCCTTTAACTGCTTCTTTCCAACATGGAAATCAACCTCTGGCACAAGGAAATTCTCCTCTATTGTTCTGTCAACATATCCTAAATCCTGTGGAAGGATTTCATTAAAAATGAAACGTCCCAATGTAGATTCTGTCTCTCCTGAAACAATCTCACCAGCTGCATTCTTCTTAGACATTCTTACCATAATCTTAGAATGTAATGTAATTACTCCGTTTTCATACGCAAGTAAAGCTTCGTTAACATTCTTAAAGAATTTGCCTTCACCCTTAGCCCCTGGTCTTTCCTGTGTCAAATAATAAATACCAAGCACCATATCCTGTGATGGAACAGCAACAGGGCCGCCATCTGATGGCTTTAACAGGTTGTTTGGTGAAAGAAGCATAAAGCGGCACTCTGCCTGAGCTTCTACTGAAAGTGGAAGATGAACAGCCATCTGGTCACCATCGAAATCAGCGTTGAACGCTGTACATACCAATGGATGTAGCTTAATAGCTTTACCTTCTACAAGGATAGGCTCAAACGCCTGAATACCAAGCCTGTGAAGTGTAGGAGCACGGTTTAACATAACTGGGTGCTCTTTAATAACATCTTCAAGTACATCCCATACATTATTTTCAAGATGCTCTACGCTCTTTTTCGCCTTTTTAATGTTATCGGCAAGACCACGTCTTACAAGCTCTCTCATAACAAACGGCTTGAATAATTCAATAGCCATTTCCTTAGGAAGACCGCACTGGTAAATCTTAAGCTCCGGCCCTACTACGATAACTGAACGTCCAGAATAGTCAACTCGTTTACCAAGAAGGTTCTGACGGAAACGTCCCTGCTTACCCTTAAGTAAATCAGAAAGTGACTTTAATGCCCTGTTGCCAGGTCCTGTCACTGGACGTCCATTCCTGCGTCCATTATCAATAAGCGCATCAACAGCCTCCTGAAGCATTCTCTTCTCATTACGAACAATGATTTCAGGTGCGCCAAGCTCTTTAAGACGTGCCAGACGGTTATTTCTGTTGATAATTCTTCTATATAAATCATTTAAATCAGATGTAGCAAAACGTCCGCCATCTAACTGAACCATAGGTCTTAAATCTGGAGGAATAACTGGAACTTCTGTGAGAATCATCCATTCCGGCTTTGTACCAGCCGCAATAAATGCATCCATAACCTCAATTCTTTTAATAAGTCTTGCAGCCTTCTGGGAAGTTGTGTTTGCAAGTTCTTCTTTTAATTTTGCCACCTCTGTTACAAGGTCAACATTCTTAAGCAGTTCTAAGATAGCTTCTGCACCCATTCCTACACGGAACTGTCCTGGATACTGGTCATATAATTCTCTGTATTCCTGCTCAGTTAAAATCTTCTTAAATGCAATATCTGTTGTACCTGGGTCTAACACAATATATGCTGCAAAATAGAGTACCTTTTCAAGATTCTTAGGCCCAATGTCCAGAATCAAATCCATACGGCTTGGAATCCCCTTAAAATACCAGATATGTGATACAGGAGCAGCCAAGTGGATATGTCCCATACGATCTCTACGAACGCTTGCTTTTGTTACCTCAACACCACACTTGTCACAGATAATACCCTTATCCTTAATCTTCTTATACTTTCCACAGTGACATTCCCAGTCCTTGCTAGGCCCAAAAATTCTCTCACAGAACAAGCCGTCTTTTTCCGGCTTTAATGTTCTGTAATTGATTGTTTCCGGCTTAGTAACCTCACCATGAGACCACTCTAAGATATCCTCTGGAGAAGCGAGTTTAATCTGAATCTTATCAAACTTCATTGACTTGTTTGATACATCTTTTTTTGATTCTTCTAACATTTATGTGCTCCCTTCTATTATTCCATATCTATGTTGCCATCACCGTAATCATCCATATCATCGTCAAATGAATCATCACTGTAATCAGCATCTTCAGCATTTTCAAAGCCTTCTTCACCAGCTGTCTGGATAGTCGCACCTGACTTGGCAAATTCAGCTTCATCATCCTTGCTGTTTCTTCTATAGTTACCATCATCAAGAACCTTCTTAAAATCAGTAACCTCATATTCTGAACTCTCAAGAAGTCTGACTTCTTCATTATTATGGTCAAGAACTCTTACATCAAGAGCAAGTGACTGTAATTCCTTAAGTAATACCTTAAATGATTCAGGAATGCCCGGTTCAGGAATATTCTCACCCTTAATAATAGCCTCATAAGTCTTAACACGTCCAACAACATCATCAGATTTAACTGTAAGGATTTCCTGCAATGTGTAAGATGCACCATAAGCTTCAAGTGCCCAAACTTCCATTTCACCGAAACGCTGTCCACCGAACTGTGCCTTACCACCTAATGGCTGCTGTGTAACAAGTGAATATGGGCCTGTTGAACGTGCATGAATCTTATCATCAACCAAATGATGAAGCTTTAAGTAGTGCATGAAGCCAATTGTAACCGGACTGTCAAAATATTCTCCAGTACGTCCGTCACGTAGTCTTACCTTACCGTCACGTCCAATTGGAACCCCTTTCCATTCTTCTCTGTGTGCCTTATTCTCATCAAGGTAATTATATACCTCTGGAGCAAGCGAATCTTTATGCTTTGCAGTAAACTCATCCCATTCAAGATTTGCATAATCATTTGCAAGGTCAAGTGTATCCATAATATCGTTCTCGTCTGCACCATCGAATACAGGTGTTGCAATGTTAAAGCCTAACACCTTGGCAGCAAGGCTTAAATGGATTTCAAGCACCTGACCAATGTTCATACGTGAAGGTACGCCCAATGGATTAAGCACAATATCAAGAGGACGTCCGTTAGGAAGGAAAGGCATATCTTCAACAGGAAGCACCCTTGAAACGACACCCTTATTACCATGACGTCCAGCCATCTTATCACCTACAGAAATCTTTCTCTTCTGTGCAATATAGATACGGACTGATTTATTAACACCCGGTGAAAGTTCATCACCATTTTCTCTTGTAAATGTCTTAACAGCAACAACGATACCATACTCGCCATGTGGAACCTTAAGTGATGTATCTCTTACCTCTCTTGCCTTCTCGCCAAAAATAGCCCTTAACAGTCTTTCTTCAGCTGTAAGCTCTGTTTCACCCTTAGGTGTAACCTTACCAACTAAAACATCTCCTGCACGAACCTCGGCACCAATACGGATAATACCATTCTCATCAAGATCCTTAATCGAATCTGCACTTGCAGATGGAATATCCCTCGTGATTTCTTCCGGCCCCAGCTTTGTATCTCTTGCTTCTGTTTCATATTCTTCAATATGGATAGATGTATACACATCATCTCTTACAAGCCTTTCGCTAAGAAGGACAGCATCTTCATAGTTATAGCCTTCCCATGTCATGAAGCCAATAAGCGGGTTCTTTCCTAATGCAAGCTCACCCTGTGAGGTTGATGGTCCGTCAGCAATTACATCTCCAGCCTTAACTGCATCGCCCTTAAATACAATTGGTCTCTGGTTATAACAGTTGCTCTGGTTACTTCTTGAGAACTTGGTAAGCTTATATTCATGCGCCTTTCCATCTTCCTCTCTTATAACAATCTTATCTGATTCAGATAAAATTACTGTACCATCGGCCTCTGCAACAACACATACACCGGAGTCTGTAGCTGTCTTATTTTCAATACCTGTACCGATGACTGGTGCTTCTGTAGTAAGCAAAGGTACTGCCTGACGCTGCATGTTAGAACCCATAAGGGCACGTGTACAGTCATCATTCTGAAGGAACGGAATCATTGATGTGGCTACTGAAAATACCATCTTAGGAGATACGTCCATCAAATCAATCTGGCTCTTATCAAACTCTGACGTTTCTTCTCTGTAACGTCCTGATACAGTATTCTTAACAAAATATCCATTGTCATCAATTTCAGCATTAGCCTGTGCTACATGGAAATCGTCTTCCTCATCTGCCGTAAAATAGCGGACTTCATCAGTAACTCTAGGGTTCTTAGGATCTGTTTTATCAACAAGACGATATGGAGCTTCAACAAATCCATACTCATTAATTCTTGCATAAGATGCAAGTGAGTTAATAAGGCCGATATTAGGTCCTTCAGGAGTTTCAATAGGACACATTCTTCCATAATGAGTATAGTGTACATCTCGAACCTCAAAGCCTGCCCGGTCTCTTGAAAGACCACCAGGTCCCAGAGCTGAAAGACGTCTCTTATGTGTAAGCTCGCCAAGTGGATTATTCTGATCCATGAACTGTGACAGCTGTGAACTTCCGAAAAATTCCTTAATTGCTGCTGTTACAGGTTTAATATTAATTAATGACTGTGGTGAAATACCGCTTAAATCCTGTGTTGACATTCTCTCACGAACAACACGTTCCATTCTTGAGATACCAATTCTGAACTGATTCTGAAGAAGTTCTCCTACAGCTCTGATACGTCTGTTACCAAGGTGATCGATATCGTCCTTTGTACCAACGCCATATTCAAGATGCATATTATAATTAATTGAGGCAATAATATCCTCTACAGTAATATGCTTAGGAACTAAATCCCCAATATTTTTAGAAATTGCTTCCTTAATATCCTCAAGGCTGTCATTTTCTGCAAGAATCTGGGCAAGAACCGGATAAAATACCTGTTCTGTAACACCAAGCTTCTTGGCCTCATCAACAGTAATATCAACCCACTTTGTAATATCAACAGCCATATTAGAAAGAACCTTAACACGTCTTGTTGAAATCGTACCATCATTAGCCTTAACATCAACATTAATGAATACAGCAGGAACAGCAGCATCCTGAATCATCTGTGCAGACTCTCTTGTAAGCTTGTCACCAGCATGGGCGATTACTGCACCAGTCATATCAGTCACATCATCAGCTAAGATATGTCCAACTATCCTGCTCTTAAATGAAAGCTTTTTATTAAATTTATATCTGCCAACCTTAGCAAGGTCATAACGTCTTGGGTCAAAGAACATTCCCGAAATCAAAGACTCAGCACTGTCAACTGACAATGGTTCGCCCGGTCTTAACTTCTTATATAATTCAAGAATACCTTCCTGATAATTAGTAGAGGTATCCTTTTCCATTGTAGCCATAAGCTTTGGTTCTTCACCAAAAATATCTAAAATCTCAGCATTAGTACCGAAGCCCAAAGCCCTGATTAATACTGTAACCGGCACCTTCTTATTACGGTCAACCTTAACATAGAATACATCATTGGCATCTGTTTCATACTCTAACCATGCACCTCTGTTAGGAATTACCTGTGAGCTGTAAAGGAAAATCTTACCATATTTATCCTTCTGAATATCATAATATATACCAGGTGAACGTACCAACTGGCTTACGATAACTCTCTCGGCTCCATTGATTACGAATGTACCTGTCTTTGTCATAAGTGGAAGGTCGCCCATGAAAATCTCATGCTCGCTGATATCTTCACTCTCCTTATTATGGAGTCTTACTCTGACCTTAAGTGGAGCTGCATATGTAGCATCTCTTTCCTTACACTCTTCAATAGAATACTTGACTTCATCCTCGCATAAAGAGAAATCTACAAATTCAAGACTAAGTCTGCCATTGTAGTCTGCGATTGGAGAGATGTCATCAAAAACTTCTTTTAAACCCTCATCCAAAAACCACTGGTAAGAATCCTTCTGAACCTCAATAAGGTTAGGCATCTCAAGAACTTCTTTCTGTCTTGAATAGCTCATACGCATCGCTTTACCTGATTTTACTGGACGTATTCTGTTTTTCTCCATTGACGTTTCACCCCTTGTGTTTATTTTATAAAAATTTGAATATTATTAATATGCTAAAGCCGCTTAACCTGTGCCAGCCTGACACATACAATTTGGCATAGACATACCACAATAGTGCATTGTCCATAGTATCACAATACCTTTATTCTGTCAACATATAATATTATAATTTTTATTTTATTAATAAAATAGCTCTAAATGAGTCCAAAGTCTCTGTATAAATATTTCCACTTTTTGCCTGTCTCATTCAAAGCTTTCACAAGCTGCAGTTATTTACCCACAAAACTGGTTTTATAAATATGAAAACACATAACCCCGCCACCTGCGGCTGTTATGTGCATTCATACCAACAAAACCACTCAATAAATTCAAATTCCCCAGCAGTCAGATTAATCTCTGACCGCCAGGGACATCAAGCAGCTTACGCTGCCATTCTATAGCTGCCACTATAGTACAAATCCAAAAAGCTGCAATTACTTAAGAGTAACCTTAGCGCCTTCAGCTTCAAGCTTCTTCTGGATTTCTTCAGCTTCTTCCTTAGAAGCAGCTTCCTTAACAACCTTAGGAGCTCCATCAACAACATCCTTAGCTTCCTTTAAGCCAAGACCTGTGATTTCACGAACAACCTTAATAACCTTAACCTTGTTAGGGCCTGCTTCTGTAAGCTCAACATCAAACTCTGTCTTTTCTTCAGCTGCTGCGCCAGCACCTGCTGCTGCAACAACAACGCCTGCTGCTGCAGATACGCCAAATTCTTCTTCACATGCTTTAACTAAATCGTTTAATTCTAATACTGATAATCCCTTAATAACATCAATGATTTCCTGTGTAGTCATTATTATAATCTCCTTTTAATAATATTAGATGACTCTGCCATCTGTTTAATAGTAATAATTACGCAACTTCTTCATTCTTCTCAGCAATCTGCTTAAGAACACGGGCGAAGTTTGTAATAGGTGACTGAATACTTCCAAGGAACTTGGAAATAAGCTCGTCTCTTGATGGAATAGAAGCAATTGCTGTAATTCCATTAACATCGTAGAATGTGCCTTCTACAACACCGCACTTAAGTTCAAGTGCTTCAGCTGTCTTTGCGAAGTTAGCTAAGATTCTTGCCGGAGCTGTTGCATCGTCCTTGCAGACTGCAATAGCTGTAGGTCCTTCAAGCAAGTCTGTCATTGGCTCAAACTCTGTACCAGCGATAGCTCTCTTAACTAATGTGTTCTTGTATACCTTGTATACAACACCAGCTTCTCTTAACTGCTTACGCAACTGTGTGTCCTGCTCTACAGTTAATCCACGATAATCAACAAGAACAGCGCCCTGTGCGCCATTTAAAAGTTCTGCGATTTCGTCTACGATTGGCTGCTTAAGTTCTACCTTTGCCATGAATTGATTACCTCCTGTTAGATTTATATCCTTACGGATAAACAATTCTGCCCATAAAAAAGTCCTCACATCAAAGACATGAGGACTTGAAATTCATCAAATACATCAACATAAAATGCTGATAGATTCCTCGGTAGGCGATTGCTCTTTGACCCTTGCGGGA
Organism: Eubacteriales bacterium; assembly: GCA_030536565.1. Lineage (GTDB taxonomy): Bacteria > Bacillota > Clostridia > Lachnospirales > Lachnospiraceae > Lachnospira. The sequence goes on along the minus strand of JAUNPT010000006.1, from coordinate 13,439 downwards.
CCTGCTGTCTTAGGCAAAATATTTATAGTGACTTTCATCACACTTGTGATAGTATACTATCACCTCTATTGGTTGTCAACCGTTTTTTAAAATTCCTTAGCCAAGGAACTTAGCTGCAGAAACCTTAACACCAGGGCCCATTGTAGAAGATACAACGATGCTTCTTAAATAAGTACCCTTTAATGATGCAGGCTTTGCCTTAACGATTGCTCCCATAATAGCCTGGAAGTTGTCTGCTAACTGGTCTTCAGTAAATGAAGCCTTACCAATTGGCACGTGAATGATATTTGTCTTATCAAGTCTGTACTCAATCTTACCAGCCTTGATATCATTAACAGCTTTTGTTACATCCATTGTAACTGTACCAGCCTTAGGGTTTGGCATTAAGCCCTTAGGTCCGAGTACACGTCCTAAACGACCAACAACGCCCATCATATCAGGTGTAGCTACAACTACATCAAAATCAAACCAGTTATCATTCTGGATCTTAGGAATTAATTCCTCTCCGCCTACGTAATCAGCACCAGCTGCTTCAGCCTCATCAGCCTTAGCACCCTTAGCGAAAACCAAAACCTTAACAGTCTTACCTGTTCCATGTGGAAGAACAACAGCTCCTCTGATCTGCTGTTCAGCGTGACGTCCATCACAACCTGTTCTGATATGAGCTTCAATTGTTTCGTCGAATTTTGCAGTAGCACACTTCTTTGCAAGAGCTAAAGCATCTGCTGCGTCATATAATGTTGCGCGGTCAATATTCTTGGCTGCCTCAACGTATTTCTTTCCTCTTTTCATTATAAAAAACCTCCTAGTGGTAATATCGGAAGGGATTGTCTTTCCTCCCACATATACAAATCATGTCCTGCTCTCCACAGGAAACACATGACATTCAATCAGTTCCTGATTCGTTGTCTCATTCAGTCTGAATTTAAGACATTATGAAGAAGATTAATCTTCTACAACGATACCCATGCTTCTAGCTGTTCCTGAAATCATAGATATAGCAGCTTCAATTGATGCAGCATTTAAATCTGGCATCTTAAGCTCAGCAATTTTCTGAACTTCTGCTTTCTTAATTGTAGCAACCTTATTCTTGTTAGGAACACCTGAACCAGACTTAATGTTGCATGCCTTCTTAAGAAGAACTGCAGCTGGTGGAGTCTTTGTGATGAAGCTGAAGCTTCTATCAGCATAAACTGTAATAACTACAGGAATGATTAAATCTCCCTGATCTGCTGTTTTTGCATTAAACTGCTTTGTAAATTCTACGATATTGACACCGTGCTGACCAAGTGCTGGACCAACTGGTGGAGCTGGTGTAGCTTTGCCGGCAGGAATCTGTAATTTAATATAACCTGTTACTTTCTTTGCCATTTTAGGCACCTCCTAAATATAATGTGGTAATTGGCGACACTGTGTAGCGGCATTCACAAAGAATCGCTTTAGCGATTTGCTTGAAACGTGAACCGTTCCTATACCTAATGGTCAATGCCGAGAACTTGCTGCAAGCAAATTTCTCGGATAGGCAATCACAAAGTGATTGACGTTGTCTCCCACGTTCGACTATACGAACCTTTATTTGTTACATAAGCTTCACATCTGTGAAGTCGATTTCGACTGGTGTTTCCCTGCCGAACATCTCAACATTAATTGTAAGGCACTGCTTACCTTCATTAATGCTCTTAATTTCTCCAACTGTATTCTCCCACGCTCCTGAAAGAATCATTACCTGATCTCCCACCTTGCCATCAAACTGAATTGTTGGTTTGGCTGCCTCTGCTTCCGGCAGGTTAATGCCAAGAGATTTAATTTCAGACGGAGTAAGTGGTACTGGCTTTGAACCAGGACCAACAAAGCCTGTAACGCCTCTGGTGTTTCTGACAACATACCAGCTGTCGTCATTCATAACCATATTGATGAGAACGTATCCAGGAAACATCTTCTTCATGGCAGATTTCTTTGAACCATTCTTAATCTCGACTACTGTCTCAAGAGGAACGATTACTTCCAATACCTGATCCTGAAGATTTCTGTTTTCAACTGTTTTTTCTATGTTTGCTTTTACTTTATTCTCATATCCGGAATAAGTATGCACAACATACCATTTTGCTTCATCCATTTAATCACCTATTCCTTACTTTACCAAGAACTCTATACCAAAACGACATACCAAATCCACTATTGAAATGATAACTCCTAATAATACAGATACTGCTAATACTGCAGCTGTCTCTTTAGCAAGTGATTTCTGGCTTGGCCAAACGATTTTTGAAAACTCAGCTTTTAAGCCTTTAAACCAGCTTTTTTTCTGTTTTTTTTCTTTAACAGTTTCACCCATTATGCTCACCTCACTGAACGAATCTACTTAGTTTCTTTGTGTAATGTGTGTGATTTACAGAACTTGCAGTATTTCTTTGTTTCCATTCTGTCAGGATGAGTTTTCTTATCCTTCGTCATGTTGTAATTACGCTGTTTACACTCAGTACATGCCAATGTTATCTTAACGCGCACAACTTCCACCTCCAATTTATTTTATTTTGTAGGTGTATGCAAATCTTTCCGGTGGGGTAATACAATGCCTTGTCCGGGAGCTGTTATCCCAAAAACCCACGCTGCTGAAAAGAATTGACACCAATTGGTTCTTTTTTAGGCATAAAAAAAAGACCGCTTCCATAGCCAGTCTAATATAGCACAATCGTCACAACAACGTCAACAATTTTTACTAAAAACATTTTCAAAAATTAATGACATTCAAATAATGATGATATATAATATAGATAATAACACATGTCTGGAAAGGATTCCAGTATTTTTTCTTACAGATTATACAGACAAGGAGGTGACTGTTATGATCAGCAGCGTATACAGCTATTATATGTCCCAGTATGGACATAAAGTCAATACAAAACATGATTCCCATACAAAAAATCAATTAAAAAATACTTACAGTAAGGTCTTAAAGCTTAACAGCCAGTCTCCTACATATAAAATAGACATATCTGAGGCTGCCCAAAAATATGCGATTGATTTAAAAGAAAACGCTCGTGAATTAAGCAATATAGCCATGGAGCTTTCCGATTCCTACGATGGCTCAATTACATATAAAAAAACTGCCACCTCCTCCAATGAAAACGCTGTTGAAGTTACATACCTTAAAAACAGCACCGACAAGGAGGCCGAAGGCTTTGAGATAAATGTTTCCCAGCTTGCAGCCAGACAGACTAATACAGGCAATTTTCTCCAGCCAAACAGCACCTTAATCACCCCCGGAACATACTCATTTGATTTAAGCATCAACAACCTTACATATGAATTTGAATTTAATGTCAGTGAGAATGAATCAACTAACGATATTCAAAACAAACTTTCAAGGCTTATCAATCGTTCCAATATAGGTCTTCACTCTGAGGTAATAACTGACAGCATCAGCAACAGCGCTATTTCTATCACCTCAGATGCAACCGGACTGCCTGACGCAGGACAGGCAACAATATTTGACATCAGAGCAAATTCAGACTCACTTAATGAGAATAACCTGAATTTAATAGATACTCTGGGTCTTAACCGCATTGCTTCATACCCTTCCAATGCCATATTCGAAATCAATGGACAACAGCGGATTTCACCCACTAATGAATTTAACATTGGAAAAGCTTACGCCATAACTCTTAAGGATATTACTGCTGAGTCTGTACAGATTGGTCTTTCTGCCAATGCTGACTCTGTGACCGAAAGTATCTCTGAGCTTATGTCAGGCTATAACAATATGGTCTCAATAACAATGAATGCTGATAATAACCGGTTTGCAGGAAATGCAAAGCTCCAGAAGGATTTTATGCATATTGCAAAAATACACAGTCAGGAATTAAGCAGAAGTGGCATACTTGTTGATGACAATGGCCAGATTTCCATAGATTCTGATACGATTAAAGAAATGGCAGAATCCGACTCTTTGAATAATGTATTTAAAAGTCTTAATTCCTTTAAGAATGCAATCCAAAACAAGGCTGACCATATTGCAATTAATCCAATGAATTATGTCAACAACAAAATAGTTGCATACAAAAATCCCCAGCGTCAACTGACAGACCCTTATAATCTGTCAGCATACACTGGAATGATGTTTAACAGCTACATGTAGCTTACATTTCTTTAATAAGAAGGTTCTCTATCGCTTCTTCATCAACCGAACCGTCCCCGCATCTTGGCAGCGGTCTGTCCAATACAACAACTTTCTGTATTTCCCAGCGATAGCCAACCTTCTTATTATATCTATCAATCTGGCGCTTAAACCTGTCGGGATTGCCTCCCTTTTCTATAGGTACAATTACTGATATAAGCTTGTCCTCAAAAACTGTAAGATAGCTTTCTGCAATACCATTTAAATCTGTTATTTCCTTATTAATTATCTTTCGGCTTATTTTTTCTCCTGTAGGCAGCAATAGAATCCCCGGATTTCTTTTCGTAAGAACCAGACGCCCATGATGATTGAAACGCCCATAATCACCTGTATGAAGCACTCCATTCTTTAGTATCGTTCTGCTGCCTTCTTCATCTTTGTCGTAGCCTTCCATTACACATGGCCCACTGACCAGAATTTCGCCATCTCTGGCCAGTTCTACATTTGTTCCTGAATAGATTTCATAAGAGCCATCCATATCCTTGTTAACCGCAATGCAGCCTGAGCTTTCTGTCATACCATAAACTGAGTACACACATAAATCCTGGTCCTTTAAGTATTCAAAAAGCCTGAATGGGCATGACGCCCCTCCAATTAGCACTCTTTTTAATTCCTTATTAAAGGCTTTTACCTTTTTAAGATACTCCATCATTGATGGAGACCCAGGCAGGATTGTTGGGTGATAATAATATGTGTCCGCATCAATATGACGCAAGCCCCTTCCCACGCATACACACGCACCACATGTCAATGGCCACAGCAGACTGTACACAAGTCCAAATATATGATGCAGCGGAATCTGCGACAGCACCTTATCATTTTCATCGCACGGACAATGGCTGCTTATGGCATTTACAGTATTCAAAAGATTTGCCGGGGTTAAAACAACTGCTTTATCGGATTCATCAGCAGTTGCAGTAAACATAATAATATTTCCTTCAGCAGTCTTACTATTATAGTCCAGCCCGGCCACATCATCTTTATCTGCATTTGCAATTATTATTGCTTCCTCATCGGCCAGAATATACTGATTGGTCGAAGATAGAATATAATCAATCCCAATTTTTTTTAAAACTTTGCTTCTCATTTCCTGCGGCAGAAAAAAATCAACCAGCACAGCATCTTTTCCTGCAAGAATAATTCCCAGCATATTAACTATCCAGCGATATGATGCCGGCCCATATATAGCAATCCTTTTACCCGGAAACCTCTGAAGATGAATTGCTTTGTTGCATACATCATCAAACAAGTCCTTATAGTTCACCGCAAATGTATCATACAGCACTGCTGTTTTTTTTGGATGCCTATTAGCATTTTCCTCTAACAACTGATAAAAAGA